>JBAXVK010000099.1:0-2195 GCA_037129175.1 Polynucleobacter sp. | reverse complement strand
GTGGCATCTGCTGCAATGGCTATTTTGCTTGCTAAACAACCTCAATAAATAAGTAAAGCTATGTTCAAAATATTTTCAAATGACCCGGTGCATGACCCTCTCAAGAAGCAAGAGGCCGTAACAGAGATTAAGAAAACGACCTGCTACATGTGTGCATGCCGATGCGGTATCCGCGCACACCTGCGTGATGGTGAGCTTGTCTACATTGATGGCAATCCAGATCACCCATTAAACAAAGGCGTGATTTGTGCCAAGGGGGCTTCAGGAATCATGAAGCAAAAATCCCCTGCCCGCATTACTCAACCACTGCTGAGAAAGGCTGGTAGTAACCGCGGAGATGGTGAATTTGAAGCCATTAGCTGGGATAGAGTCTTTGAAATTCTCACAAAACGTCTGAGCCACATACGTGCCACCGACCCTAAAAAGTTTGCGCTGTTCACTGGACGAGATCAAATGCAGGCCTTAACAGGTTTGTTCGCACGGCAATTTGGTACACCGAATTATGCTGCTCATGGTGGGTTCTGCTCAGTCAATATGGCTGCAGGAATGATCTATACCATTGGTGGAAGCTTTTGGGAATTTGGTGGCCCGGATTTAGATCAGGCCAAGCTGTTTGTCATGATCGGCACTGCTGAAGATCATCACAGCAATCCAATGAAAATTGCACTATCTAAATTTAAAAGAGCGGGTGGTCGATTTATCTCGATTAACCCAGTCAGAACTGGATATTCAGCAATTGCGGATGAGTGGATCCCGATCAAGCCTGGTACTGATGGAGCCCTATTTATGGCACTCATGCATGAACTGATTCGCCTTGAGAAATATGATGCACCATTCTTAAAACGCTTTAGTAACTCAGCACAATTAGTGTGCATGGATTCTGGTGCAGAAGAAGGATTATTTTTATACGATCCAGATTCAGATCCGATCAATCTCGATTTACCCCACAACAAATACATTTGGGACGAAAAAACTCAAAGTGCGCAGCCCTGCTATAAACAGGGCACATCTCCCGCATTGCTTGGTGACTATACGATGGGGCCAGGTCCCCATCAAGGGAAGAAAGTAGTCCCTGCATTTGAACTACTTAAAAGACAGGTAAGTGAAACTACTCCTGAGTGGGCATCAGCAATTACCAGTATTCCTGCGGCAAGAATTCGTAAGCTTGCGTTAGAGATTGCAGATACTGCATTTGGTCAAGAATTTGAGCTACCAATATCGTGGACAGATTCTTGGGGAGAAAAGCATGACTCTGTAACCGGTAGGCCTGTTGCGTTTCATGCAATGCGTGGGCTCTCTGCTCACTCAAATGGCTTTCAAACCACTCGTGGCTTGGCGGTATTGATGTCTTTATTAGGTACCATTGATCGCCCAGGAGGTTTTAGACATAAGGCACCATACCCAAGACAAGTGCCGCCAAATGCAAAGCCCCCATCATCTGAGAATGATATTAAGCCTAATACTCCCTTAGCCAAACCGCCTTTGGGCTGGCCAACACAACCAGAAGATTTAGCACTAGATTCACAAGGTAACCCATTGCGGATTGATAAGGCCTATTCTTGGGAACATCCTTTAGCTGCTCACGGTTTGATGCACAACGTCATCACGAATGCAGTAAAAGGCGATCCCTACTCGATTGATACTTTAATGATTTTCATGGCCAATATGTCATGGAATTCCACGATGAACACGATGGAAGTGCGGGAACATTTGAATGCTAAGAATGATGATGGCGAATTTAAGATCCCATTCCTAGTCGTATGTGATGCTTTCCAATCAGAAATGGTGGACTTTGCCGATCTTGTATTGCCAGACACTACTTATTTAGAGCGTCACGACGTCATGAGCATGTTAGATCGCCCGATTTCAGAATTTGATGGTCCGGTTGATTCAGTCCGCATTCCAGTTCTCGAGCCTTTGGGTGAATGTAAGCCATTTCAGGAAGTCTTGATTGAACTCGCCTCTCGCTTAAAGTTTCCAGCATTTACAACACCAGAAGGTGAGCGCAAATTCAAAGACTACCCAGACTTTATTACACGCTTTCAGACCGCACCTGATTCAGGCATTGGATTTCTCTCTGGATGGCGTGGCAAGGATGGTGAAAAACCTCTCAAAGGCGAACCCAATCCCAATCAGTGGGAAAAATATGCTGAGAATAACTGCGTACATCAATACCATATGCCGCCTGAACACCA
>JBAXVK010000098.1:0-2222 GCA_037129175.1 Polynucleobacter sp. | reverse complement strand
GTAGCGCTGTTATCCAAACTGCGCATTACGCCCGACGATGGCATAGTGCTCGATTTCGACACCATGCACAGCATCGTCAAAGTGTGGCTAACGGATGGCCGCCAGGTATCCAAGCGTGTCGACAAACTCTCCGGATGGGTCGGCTATCCTCTGACGCGCGAACAACGAATCGCCAAGTTTCTTTCGTGCGCAAGGCGCGTGCTGGACGCAAAAGCAGCAGAACGAATGATAGCCGAGGTGGAACGGCTGGAAACGCTGCCGAATGTTGGGGAAATCATGGACATTGCGCGGTGTGAGGGCTAGCCTCGTGGGGAAATTCGCAACGTCTTCGATAACACCACGAACAAACCAACCTCCCAACGCGGAGGACGCAGAGGGGCGCGGGGTAAAAATCAATCAAACCTAACGATGTGCTTTCCCCTGCGCACCTCTGCGTCCCCCGCGTTGAGAGTTTCCCTCTTCCGACTCATTACCGTCCGGAGATTTCCGTAAATAAAATCAATTGGTTATCCATTCCTGATTTCTCCGGTATAGGTTCCGTGTTTGCAAGCAGATGAATCAACGGTGTTTTCTCAAACAGAGTCAAGCTCAGAATTTGTAGAATTGTGTAGAGTGAGGCATCGGATTTGATGCGTTTCTTGACGATGGCAACGAGGACGTAGGTCGATATGGCGATCCAGATTTGGGACTTGACCGCGTTCTCCGAGGTACCGAAGAACGCTTTGATCCGCAGATGCTGCTTGATCCACTTGAAGAACAATTCCACCCGCCATCGGCAGCGATACAGTTCGGCGATAGTGAGGGCCGGCAGATCGAAATTGTTGGTAAGAAAGACGAGCAACTTGTCGTGTTTGACGTCGTAGAACTTCACTCGCCGCAAGTGGATCGGATAGTCCTCGCTGGGATGGGTGCCAGTGAGCCGGATGGTCTGATCGCAGCGCAAGCCGGTTGTCTTGTCGATGGGGTGCGAATAAACACGTCGATATTGCAAATTGGATTTGGCACGCGTGACGAAGAAAGCTTGGGCTTGATGCAGGACATAGAGCCGAGCGAAATCGATATAACCGCGATCCATGACATAGAAACTGCCGGCCTCGAAAGCCAACTGATCGAGAATATTCACATCCCCCAGCTTGCCGTCCGAGATGTGAATGAAGGTCGGAATCGATCCGCGCAGATCGAGCAACGTATGCAGTTTTACCGCGCCCTTCGTTTTGCGGAAGCGCGCCCACGGAAAGAGTGCCAGACACAGGTCGATGGTGCTCGAGTCCAGCGCATAGACCGTGTTCTTCAACTCCAGTCCGAAACTGTCCTCTGCGTAGAGCCGACGGGCGATGCTGATGAGACTCAGAGCAAAGTCCTGGTGAATGCGCCAGTTGCGCTTTTCGTTGGCGTCGGCCAGAGTGCTGCGCGCGATGCCACCCCGGATGCCCAAGTGGTAGAGCTTGGCCGAGTGCGCTCGCAGGCAGGTCTCGATGTCTCGCAGGCTCTCTCGATAGGTCAACTGCGCGAAGACCATGCACAGGTATTGATCCAGATGCGAGAAGGAAAGCGCCGGATAGTTTCCGGGGTATCTCGCGACACACCGGCGAAACGTGTGCAGTGGCAAATGCTCCATCAGTTGAGCGAATACCAGTTTCCCCGAATACATCGGAACACCTCCGGAAAATCTCGGCAGTGTCTCGCGTATTGCAGCCGGCTTGGTACATCACCTAAGCGTTCCTGTGACAGATTCAGAGAATTTCATGAACATCGAAGTCGGTAACACCCTTTCGCTCATCTTCTTCATTTGCTATCAGCCGCTTACAGAGGTTTGTGGCAAAATCTCCGGACGGCAGTGACCACAAATGGCAAAAGCAGCATAGAATGAAATCTTCGGTGCGCCCCGAGTTGTTCACTACGAATGCGCGTTGCTCTCAGGTGACGTTCTCCGTACCGTACAACTCTGCACCGTATCTAACCCGCCCGGATTCCACTTATAAATCGGGGAAAGTTGTTCAAACAAGCGGAACCACTTCTGACAACGCGGTAGCTGCGCCTACGACATGAAGAAAACGCCTGCGCATCTCATCCTGTGGAAAAAGGGCGCGCATGACCGCCGACTCGACGACTCGACCGCCCAGAACCTCCCGATCACTGCTGGAAGTAACGGGATCCGCGACTGCCGCGTCATGCTCTTGCTGCGTGGCATGATGACCGCAACCGCAGCGGGACAACTGTAT
>JBAXVK010000097.1:0-2257 GCA_037129175.1 Polynucleobacter sp. | reverse complement strand
TGCATTAACAATACTTAATCAACTTGAAATAAATATATGCAAAATATCGTAGAAACAGCGGTCGCGGCAGGATCGTTTAAAACACTGGTCACTGCAGTACAAGTAGCAGGATTAGTAGACACTCTATCTGGTGCAGGGCCCTTCACTGTATTTGCTCCAACTGATGAGGCTTTCGCCAAAATTCCAAAAGAGACTCTCGATGCAGTCCTCGCGGATAAAGCAAAGCTAACAGCTATACTTACTTACCATGTAGTGGCAGGAAAAGTAATGGCTTCTGATGTAATGGGTCTAACTTCTGCAAAGACAGTACAGGGTGGTGAAGTTAAAATAGACACTGCAAATGGAGTTATGGTAAACGACGCCAAAGTAGTACAAGCAGACATAGAATGTACAAACGGAGTAATCCATGTCATCGACTCAGTCTTGATGCCAAAATAAATACATCTTAAATACAAATAAAAAAACTCTAACAAAAGTTAGAGTTTTTTTATTTGTATTGATCAGACACTAAAAGCCTCAGTTTTCCAGCCCCTTTTCCACGACATCTTAGCTCCCCAATTCGGAGTAAAAGTTCACCATATCTTGAACAGCGGTTTGTATTTCATTTCTTTTTTCTTCAGCCATGAGGAAATTAGATATCCAGATACAAAAGACATAAGAATACCTGTTCCACCGAATCCTAATGCAAGTTTTATAGGTGTTCCGGCTACGTCGCCAATATACGGCAATCCACGCGCGGTCGGAAAAAAAACTCCGCTCCAACTTTTTTTCTTTTCAAGAACGTATGAGGAATCAAGTGCCAATACTTCTCTGGAATATTTATCCAGTGCAGCAATATGCCTTTTGTCCGAGCTAGGTGTATAGGATTCCTCTGCCACGTCTTCTCCTCCGACCCAAAGTCGCTTTCCTACAAATGAACGGATGTAATGAAATGGCTCAGCTGTATCCCACAGGAGCGAAGACGAGAAAAGTTTGTCCATATTTCGCTTTTTGTAACTCACAACAAACGTTCGCTCTCTCCCAATCTTGATCGGGAGATTAATGAGCTCTATTCCGCCTGTCGCGAGTATCACATGCTTTGTATGAAATATATTCCCTTTTTTTGTTCTGACTTCTACCCCCCGCTTGTTGACCTTGAGATCTACTACTGGCGTCTTGTAAATAACTTTGCCACCCTGTTCGTGCGTGGCGGCCCGGAGAGCTATTAGTAGAGCTTGGTTATTTGTTGCGCCTTCGTTTTTTATAGTAATCGAGGAACGAAAATTCTTGTGCAGAGATTTTGCGTTTTCTGTGAACGTAACCTGTGCCCCTATTTTCTTATATAGTTCAAATCTCTTTTTTAAGAGCGTTACGCCTTTCTGGTCATAGGTAAAAATATGCGCCGGCACTCGCTTGGTCGAAAAGTGTTCCGACCCCGGACGATGTGCGAATTTCGTAAGTAACTGCGCAGAAAATTCAGAAAGTTTCCAGATGTACCTTGCCCCCCGAATACCAAACTTACTTATGATCCTATCCCAGCTTGCGTCCGGATCGTGATTCATCTCCGCGGTAGAGGCATAGCTTGCATTATCTTTTCCGTCCGATTTCTCGAACACCATGACGCTGTAACCATCTTTGGTGAGGTGATAAGCACACGAAAGCCCGGCAATACCTGCGCCTATGACTATAAAATCGAGCTTTTTTGTCAAAGATTCTTTCATAATGTTATTTATTAATATCCACCATGATTTCATTGCGAGAACTATAACAGGGAGAATGATTAATCATAGTTTAATGGAATTATACTAGTACATTAGGCGTCTATTTTTGCCGCAAGAATAAAATCATTTTGAGAGAGTCCGTTAATTGCATGGGTGGACAGTGTGAGCTCTACAAATTTGTAGTCTTTCAGATATATGTCCGGATGATGCCCCTCTGATTCAGCCAAAACGCCAACCTTATTTACAAAAACAAGAGCTTCATTGAAGTCTTTAAAACCATATCGCTTGGCGATACTTTTAGCATCAAGCGAAATATCCCAGCCGGGAATTTGCTTGCATAATATATCTGCCTCTATCTTTGAAAAAGGAATGACACCACCCTCGCATGCCATGCATTTTTGTTGAGTCAGTGGCGAGTTAGTTTCAGGAGTAGGGGTCTGACTCTGTATAGTTGTAAGTTCCATATGCTTGTAGTATAGCAAAATTAAGAATGGCTACAAATTTTTTATTTCGTATCAATATGATTCCACGCAAAACCCTTGTCTCCATACACTTTT
>JBAXVK010000096.1:0-2261 GCA_037129175.1 Polynucleobacter sp. | reverse complement strand
GGTGGTTGAGTGATGTTGGTTTTCCTGTCGGCTTGGTCGCAGATGCCGCGCCTAGTGTAGTGTCTCATATATAACTGGTGTTATTTTGCGGGTGGGTTACTTTCCCGTAATGCCACGTGTTGCCCCCCCGACGATCCTTTCAGAGTCTGATCTTCAGGAGCTTGAGACCTGGGTTGCCGCTCATCGCACTCCCCAGCAAGTCTCCCAGCGCTGCCGGATTGTTTTGGCGGCGGCTCGAGGCCAGCAGGACAAGGTGATCTCTTCCGAACTTGGCATCAACTTCAAGACGGTGGCGCTCTGGCGCAGACGCTTCTTGGCCGAGGGTCCTGATTGCCTTTGGGAAGTCGCGGCAGGTCGCGGGCGCAAGGCGAGCCTCAGCTCCAAGAAGATCAAAAACATCGTGGACGCCACGACGCAGAGCAAGCCTTCGGCAGCGACCCACTGGAGTTGCCGCACGATGGCCAAGGCCCATGGGGTGAGCAAAGCCACCGTGAACCGCATCTGGCAGAGCCATCACCTCCAGCCTCACCGCACCAAGAGCTTCAAACTCTCCCGCGACCCAAAGTTTTTCGAGAAGCTCACCGATGTCGTGGGCCTCTATCTCAATCCGCCGGAGAAAGCGTTGGTGCTTTGTGTCGACGAGAAGAGTCAGATCCAGGCCTTGGACCGCACCCAGCCGGGCCTGCCTCTCAAAAAGGGCCGATGCGGGACGATGACCCATGATTACAAGCGCAACGGCACCACCACGCTTTTCGCCGCTCTGGAGATCGCTCAGGGCAAGGTCGTCGGCCAGTGCTATGCACGCCATCGCCATCAGGAGTTCATCAAGTTCCTCAACCGCCTCAACCAGGAGTTTCCCGGCGAGGTCACACTTCACCTCGTCATGGATAACTACGGCACGCATTCCCATCCGCGCGTGCAGTCTTGGCTAAAGCGCCATCCTCGCTTTGTCGCCCACTTCATCCCGACGAGTTCAAGCTGGCTCAACCTCGTGGAGCGTTGGTTTGGAGAGCTCACCGGCAAGCGCATCCGCCGTGGTGTTTTCGTCAGCCTCCAAGATCTCGTCGATGCCATCTACGAATATATGGCCGTCTGGAACAAGGACCCGAAACCTTTCGTCTGGACCGCAACAGTGGAGTCCATCGTCGAGAAACTCAGAGGTTGTCGTCAGACCTTGGAGCAAATCAAGCCGGGCTCCACCGCTGCGCGATCAAAGCGCCAAAAAACCGCAAAAAATAACTCCAGTCGTTTGTGAGACACTACACTAGCTTCTCGCCGCGCCCGTGCGATCATTCGGCAAGGGGTCTGCAGGCCGCTGCGGCAAACAGCCGTGAGCAACCATCTGCCATGCTACCTGGCCAATCCTGTTGGGCGTTCTGCTTGTTTAATAACTATTAAACTAGGGCTTGCTTTGGAGGCACGACGGAACAAAAGTAAACGTAAATCATGCACCGCACCCCCCGTAGCAGCACTCCTAAATCTTTCCGCGAAGCGTTTACTCTCATTGAACTCCTCGTCGTGATCGCCATCATTGCGGTGCTCGCGGCTCTCACCGTGCCGACGGTCAGCGGGGCGATTGCTAGGTCTAAATCAGCAAAGTGCCTGTCCAACCTACGGCAGATTGGCGTGGCTTTAATAGGCTACACGACGGAAAATGGACGATTTCCGTGCGACACCAACACGGCCGCTTCCACGTCTTGGGCAGATTACTTGGGGCCATACTTTCCCATGACCAAAGGAAGTACGGGGAACGTGCAAGATAAGGTCTACAGATGTCCAGCTGAAACTAACCAGCCGCCGAGTGGCTTTACAAAAAGCGTAAAACACTACACGGGAACCTACGCAATGTTTTTGCCCGGCCCCACAGGTGGAATCAGTCAGGCTAATGGGGGTCGACCAATAGCCGCAGTAGAAAATCCCTCCCAAACTTTGATCCTCGTCGACGGCAAGCTTCAGAACAACAGCGGCTACAACTGCGGCAATGCAGCTACTTACACCTCGTACAGCGCTGACTGTGGCCAAGCCAGCCCAGCAAACACTAAAGATGTGAGATTCCGCCATAGCGGTGACGGCATGAACGCCCTCTACGTCGACGGGCATGTGGGAACAATCTCTTGGACCAATCGCACCAATGTCACGAAGGCGATGTGGGAGGGCAGAAACTACTAGCCATCAGCAGGCGAAACCGGCGGCTGCGGCTTTTCCGCCGACACCAACAAGCTGAGCGAAACTATCTGGCGCGGAAAAATTATTACCCCGTA
>JBAXVK010000095.1:0-2267 GCA_037129175.1 Polynucleobacter sp. | reverse complement strand
CGTGCGGAATGAGCGACCCCCTTCGCCGGGATACAGAGCGTAGGCAACCTCGAGAAATAGAGCTTCGACCGGTTTAAGCGCGTTTCCGCCCCACTGTTCTCCGCGGACGTGCAGCTACCAGATGAACTCCTTTGATCCGTACAGGCGTTCAGCAGCGACACCCGCCTCGCCACAGCGCGCGATGAACGCGTCAGACTCCGTGATCTGGATGCTTTCTTTTGTGTATTCCAGGCCCATAATGAAGCGCATCCAAGGCTCCTGGCCCATCGCATAGATGAAGACCTGCGGGGCTTGCAGTTGCTCAAGAATAGTCCAGGCGCGCGCGCTATCGGAGCCCGATAGACGCCTGGACTCGTTGTTGCGGCGGCTCATGGGCTTTGGCAGCAGCGGGCCATACAGCCAGTCGGCCGGGGCGCCCGCACACTCCATGCCCATGAAGAGTGCGTCAATCTCGCCGGTCATCTGCTTCATCCGTCGGTAGAGGATCGCATCTCGTCCATCGGAGTCGACCAGGAATAGAAAGCGGCGACCTTGCAGCTCGAGGCTGAGCGAGTGCTTGCTATAGATGCTGAGGTCGGAATGTTCCCCGGTAAAGGGCAGGCTCGTGATGCTGCCGCCGGGCAGGTCAATCTGCTCAAACAGCTCCAGCGCATCCACCCGGCTAAAGCCCAGTTCCTTCAGTACCAGCTTCATGGAGGGATCTGTCAGATGGCCGCTGTTGTGAGCAGGCACGATGACCCGGCCTACCCGGTGGCGAATCTGAATCAGCATCTCCGCGTTGAAATGGTCCTGATGAGCGTGGCTTATTACCACGTAGTCAATAAAATCCGGCAGATCGTTGAGGGTGTAGCGCCCGTCGGCTGTCGGCTCCACGCTACAAAACGGGTCGAACAGGATGGCTGTGTCGCGGGTCTGGAACAGCACGGTGGCATGCCCGAAATAGCGCATCCGCACGCCGTCCCCGGAATAGTCGCGCGTCGCTGAAAGTGACGGCGCCTCGTCGGTGAAGAAACCACGAAAGAGCTCTCTGTGGCTATCGTCGATCTCAAAGGCGGTTGCCATCTGCTGGAAGGACTGCGGCTCGGTGCGCGCCCGGGATAGCAAGTCCAGACGGCTATCTGCGAAGCGAATTTTTAGGGACAGGTTGTCGCTCTTGGTAAGGCGCGGCGTGCTCATGAAGAAAGAGCGGCCTGCCTCGGCAATGGTCTGCAGGCAGATTTCCTGGCCACTGCGGCGCGAGTCCTCTGCGTAGAGGAATGGCTCTAGCAGCCTGATGGACGGGTGTTGGTGAAGGTCGTACTGCAGTTCAACCAGTCCCTGCAGGGAAGCCGGCAGTAGCGCGTAGAACTCGTTCAGCGAATAGCCACTCGCCTTCTCCTGCAGCAGGGCCTCGAATTTGCGCCAGTCTTCGGCAAAGCCGATGAGGCTGACAGCATCGGTGCAGGTCTCCTGCAAAAGTCGCGCTACCGCATCCGCGTCCGTTTCCAGCAGGTTGACGAACGGCCCGCCAAACATGGCCGGGTCACTGTTGGCGGAAACGTGCACGCTGATGTCATTGAGAAAGGATTTCAGCAGCGGCACGATGCGGTAGGCGATGTGCATCGCCAGTTGGGCGGGAGCGATCAGGTGCGCCCAGGCATGCCAGCGGTATACCAGCGGCTCAACCTTCGCTGCAGGGCGCAGATATACCCGGTCCGTCATGTCAGCGGTTTCGATCTCAGCCATTGCACGCTCCGCGGGGGCTCAATCGTGGGTGGCCACGGCGGCTAACTGCTGCCTTGACTCAGTGGGTAGAAAGGGCGCTCGTCCACATGCCGGACACCTGCATCCGCATGCAAACGCTCGGTCGGTGAGGTATCGGTACAGGCGTCGACAGGCGACGCCCAAGCTTATGGCTGCAAGAGCCGTATGATCACCGCGCCCATCACGGAGCCCAGTGTGAAATCACGCTTTGGGCTTTCCTTGAGATTGTTATGGCATTCGACGCAGGAAGTTGAGATTGCAAAGTCCGGGTAGGCGGCGCTCCGATACCGCTTGCCCCCCAGCACCTCGTCGCCGAAGGTCGGGTTCTTGGATTGCACCGCCTTAAGCGCTTTCTTTTCGAAGTCCGTTCTGGCGCCATTCTGTGAATTGGTGGGCCATTCGGAGATCAAGGAAATGGCAAATGTACCACCCTGCTGGACCTGCGCACCCACGGCTCGTGTGAACTGCGCAGGCAGCGGCAGGCCGTCATCTTCGGCCCACAGGGCGCCGGGGCGCGCGCACTT
>JBAXVK010000094.1:0-2269 GCA_037129175.1 Polynucleobacter sp. | reverse complement strand
ATTAAATTCGAATGAACATGTTGTTCAGACAGCCACTAAAGCTCGCAAAGCAATCACAGCTTCTTAATCTCAATATTGATGAATGAGATGGCCACCTTCGGGTGGTTTTTCGCTTTTGGGTGAACGACAGCAATGGGTCGGACTCAGCCAATGGGCCGTTGTTGGCGTCAAGGGTAGATCCCTATCTAATAGCGGACCTTTAGGGAGGTTAGAGTAAATAGGCCCTGGACAGCCATAAAAAGTTAATTGAAAAAGGAATATAACCTTTTATCCTAATTCAGATAGATATTGATCAACGTTATCTTGAGTAATGACATCAATTCCCGTATCAATTGCTTGAGGTATCTTGATTCCCAGAGATGCTTGCCATAGCAATAGAATAGACATAGAGCCTTGCATCCGTGGTTTGGTTGATGAAGAGGACTCAATTACTCCCTCCTTGATTGCATCAAGGATTGGTTTAATTCCATCCATGCTAACCACAGTTACTTCCCTAATTTTCCGGGCTTCTTTGATGGCTTTAGCGATACCAATTGGTCCGGAGGCATCACAGCATAAGTAGCCTCGAAGGTCTGGATGTGATTCTAGAACCATTGCACATTGTTGATAAGCAGTTTCAATATCATCGTTATCAACCCCCCCATCCACAACGCAAATCTCAGGGTACTTGCTTAATATGGCTAATTGAGACTCATATCGAGCCTTATGATTTGGTGCTGATGGAAAGCCTTGCATCACCGCTACCTTACCGGCATAGCCGATAAGTTTTGCAAGACGCTCCGCTGCAATTTCTCCTTGTTCCCCAAAATTGTTGCCAATACTTGTTATGGAGTTATCTTCAGAAGGAGAGTCAAAAAGTACTACTGGAATTCCTGCTGCTCTGATACGGTTGATTGCAGTTATGTGGCTTACTGCATCAACAGGATCTACTGCGATGCCAGTAGGTTTAAGCTTGAGAATTTGATCTAAGATAGCATTTTGCTCAACGACATTACAAACAGCTGCTGCCATAGACTCGACAACTATTTCGATGCCAAGCTCTCGACTCAGTAAATTTCCCTGTGCTTGTGCGCCTTTGTGAATCTCACTAAACCATGGATGATCTGCAACCTTAGGAACTATGATGAATCGGAGTGTCTTCGCCATACTTTTTTCCTTATTTGATTAAAGGGATATTTACTATTACTAATATTTTACCGATCTTATCAACAATTTACTCTCAAAAAGCTCTGACCCTAAAAAATAGGTGGCGTAAGTTTTGTTAAATCATATTAGTTTTTTAGATGTCTACTCTCTTAGTCTTTTGGTCCCAGATTCAAATCCTTGTGGGCCTACTAAAGTCTGTTTTGGGTCGGGTAGTGCCCTTTGGAGGTTAGTAAGTAAAGGTCTCCTTAAAGCCTCATAACAGTCATATAAAGCACTTAATCAATAAACTCCATCTGCTTTCTCATCAAGCCATTAAGGTATTTGATTAACTCTCGCACCTCAAGACTATTGCCAGTTTTATAGGCGTTCTGTGATGACTTCCTCTTGCCTTCAGGTGTTCTAGCGCCTGTTGATTGCTTCCAAGGCTTCCAGCGTTGAATCAATTCCCGTTGGCGTTGCCGTTCTTCTGGTGTCCAGTTGCGCATATTTATCCATTAAAAGTTCGTTTTGTGGGGTTTGGTTTTTTTCAGCCAAATTGTTTACTTGTTGATGTCCCTGGGCAATATTGGCTTGCTTAATGAATTGGGTATTGCTTGGTTGCTTTAGGCGAACCAATGAATCTATCGTGGCTCTGCTTTGATTCTGTGCCTTAAAACATAAGTTCATTAGCATCTGTATTGTTGATACATCTTGCTGTCTAGTAGCTCTTACTGAAAGGCTATTAAACGCCATATTTAAAGCGAATGCCTGACTAAGCAGCATCTCCTCTAGGATTGATAAATCCCCCTTCTGAAGCTCTTTAAATGACCTCTCTAGCACCTCTTTGGCGTACTCCAATGAAATATGTTCATTAGATATGCCGCCATTGAAATTAAGCGATTTAGTTGTTGATGCACCGATGGTGGATTGAGATAAGAAGTGCTCCGTAGAAGTCTTTAAGTCGTCTTGCTCAGGAATGCGCTTAAGAATGAATTCATTTGGATTGGTAATTTTAGGTTTGGTCATAAATGGGTATCTCGTAAATTTAAAACTTATTAAAGTTCAATAACTACTAAAACCTCTGAAAGTTCTAAAAGTTCCAAATATCTATTGAAAGTTTTAGAAGTTTCAGAAGTTCTATATT
>JBAXVK010000093.1:0-2270 GCA_037129175.1 Polynucleobacter sp. | reverse complement strand
CCCCCAGCTTCTACGGCAGCGTCAGAGAAGTCGGTGCCCGGTGAGCTCTTTTCTCTGCCGAGCAAAAAGAAAATTGCTGCCGCATGTTGTTTGGCTACCAAGGTTCTTGTTCCCCCACTTTTCCCCATACCTGCAATGGCGACCCGCTTCTTGCAAATGCCGCCACCCAGGTCTGCTTCAAACGAGCCTTGTTCTATCTCTCTTGCAGCCCGGCACAGTATGTCGTCACTCAGTAATTTTGTAAATATTCGGTGAACCCGTAGCCCAGTCCAAATTTCGCTGGACACATTTCACTTTTCCCCTTACCCTTGCACTTGTGCGTGCAACTTCAACTCCCTCACAAACCACCGCGGCTCCTGGCGTCAAGGCGCCGCCACCTCCGGCTGACGCGTTTGTGACGATTTCCCGGCAGGAGCACATAGCCCTGAAGTCGGCTGCACATTATTGGCAGACACTGCATCGCAAAGCTGTCGCTCGCTTCCAATGGCGAGAGCTTCGTTACCAGCGCATTTTGCGTGAGCTCAAGGCGGTTGGCGTCAAGTCTAACGCCGCATTGCAAGCTGAACTGGACTTGGCGCGGGGCCAAGTCCGCGATCTGCAAAGACGCGTATTCGCCAGCAAGAGCGAACGGCACAAACATTGTGAGAATCAGACTGGGGCGGCAACATGTCGTCGTCCACGAGGACAGCAGCACGGCTCTACTGGTCACGGGCGCACGGTGCAAACCCAGTTGCCCGCCCGCCATGAGGACGCAACGCTGGACAAGCCACAGTGTCCGAAGTGCGGTTTGGCGTTCAATAGCTTTGCGGGTACCGAAGACGCACAGGTGCTGGAGATTGAGGTCAAAGCTTACCGGCGGGTGATTCATCGCCACCGCTACACACCATCGTGTCAATGCGGGTGCGCAAGCGGCATCGTTAGCGCAGCGGCACCAGCCCGGCTGATCAATCGGGGCAAGTTTGGCATTTCGGCCTGGACCAGCGTCTTGCTGGACAAGTTTCTCTACGGGCGGCCCAGCCAGCGCCTGCTACAAGATTTGGCTGACCACGGCTTGAACATGTCGCCAGGAACTTTGGCAGGCGGCCTGCAAGCAATAGCACCCCTGTTCAAACCACTCGATGCAGCGCTGCAGTCCAAGCTTCGTAGCGAGCCCTATTGGCATGCCGATGAAACTCGCTAGGCGGTCTTTGTCAATATTGCTGGCAAGGTCGGACACCGCTGGTACCTGTGGGTGTTTCACTCCAGCTCCGTGGTCCACCATGTCATCGACAGAACGCGCGCCGCGGATGTCATCAGCGCTGAATTGGCCGGGGTCACTCAGGGCGTCATCAGTTGCGACCGCTATTCTGGCTATAAGCGCTTTGCCCGACTCAATCCTGGCGTAGTCTTGGCTTTTTGCTGGGCTCATGTGCGGCGTGACTTTCTCGATCTTGCCAATTCGTACCCTCAAATCGCCCCGTGGGCGCTGCAATGGGTAGACATGATTGGCCAGCTGTACCGCCTCAATGGCATTCGCATGAAGACCTGCATGGGTAGCCTCGAGCGAGCGAGCACGCACCATGATCTGGAGCGGGCCTTACAGCAAATGGCCACCCAGTGCGCCGCTGGCGTGGCCAATCACGAGTTGTTCCCTCCGGCTGCTAAAGTACTTCAGAGCATGATGTCTCACTGGCGCGGCTTGACCGTGTTTGTCGCCTCCCCGTGGGTGGCCATGGACAACAACACGGCCGAGCGCGCCATCCGGGGGCCAGTCGTTGGCAGAAAGAATTTCTACGGCTCCGGCTCAGAGGTGTCAGCAGAGTTGGCCGCCACGATGTACAGCGTGTTGGCCACCATGAAGCTTTGGGGCCTGAACGCCCGCACCTGGCTTGCTGCGTACTTGCAGGCCTGCGCCGACAATGGCAATCAGCCGCCCGAGGACATCAACGCCTTTCTTCCATGGCAAATGGATGCAAAGCGTCTGGCACAGATGCGAGCGTGCCGTCCTCAAGAGGGATTGAGTAGTTCATGAGCATTTACTGCGCCCGCGAATTCAGCGCGCTCGATCTCCAAACCATTCGCGATCTCATCGCTCAGGACCCCAAGCTTCAGCGCACAGCGCTCTCACGCAAGCTGTGCCAATTGTGGGGGTGGACCAAGCCCAACGGGGACCTCAAGGACATGACATGCCGCGTGGCGCTGCTGCGCCTGCAGGCCGATGGACTCATTGAGTTGCCTGTTGAATTCAACCGAAAATTGATCAAAAAAGGACCAAATGTTCAATTGAAAAT
>JBAXVK010000092.1:0-2295 GCA_037129175.1 Polynucleobacter sp. | reverse complement strand
AGCCCCGCTAAGCCCCATTAATCACTAGAGATCATGCAGATGATTTACTATAGGGCCAGGTTTTACATCCGAAAACTGAACTTTTGCTCAGCACAAATATCATGAAATGGTTCGCCTACCTGATTTTGACCCTCACCCTGTTTTTGATGGCTTGCGGCAATATGATTACAAAAACCTTCACTTTTTGATACTGTCAATTGAATGATATGGGCATCTCGATTAACTTTCTAGGCTTGAAAGAGTGAATTTGAAGGTATTCATCAAAAATCGGGATAATGGGCAAGATTTCTATATTCAGTCTATCAATATAAATTAGGGTTTTACCAATATGAAGCGATTTTCTCTTTGCTTTTTTTTCATGGTTTTGTATTGTGGCAACACGTTTGCTTTTGATGCACAAACAATGTTAATTAACACTACGGTACAAAATGAGGATGTGAAAACTGCCCTTACTCAAGGCTTAACCGTTGACTTTGATAAAACCTTTCCTTCTTCGCAATACGGTGTGTATGTCATGGTGGATAAGGCCAAAGAAAAAGTAGCTGGTAAAGATATAGTGTATATGTTACTAGGGCTATGTAAAGTAAAAGCTGATGGCTCCTATAGTTTGCCAATAGTTACCATCTCCACTAATCTTCCCTTTGCCGTCACGAGCACCGAAAAAGCAGACCTCATTAAACGCTTAACGATTGATGCCAATCAATTTGCGCAAATTATGATCGCCAATGCTGCCAAAGTAAAATCAATCCCTTAAAAACTGTATTCCTTTGAGGTGGTCCCTTACCCTTAACCCCTTCATAAGGCGCACACGCCCCCTCGCGATCACAAACAGCAGATCGCGAGGTCAATAGTATTACTCAAATTATTAAAGAGCGAACCGTTTATCTCTAATAGATAGGCAGTTTCATACAATTTGCATCTAAAAATCATCCTGATCAAAATCGATTAAGCATTTGATTTTTCAGGTCTTTTTTCCATTTCGTTTTCTGTATACGCCTCATGATTGGCTGGCGTATGTAAAGACAGTGGCGCTGGTACCGAAACCAAATACACATTACTTTTGCGAATCCGCATGAGTCGATCCAAAAGAGTATTCACACTATTGCGCTCTTTAAGTAAGGTCTGTTCATCTTGCTCTAAGCGCCGCATTTCAGATTTTTGTAAGAAAAACCAACTCTCCATCCACACCCGAATTGCTGGCTTGAAACTTTCAAAATGGGCTACAAAAAATAATTGATTAGTAAACCTCTCTAAGAGCTTGAGGATGCTATCGGGTTTTTGCTGCCAAGGTAAATTAATCCCTGAACCTAAGCTACCAATAAACGGCGTGGAATTGGGATCAATCTCTTGCATCCAGTCCCCCAGCGCTCTGTATAGATCTTGGTATTGGGCCCACACCATCTGGTAATTCGCAATCCCTTTGGCATTGTTTAACAAATGCTGATATAGGGCTAATATGCGCTTAGCCCAAGCGGACTTTTTGGCGCTAATTTTATATTTAAGATTGGTTAAATAAACCGGGGCGCAGCTGATGTATTGCTGTGGTAACTCGAGCATCTGGGCAACCATCGCCGGCGTGATGCGATTAAGAATGTGATCGCGTTCATAAGCGCCGCGTTTTTCGTGACGCGTAATACGCCACAAACCTTCGGCATACTCGCGCACTAACTGGGCCTCAACATAGTTGCTAGGATTAAGTGCCTGCTCTACCTCGCGTATATGGCGTCTATACAAACGCTCATCTTCAAAAGGCAGTACGGCACTTTTAGCGGTAGCACCATCTTTTAGGGCGTTCCAGCGTGAACGATTTTTACCGACAATACTTTTAGGGCCGGTTTGCCGGCGCACCTGCTTTACTGCGTTGGTATCTTGATTTAAGGGATTGCTTATATTATCTATTTCCATAAAAAATTCCTGATTATGTATTACTCATTACTCATTACTAACTAGTCATTACAAACCGCCTTGTACTTTATGGGTGTACCCCATGCTCTTTTTATATAAGTCTTGTTTAATGATGATTACTCTTTATATTTTTTGAATTGGCCCGGGGTATCTTGCTACCAAAGCATCAGCAGTGAGCAAGGTTAGATCTTCCACACACGCTTGGGCAATGAGCATCCGATCAAAAGGATCTTTATGAAACTTTTCAAGCAGCTGGGTGAACGCAGCGTGTTCACTTGTTACTGGTAACTCTTCATATTCGTTATCCAATAGTGATCTTCGCAAATGCCACAGACCCACTTTAAAGTCAGCGCGCTCTAAACTATTTTTGATCGCGATCTCCCAAAAACT
>JBAXVK010000091.1:0-2341 GCA_037129175.1 Polynucleobacter sp. | reverse complement strand
AAATCAAAAGTATTCGCCTTACGAGGATCTCGAACGGCTGCTTGAAACAAGGCTTGTATTCCAGCTTGAGATACTCCGGCTCGAATGCGTTTCAAGCCATTAGAAACCAGCACACGATTATTGCGATCAAGCTGTGCTACATCAGCAACAGTACCCAAGGCCACGAGATCTAATAAATTCTCCACTTTAGGTTGAGTCTCATTGGTAAATTTTCCGCGTTTACGGAGTTCTGCACGTAATGCCACTAATAGATAAAACATCACTCCAACACCCGCAAGCGCTTTACTTGGGAAGGTACAGCCAGGCTGATTAGGGTTGACGATAGCAGTAGCCTTGGGAAGACGATCGCCAGGCAGGTGATGATCGGTAACGATGACTTCCATGCCCAGTTCACGTGCGCGGTCTACGCCAGCTTCACTTGCAATGCCGTTATCAACGGTGATGAGATATTTAGGTTTAGGGCTTTGCTCAGCAGCAAGCTCGACTACTTCAGGGGTGAGACCATAGCCCATGGTGAAGCGATTCGGGACCAGAAAGTGGATAGGAGTCTCGGGGCCACCAAGCATCCGTAAGCCCCTTAAGCCAACTGCGCAAGCAGTGGCGCCATCACAGTCATAGTCTGCAACGATGAGCATCGGCTCTTTTCGTTCAAGGATATCCGCTAACAAGGATGCCGTGCTGATGCAATTCTTAAGCTCTGTTGGTGAGAGTAATTGCTTTAAGTCGAGTGAGAGCTCTTCGGGAGACTCAAGGCCTCGGGCTGCATAGAGTCTGGCAAGCAGTGGATGAAGGCCACTTTGTTGCAACCAGGTAGCAGTACGCTCTGAGAAGGGGCGTTGTGAAAAGAGACCCATTACAGAATGATTTCTTTCCAGGTGAGTGGCTCTGCTTTTTTCCAAAAGGCCCAAGATTTTTTATCAAGATCTTTAGCCGTGAAGACTCTCTCGCGAGCTTTCCCGCTTGGAAAATCAATGAGCAGCACTTCATCTAGCTCTTTATTTATCAGCGCTGTACTCAATACTGGCCAGATAGTTTCTGCTTGTTCAAGCCAAGCAAAGGATCCCGCCGCTGGAATATTGAATGCTTTTGAATGAGGGATGTTGTATAGCTTTGCTAATCCAGCTAACAAGGGGTGTGACCCATAGAGATGGCTTGATTGTTGAACTGCCTGGGGCGCTTGCACATCACTCAATTTACCAATGCCGCTAATCCATAAGGAGTTGATACTTGGCATGCCACCTTTTTCTCGCTCTTCATTGACGGAGCTAATATGCCAGAGCATCTGAATTTCGTTTTGTAATTTACGCCAACGCTTTGCGATGCCATCTTCATTTGTATCGCGCGGCATCCACCAATCAATATTGCGACCATGCGCTTGATCGACGCTATAGCTCTCTAAGCTCGCAAAAGGACCTGCTGGAATGAACCAGTAGTGCTGCCCCTCAAACAGAATAGAGCTTTGAAAATCTTCCTCGATGAAGGGTAGAGCTGCTTTCAGAAGTTCAGTAGATTCAGTTTGCGTCAGATCGATCTGGTTTTGCCCCATCAAAATAAGATGATCGCGTGTCGCATGAAGATGAATAGGTTGTAGGCAGGCAACGGCTTCAGAGGGATTCACGGCTTGTGATGTTTGTCCTAACAATAAGGCTGGTGCTAGCGGTACATGGCCCCCTAGTAAAAAACGCTCATGGGGCAGTCCTTTGACTGGACGATCACCCAAAGCCTTTTCTTCCTCGGAATCCAAAGCATCCTCACCTGATAACATCAGGGTAAAGCGCCGTAGCGTGTTCTGAAAGCTAGGGGAGGATGTGGAATTTGCAGTCATTTCCCTGATTTTAGGTGGCATTTAGGTATTCCATCAGTTTGCCTTGGTAATTCACTAAACTGTGGCTATGTTGAGACTTCCTATAGAGCTAGAAATTGGCCTGCGTTACACCCGATCCAAGCGTCGTAAGACGGTGGGTAAGCGCGACGGCTTCCTATCTTTCATTTCTGGAATCTCGACCGCTGGTATTGCCCTAGGTGTTGCCTCCCTGATTGTTGTTCTTTCGGTCATGAACGGCTTCCAAAAGGAGGTTCGTGACCGCATGCTGTCTGTTCTCTCCCATGTAGAAATTACTGCGCCAGCAGGATTAGCTAATTGGGAGCCAGTTGCTCTGAAGGTTGCTGCACAACCACATGTAGTGGGTGTCGCGCCAATGGTGAGCTCTCAAGGCTTACTCAGTCGCGATAATGTTATGCGTGGGGTTACTATTCGAGGTATCTCACCCAGTGAAGAAGGGAAGGTTTCTGATCTACCAAAACAATTTATTGCTGGCAGCATTGATGATCTTAAGCCCGG
>JBAXVK010000090.1:0-2362 GCA_037129175.1 Polynucleobacter sp. | reverse complement strand
GGTCGTACCGAACGGCCCAGCGTTCAACCAGCTCGGTACTGGTGGGATGCCAATGGCGGAAGGTGCCGTCGGAAGCCTGGTCGGTTTGCCCGTCTACATCGACCCGAACATTCCAGTGACGATGAACTCAGCAACCAACCAGGATGCAGTGTTCGTCCTTCGCACCGATGACGTGTTCCTCTATGAGACCGAACTCGAAGCAGCAAGTTTCGATGCAACGTACGCCGACAATGCGTCAATCTTGTTCAGGATTCTCGGCTACGCAGCGTTGATCCCGGACCGTTACGCCACATCGGTCAGCGTCATCCTTGGCACTGGTCTCGTCCAGGCCACCCTCTAACACTGAGTTAGAGCGGAACCATATCCAGGCAGTTGCTCGCCTGGTAGGAACACCCACACGTCTCCCGGCGTGTGGGTGTTCCATCTCCGGGAGGAAAACGTATGAAGTCGAAAGACAAGATCGCTATCGGCTGGATTGATCCGGGCGTCGTCGATGGTTGGTTCGCGATTTCGATCATGAACTTGTACCACGATCGGCACTCGCGGATCGGCCAAGTCATTCGTGTTGAGGCGGGTGGCCTGATCTCGCGTGGCCGCAACGAGATCGTCGCTGCTTTCTTAGAAAGTTCTTGCGACTGGTTGTTCATGATTGATTCAGATGAGCGGATAACTGTTGACGCTTTCGACAAGCTTGTCGCCGTAGCGCACAGCGTCGAAAAACCTTTCGTCGCTGGTCTCTACTTCGGCCAGTGGAACAGTGGCGTCGACATTTACGCGCAACCCATCCCACTGCTTTTCGACCATCATGAGAACGGTACGCAATACAAGCCGTTGGATGATTACCCACCGAACAAGGTCATCGCCGTCGCGGCTGCGGGCACTGGTTGTCTGCTCGTCCACCGGAGCGTGTTTGAGGCTATCCGGGACACGTCGACACAACATGAGGCGCGTCGCTGGTGCTGGTTCCAAGACCTACCAGTGAACGGTGAATGGTTCGGTGAAGACATGTATTTTTGTCGCCGCGTTGAAACGCTCGGCTTCCCGATGTTCGCTCACACGGGCGTCATTTTGGATCATCGCAAACGTTACTGGTTGAACGATTCACATCATGAACGCTACAAAGTTTTGACGCGGGGTGATCCTGATGGTGGAGATGCTGTTGCGTGAACTCCGCGCAGCCGTGGACGCTGGCGATGATTGTCGCGCGACACACATTCGGATCGCACTCGACCTGTTGAAGGAACGTGAAACACGATGAGTGTCTACGACTTAGGTGATGTTGTCGCTCTCGCGATTGCTGTGAAAGATTCCACGGGAACGTTAGCTAATGCGACGACGGTGGTCGCAACGATCACGCTCCCCGACGCGAGCACGGTCACACCGACGGTGACGAATAGCTCGACGGGTAACTATCAGATCAGCTACACGCCAACACTGGTGGGTCGCCACTCTGTGCGTTGGCTAGCGACTGGTTCTAATGCGGGCGCATACTCGGACGCGTTTGACGTATCACCAGTCGACGTCGGGTTCTTATGCTCGTTGCAAGACTTGCGTGACGAACTGAACTTGACATCAACGAACACGACGAACGATGACGAGTTGCGTCTTTACTTGGCGGCGACAACACCAATTATTGAAGATTTAGCTGGACCTCAGTTGAGGCAAACATTCGTGGAGCAGCTCGATGGTGGCGTGAAAACGCTCATCGTTCGGCATTCGCCGATAGCGACTGTGACGTCGGTCATCGAGTATTGGGGTTCGTACTCGTTCACACTCACTCAAGTGTCTAATCCGACGTTGGCCACGCAATACTCGTACACGTTGGATGCTTCATCTGGCACGTTGACTCGGCGTTCGCAGGCTGGCGCGCAATGGTTCGCGATGGGTTCGCGTAACATCGTGGTCACGTACACGGTTGGTTCTGGCATTGTTCCAGCGAATGTGCGGTTGGCGGCTCGGCGTCAAGCCGCGCACTTGTATCGCACATCGCAGCAAGGTTCCCGGCCTGCGTTTGGCACTGGTGACACTGACATGGCTTATACGCCATCAGGTTATGCGGTGCCGCGTGGCGTTATCGAATTGGTGAAGCCACAACGTCGTGTTCCTGGGATTGCGTAATGTCGGATGCGGCTCCACGTTTCAAAGCTGCCCTGTTCACTGTCTGCCAATCCTTGTATGCGGCACCCATTCAAGTTTCGTATGGTCATCCAGGTTTGGATCAGGCTGACGACATCGTGTCACTTGGTCGGACGTCTTCGACTCAGGAACCGGCCACGTTTGGACCAACCCGCTCGCGTGAGGAAACGGTCACCTGTGAGGTGACATTCAGCTCGTCTCGTGGTGGCGGACGCGAAATGGGGGG
>JBAXVK010000009.1:0-80556 GCA_037129175.1 Polynucleobacter sp. | reverse complement strand
GAGTGCAAAAAGATTTCTTCTGCAGCACGGCCACCAAACAAAATAGCTAAGTCTTCCATCATGCGATCTTTGTAAAGATTGACACGATCAAATTCTGGTAACTGCCAGGTCACACCCAATGCCATACCGCGCGGCATGATGGTGACCTTATGCACTGGGTCTGCCTTAGGCAAGCTCTTGGCTACAACTGCATGGCCAGCCTCGTGATAAGCAGTATTGCGGCGCTCTTCTTCACGCATGACGGCAGACTTACGCTCAGGACCCATATAGATCTTGTCTTTAGCGTCTTCAAAGTCTTTCATTTCGACTGAACGCTTACTACGGCGTGCAGCAAACAAGGCAGCCTCATTTACTAAGTTTGCCAAATCAGCACCGGAGAATCCTGGTGTGCCTCGTGCTAGTACTGCGGCATTGACATCAGGATCAATGGGTACTTTGCGCATATGCACTTGCAAGATCTGCTCACGACCACGAATGTCTGGCAAGCCTACGTGTACTTGACGATCGAAACGACCTGGGCGCAATAAGGCTTTATCCAACACATCGGAACGGTTAGTAGCGGCTACAACAATTACACCGCTATTGCTTTCAAAACCGTCCATCTCTACGAGCATTTGGTTTAAGGTTTGTTCGCGCTCATCATTACCGCCGCCCATACCAGCACCACGATGACGACCTACCGCATCGATCTCATCAATAAAGATGATGCAAGGTGAATTTTTCTTGGCGTTCTCAAACATATCGCGGACACGAGATGCGCCCACACCCACAAACATTTCTACGAAATCAGAGCCAGAGATCGAGAAGAAAGGAACCTTAGCTTCTCCCGCAATGGCACGTGCCAAGAGGGTTTTACCAGTACCTGGAGGGCCAACGAGTAACACGCCATGCGGAATGCGTCCGCCAAGCTTTTGAAACTTCTGCGGATCTTTCAGGAAATCAACCAACTCATAGACTTCTTCTTTGGCTTCATCGCAACCAGCAACATCAGCAAAAGTAACAGTATTACTATTTTCATCAATGAGTCGTGCTTTAGATTTACCAAAGGAGAATGCCCCACCTTTGCCGCCACCTTGCATTTGGCGCATCATGAAAAACCAAAAGCCAATAATCAATAAGGTAGGCCCGAGATAATACAAAGCAGATACCAAGAGATTAGGTTCATCATCTGCTTTACCAGTAACTTGTACGCCGTACTTCATTAAGTCACCCACCATCCAGATATCGCCTGGAGAGATGATCGAATATTTAATGCCGTCAGCTGGCGTGACTTGTAATGTGCGGCCTTGCACATCAACGCGCTTCACTTTTCCAGCCTTAGCATCGTCCATGAATTGGGAGTACGTGACTTGCGTTTGCTCCTTGGGCTTATCAAACTGTTTAAAAACAGTAAATAGCACCAAGCCCACGATGAGCCACACGCCGATTTTTTGGAACATATTGCTGTTCATATTGCCGTTCAAGTTAATTCCTTTTCTGGATATATCCAGGAAATAAGCACATTGCTTCCTATGTATTTGATTCTACTACCACCCTTTTTCAAGGTCTAATGGCGTATTTATTTAATAAACCCCTGTATTTAAGGGGGTTATTGAGGGTCTCTATTTCCTTTTAGCGCTGATTTTGAGTGCTTACTCAGTGCTTACTCAGTGCTTATTTAGGGGGTTTTAGGTTTCGACCCAGAAGGAAGATCTCTGAAGATCGAGCGCGCGAGGCCTTAGGCTTCCTAGAGGCCACCGTCTTAAAGACCTTTTTGAAGGATTCCACGATCTGGCTATAGCCACTACCGTTAAAGCATTTGATCAATAAAGCGCCCTCAGGCTTGAGGTGGCCTATCGCAAAATCGAGGGCAATCTCAGCCAAAAAGGCCATCCGCGCAGCATCTGCCACGCCTACACCAGAGAGGTTTGGTGCCATATCTGAGAGCACGAGATCAACCTTGCCTTCTGCACTCTTCGGTAAAAGTGCTTTGAGGGCATTGAGACCTTCTTCCTCCCGAAAGTCGCCTTGGATAAAACTGACATCAGCAATGTCTTCCATTGGCAAGATATCAATCGCAATGATTTGACCATCGGGTTTGCCAGATTCAATCTTTGGGTTGCTCTTACCAAGTTCAGTTAAACGATTGCGTGCATATTGAGACCAACTCCCAGGAGCGCTCCCGAGGTCAATAATGGTCATGCCTGCTTTTATCAGATGATCTTGCTCGTCAATTTCACTAAGCTTGTAAACCGCTCTAGCGCGATAGCCCTCTTTCTGAGCCATCTTCACATAGGGATCGGTCAGATGATCCTGCAACCAACTTTTATTAAATTTATTCTTCGCCACAACTTACCCACTTTCGCCCTACATTTTCCTAGTTTTAGTCCCCTAAAGCAAAAGGAATCGATCTAAATACTGGCAAATCTAGTCCAAACGGGCATTTTATGTAGTCAATGCTCTATCATCGAGCCCATGACTGCACTGACTATCACCCCCGCACAACGTAAATCCCTCAAAGCTGATGCCCATGACTTAAGTCCTGTCGTCATGATCGGCGGTGGCGGATTAACGCCTGCTGTAATCAAAGAGGCGAAGCTCGCCATTAGTCACCATGGACTCATTAAGGTCCGCGTATTTGGCGATGATCGTGAAGCACGCGTTGCCATTTATGAAGCGCTCTGCGACAAACTCGATGCTGCGCCAGTTCAACATATTGGCAAATTACTAGTCATCTGGAGACCAAAAGATGTAGTCGATGAAGCGTTTTCCAATCTCGGTAGATCTTCTAAGCAGACCAAGAAATCCTTACAAGCCCCACGCACCAAACGCCAGCCTAATCGCGCACCGACCAAATCGGGTATCCGTACCAGCAGCTCAGAAAGATCGGAGCGTCGCTCTGCTTCGAATGCAGCACCCTTCGCTCGTGCTGCAGCAGTGAAATCTGCTACACCAAAGAAACGGGTACTGCGCTCTGAAGCTGCTGAATCCAAAATTGGTTGGTCATCACCAGGCTACCGTAAGGCATCTGCTGCACCTGCTCCCATCAAGAAACGCAAGGTACGCATGAGTAGTAATAAGAAAAAATCGCTTGGGTCTTAAAAGCCCTGATTATTAGAGAACGCCGCTAGCCGGCGTTTTTTATTGCCTGAGTTAGATGATTAAGTTAGATAATTATGAATTTGGCTTTGTAAGACGCCACACCAAATAGATGCCTAAGGCACTCTGCAGCAGAAACAAGATGCTAGAAACACCGTGGAGTTTTCTAAATAAATCAGCAGATGGAGATAGCATCACTGGCATACCTTCTAGCAAGGCCTGATCCCGCAAGGTATCTAACCAAGGGATCATGACAAATGAAGCTGCAGCTGCGCAAATTAACATGCCCAGCAGAATTAAGCGAATCATCTTGTACTGACTTAGGCCACGGGTAACGAGCAGGTTTGCGAGCACCATTAAAGCAATGCAAATAATAATACTGAGATAGGCTTCAGCCTTAAAGACGCTACCAGCAACCATGCCGGCTACTTGACGATCAGTCAGGGTGTTAAAGATTGCTGGAGCAACCAGATAGCCAACAGCAAGAATGCTACCTACCCAGAGACCGGCAATTAAGATAAAGAGTCGTTGCGCTCCAGGATGTGTTGGAGCAGTTGCGTTCTGCACTGAGTTTCTCTAGAGAGGATTCTTAGATATAGCGAACTGCCAGAATCTCGACCTCACGATTGCCGCCGGGAGCCTGCACAGCGACAACATCGCCCTCTTCCTTGCCAATCAAGGCACGGGCAATGGGAGAGCTAATCGAGATTTTACTTACAGCGATATCGGCCTCATCGTCACCCACGATCTGATAAGTGAGCTTGGTACCATCTTCGAGGTCTTCCAGATCAACAGTAGCACCAAACACAATCCGACCAGAAACATCGAGTGTGGCTGGATCAATAATCTGCGCTGCAGATAACTTGCTTTCAAGATCCTGAATACGGCCTTCAATGAAACCCTGCTTTTCTTTAGCGGCATCGTATTCGGCATTCTCAGAGAGATCGCCTTGGGCACGCGCCTCAGAAATCGAGATGATGACTGCTGGACGCTCAATATGCTTCAGACGGTGCAGCTCCTCTTTAAGAAGTTCTGCACCGCGTTTGGTAATGGGAATTGTGCTCATACTGCCAACCTAACTTAAATTCGTGCGCTGGATTGCGCTAATAAAAGTTGATTTTAGATTAAATGAGCTTTTGATGTAAGTCCTGCAAGGAATAAACCTCTAGAGACTCTTTGCTGCCTTTTTGGGAGGCCAACAAACCATCCATTACTGCACGGGCCGCGCTAATTGTCGTGTAGTAAGTAACGCCATTAGCCTGGGAGGTAGTCCGGATAGATCTTGAGTCGGCAATGGCAGTACGGGTCTCATCCACAGTGGTAAATACGAGGGAAATTTCACCATTTTTGATGAGATCCACAATATGAGGACGACCATCTTTGACTTTATTCACAAGACGCACTGGCAGACCAGCAGCTTCAATGGCAGCGGCAGTACCTTTGGTTGCAACCATTGGGAAACCGAGTTGATGCAAAAGCTTAGCAACTTCAATCGCTTTAGGCTTATCACTATCTTTGACCGTAAGTAGCACAGTTCCGCTCTTGGGCAGTTTGATACCGGCGCCTAATTGCGATTTAAAGAGTGCTTCACCAAAGGTCTTGCCGACACCCATCACTTCGCCAGTAGAGCGCATCTCTGGCCCGAGAATGGGATCAATTCCTGGGAACTTATTAAATGGGAATACTGCTTCTTTAACCGAGAAGTATGGCGGCTTCACCTCAGCCTTAATGCCCTGCTGCTCTAGTGTTTGACCAACCATGCAACGCGCTGCAATCTTAGCCAACTGCAGGCCGGTTGCTTTGGAAACAAAAGGTACGGTACGAGAAGCGCGCGGATTGACTTCGAGAACATAGATGACATCTTTACCATCCACATTCTGAATCGCAAACTGCACGTTCATCAGACCAATCACATTCAGACCTGCAGCCATAGCGGCTGTTTGACGCTTAATCTCTTCTACAGTCTCATCAGATAAAGAATATGGCGGCAATGAACATGCTGAATCACCAGAGTGAACACCCGCCTGCTCGATATGCTCCATCACACCACCAATGAAGACCTTAGAGCCATCGCGAATGCAATCCACATCACACTCAATCGCATCATTGAGAAAGCGATCTAGTAATACCGGGGAATCATGAGAGACCTTGACAGCCTCGCGCATATAGCGCTCTAGGTCACGGCCATCATGAACGATCTCCATCGCACGACCACCTAATACGTAGGAAGGACGCACTACTAATGGGTAGCCAATTTCTTCAGCAAGAACCAGTGCCTCTGCTTCTGTGCGTACAGTACGGTTTGGCGGTTGACGTAAACCTAAGCCTTGCAATAGTTTTTGAAAACGCTCGCGGTCTTCCGCAGCGTCAATCATATCTGGCGAGGTACCAATAATTGGTACGCCATTGCGCTCGAGATCCAAAGCGAGTTTCAAAGGAGTTTGACCGCCGTACTGAACGATCACGCCTTTGGGTTTTTCTTTAGCAACGATTTCTAATACGTCTTCTAGCGTCAGTGGCTCAAAGTACAAACGATCAGAGGTGTCGTAGTCAGTTGAAACGGTTTCTGGGTTGCAGTTCACCATAATGGTTTCATAACCATCTTCGCGCATTGCTAACGCAGCATGTACGCAGCAATAGTCAAACTCGATGCCTTGACCAATTCGGTTAGGCCCACCACCCAATACCATGATCTTGTCTTTGGAAGTAGGATTCGATTCGCATTCGCCGTGCTCTGCTTCATAGGTGGAATACAAGTAGGCAGTATTGGTTGAGAACTCGGCAGCGCAAGTATCAACACGCTTATAAACAGGGAATACTTTTAGGCGATGACGGGTTATGCGGACAGCCGTGGCATCCACACCTAATAATTTCGCTAAGCGACGATCAGAAAAACCCTTCTGCTTGACCGAACGCAGTTCTGCTGAAGTGAGAGTATCCAGCTTACGCTTCTTGAGTTCTGCTTCGACAGTAATCAGTTCTTCAATTTGATCTAAGAACCAAGGATCAATTTTGGTCTCGGCATAGACCTCATCCAAGCTCATCCCCATGCGGAAGGCATCAGCCAAGTACCAAATACGATCTGGGCCTGGCTCATTGATTTCATTCACGATATCGTCAAGATCGGTAGAAAATTCATCCAAGCCATCGACGCCAACTTCAAGGCCACGTAGGGCTTTCTGGAAAGACTCTTGGAAAGTGCGGCCAATGGCCATCACTTCGCCAACCGATTTCATCTGCGTGGTTAAACGTGAATCTGCTTGCGGGAATTTCTCAAAAGCAAAACGCGGAATCTTCGTCACTACATAATCGATTGAAGGCTCAAAGGATGCTGGGGTTGCGCCGCCAGTAATATCGTTCTTTAGTTCATCTAGGGTGTAGCCAACAGCCAACTTCGCCGCAATCTTGGCAATCGGAAAGCCCGTTGCTTTAGAGGCTAAGGCAGATGAGCGAGATACCCGTGGGTTCATCTCAATCACAATCATGCGGCCGTCTTCTGGGTTAATGGAGAACTGCACGTTTGATCCACCGGTGTCAACACCGATTTCACGCAGAACCGCAATCGATGCATTACGCATGATTTGATACTCTTTATCCGTCAGCGTTTGTGCCGGAGCAACTGTGATCGAGTCACCAGTGTGCACACCCATCGGGTCCAAGTTTTCAATCGAGCAAACAATGATGCAGTTGTCGTTGCGATCACGCACCACTTCCATCTCAAATTCTTTCCAGCCCAAGAGTGATTCCTCAATCAGCAGTTCACGGGTTGGGGATAGATCAAGACCGCGTTTGCAAATCTCTTCAAACTCTTCACGGTTATAAGCAATACCACCGCCTGAGCCACCCATGGTGAATGAAGGACGAATCACGACTGGAAATCCTGAGCTACCAGCCTCTTGCTGAATGCGCTGTTGTACCTCAAGCGCCTCTTCCATTGTATGTGCAATGCCCGATTTAGCAGAGCCAAGACCAATCTTAGTCATCGCTTCTTTAAATTTCTGACGATCTTCTGCTTTATCAATTGCCTCTGGTGAAGCGCCGATTAATTCACAACCGTACTTTTTCAATATACCGTGACGATGTAAATCTAATGCACAGTTCAAGGCAGTTTGTCCGCCCATGGTTGGCAAAATCGCATCTGGCTTTTCAGTAGCAATAATGCGCTCAACAACTTCCCAAGTAATGGGTTCGATGTAAGTCACATCAGCCATCTCTGGATCAGTCATGATGGTTGCAGGATTGCTGTTGACTAAAATGACTTTGTAACCTTCGTCACGCAAAGCTTTACAAGCTTGTGCGCCTGAGTAGTCAAACTCACAAGCCTGTCCAATCACAATGGGGCCTGCGCCAATAATCAAGATGCTCTGAATATCGCTCCGCTTAGGCATTATTTGCCTCCCTTGTTGCTAGCATTCATGAGGTCCACAAAATGATCGAATAAATAGGCAATGTCGTGAGGTCCAGGCGAGGCCTCAGGGTGACCCTGGAAGCAGAATGCAGGCTTGTCTTTCCAAGCCAGACCTTGCAGTGAGCCGTCAAACAATGAAACGTGTGTGACCCGAATGTTCTCGGGCAAGGTATTCGCATCCACTGCAAAGCCGTGGTTCTGGGAGGTGATTGCTACGCGCCCAGTGTCTAAGTCTTTAACAGGATGGTTAGCACCATGATGACCAAACTTCATCTTGAGGGTTTTAGCGCCAGCTGCTAGACCCATAATTTGATGACCTAAGCAGATGCCAAAAGTAGGCACGCCCTTGGCAATAATTTCTTTGGCTGCAGCAATGGCGTAATCACAAGGCTGGGGATCACCAGGACCGTTAGAGAAAAATACGCCATCGGGATTCATGGCAAGCACTTCTGCTGCGCTCGTTTGTGCTGGTACTACCGTTAGTTCGCAAGCACGCTCCGTGAGCATGCGCAAAATATTATGTTTGACGCCAAAGTCATAGGCAACGACTTTTTTAGTCGACTTACTAGTATCTAATGCTCTGTATGCAGGTTTACCCTCTGGACCATGAAGTTCCCATTGCGCTTCATGCCAAGGGTAAGCTTTTTTGGTGCTCACGACTTTGGCCAAATCCAAGCCAGCCATGCCAGGGAAAGCTTTTGCTAGCTCAAGGGCTTTTTTACCTAAGGCCTCATAGTCATCACCTAATTTACCAGCAACAATAGCTCCAGACTGAGCGCCCTTGTCGCGCAGGATACGGGTTAGTTTACGAGTATCAATTCCAGCAATACCAGGGACACCTGCTTTAGTAAGGTAGCTATCTAAGCTGCCTTCTGAGCGGAAATTGGAAATACGCTTCGGTAAATCTTTGATCACTAGACCAGCAGCATGAATCTGATTTGACTCTGCATCTTGTGCATTGATACCAACGTTGCCAATATGAGGATAAGTGAGGGTCACAATCTGACGGCAGTAACTAGGATCAGTAATAATCTCTTGGTAGCCGGTTAATGCGGTATTGAAAACAACTTCGCCTGTGGTTTCGCCGGGGGCGCCAATGCTAAATCCGGGAAATATGGTGCCGTCAGCTAAAGCCAACACGGCGGGAGGAAAAGAAGGAAGCAAGGGTGACAAACCATCTCCAGTCCCTGCTCCATCCGACGCTCAAAACCCCCAAAAAGACCAACCCGAGGCTTGTGTATGCGGGAGGTGAGTGTCTTTAAGCGCTAGGGTAATTTAATAAGTTTCGAACCTTACAATGATACCAGTTTTGCTCGTAAACCCTTGAATCCCCACTCTATTGAGCCTTTGAGGGCGTTTAGGCCTTGGCGCTTTGCTCGATGATGGTCGTGATTTGAGCCAAAACAGTTTGGTCTTCCATGGTGCTGATATCACCAGGATCACGACCTTCTGCCACTGCCTGCAAAGCGCGACGCACAATCTTGCCAGAACGGGTCTTGGGCAACGCTGTCACCACATAAACCCGTCCAGGTCTTGCAATGGCACCTAACTGGCTATCAACGGTCTTCATACATTCTTTTTCTAGATTATCTGTTTTAGAAGAATCCTTCGGAATCACAAATGCAATTGCAGCCTGACCTTTGAGTTTGTCTTCAATTCCGACAACGGCAACTTCTGAGACATTAGGATGACTAGAAATACTTTCCTCAATCTCGCGCGTGCCAAGACGGTGTCCTGCAACGTTGATGACGTCATCGGTGCGCCCCAAGATGAAGTAGTAACCATCTTTATCTTTAATGCCCCAGTCAAATGTCGAGTAGATCAACTTACCCGGAATAGTTTCCCAATAGGTGCTGACAAAGCGCTTGTCATCACCCCATACAGTTTGCATACAACCTGGAGGTAATGGGCCTTCAATAGCGATAACTCCTTTTTGATCGGGACCCAGCTCTGCGGAAGTAGCATCGTCGAGCAGCTTCATGTTGTAACCAAAGGATGGCAGGCCAGGTGAACCAAACTTATGGGGCATCACTTCAACGCCTCGCTGAATAGCTAGTATTGGCCAGCCGGTTTCTGTTTGCCAGTAGTTATCCACAATCGGTTTTTTGATTGCATCATGAATCCAACTTGCAGTAGGCTCATCTAATGGTTCGCCTGCCAAGAACAAGGTACGTAATGATGAGAGATCGTGTTTGGTTAAAAAAGCAGGGTCTTGTTTTTTGAGAACACGCACCGCTGTTGGTGCAGAGAACATCACTGAAACTTTGTATTTCGCTACCAGCTCCCACCAAATGCCTGCATCCGGTTGCAATGGCGTACCTTCATACATGATCGTTGCCATGCCATTGAGTAATGGCCCATAAATGATATAGCTGTGACCGACTACCCAACCGATATCCGAGGTAGTGAACATAGTTTCACCAGCCTTGCCACAGAAGATATGGTTCATAGAGGACATCAAGGCAACTGCATAACCACCCGTATCTCGTTGTACGCCTTTAGGTTTACCAGTAGTGCCAGAGGTGTAGAGAATATATGAAGGATGAGTGGCATCTACCCATTCGACTGGCACGATGTCATGCAAATACTGCCCTCGCTCAGACGCATAGTCTAAATCTCTACCCGGTACGCTGACAAATTCAGATAAGCCGCGATTGACAAGCAAGACCTTTTCAGGCTTGTAGCTTGCCAAAGTAATCGCTTCATCTAAGAGCGGTTTGTATGGCACTACTTTTCCACCGCGCATACCTGCTTCTGATGTCACAATCATTTTTGGCTTGGCATCATCGATACGGGATGCCAAACTATGTGAAGCAAATCCACCAAATACAACTGAATGAATGGCACCAATTCGTGCGCACGCGAGCATTGCAAAGCAGGCTTCCGCGATCATAGGCATATAAATTAAGACCCGATCGCCCTTTTGAATACTATTGGCTTTATAAATAGCAGCCATCCGATTGACTTCTTCGTAAAGCTCTTGGAATGTATATACCTTCTCGATATTGGTTTCTGTTGAAACAGCAACCAGGGCAATTTGATTGGGTCGCTCTTTTACGTGACGATCTACTGAGTTGTAGCAAAGATTAGTAAGCCCCCCTTCAAACCATTTTGCAAATGGGGGGTTGTCGTAATTGAGAACTTTATCGAACGGTTTTTCCCAGTGAATTAACTTGGCTTGCTCACCCCAAAATCCATCTGGGTCTTTAATGGAACGTTCATGATGTGCTTTATAGGACATGGTCAACCTAATCTAAAAGTTACTGAAATTACTGAAGCTACTTAATATTCGAGCTCCCTTTGGCGCTGGAGGAAGCTGAACTGCTATTTTTCGCAGATTTTTCAAGTCCTGTCGATGCGGATTTATGCTGAGATGCAGCATTTTTGGCAGAAGAATTACCCTTAGTCTTAGTGGAAACACATTTGGTGTTTTGGCCACTCTTGGCAGGTTTTGCGCACTTGGGAGTTGGTGGAGCTGGTTTTTCTAGGCTCAAGCTAGCGTTTTCAGCCATTGCCGTAGAAACATCACCAGCGCGACTACTGGTTTTAGGGATCAACACGGTAGAGCCTGCCTTGACGCGCATACCCTTAGGAATACCGTTCACACTTCTCAAGGAATCGACCTCTACCCCCAGCGTTTTAGCAACCTGGTCAACGCTCTCCGTTTTACTGATTTTGACTGCTGTCCATGAAGACAGTGGCTTGCTATAACTCTTGAGATTGGCTTGAAAGATTTCTGCATGCGCAAATGGCAACAAAATCTGTTGATTAGCATTGCTTAATATCACTGGCTTATTAAATGAGGGATTTAGATTATGAAATTCTTCTTCAGGGATTTCAGCAAGCTTGATGACAACGGCCACATCGATATCGTTATCAATATCTAATGCAACGAAGTATGGGTGGTTTTCTAATTCAGGTAAAACAATTCCATAAGCCTGTGGATCCAAAACAATTTGGCGATAGGCCATGAGCTTAGGTACGTAGTTGCGCGTTTCCTTTGGCATGGTCAAGCTCTCGTAATTAAGAGGCAAGCCTGCTGCCAAGTTGCGCTTCTGTGCCTTAGAAATATTCCCAGCACCCCAGTTATAAGCTGCCAGTGCAAGCTCCCAACTACCGAACTGGTTATACAAGCGCTGGAGGTAATCCAATGCCGCATCAGTTGATTGCAATACATCACGACGCTCATCCCTAAAGACGTTTTGCGTCAAGCGAAAATCTTTTCCAGTTGCTGGCATGAACTGCCATAAACCTACGGCCTTGGCACTCGATTTAGCGTTAGTGACAAAAGCACTTTCGACAAATGGCAGTAATGCAATTTCAGTTGGCATATTGCGAGCATTCACTTCTTGCACGATGTAAAACAAATAGCGTGAAGAACGTGTCATTGAACGATTAACGTAATCCGGTCTTGCGCTAAGCCACCGCACCTGCTCAATTTCTAAAGGAGAATTCATGGGTTCCATCTGAAAGCCATCCCGAATCCGAATCCATAAATTATCGGAGGGTGCATAAACCTGACTGACCGATTGGCTCTTGAGATTGACGCGGGGCGCCTTAGACGCCTTTGGATTGGTTTTAGTGGAGGTATCGGATGACCAGTCACCGGTACTTGCACATCCTGATAGAAAAACGGCAAGCAAGATTACCACCATAGGCAAACGCATCAGAAGCGGTCTTTCCAAGCCCTAACGACTGCTAACACATGTGCTGGAGTCGGCAAATTTTCTTGGCCAGAAACTTCTTTGGCCATTGCAATCACATCGGTTTGATCGCAGCGCATAAAGGGATTGACCTGCAGTTCTTGTCCGATAGTAGTTGGCAAGGTCGGCAGATTTTGCGCTCTCAAAGCGTGTGCCTTTTCTGACCAAGAGATCAGATTGGAATTGTTTGGCTCGACAGCTAAAGCAAAACGAATATTAGACATGGTGTATTCATGAGTGCAGTACACCAGAGTATTTTTTGGTAAGGCAGCAAACTTAGCCAATGACGCAGTCATCTGGGTTGGGGTTCCTTCAAACAAACGCCCACAGCCTGATGCAAACAAGGTATCGCCACAAAGTAGTATCGGCTCAAGCATATTCGCCTGCAGCTTGGCGAAATACGCAATATGAGTCAGAGTATGTCCAGGCACTTCAAATACTTTGAAGCTAATCCTAGGTGCAGCTATGTCTATCGTGTCATCTTCTTTGGCAATGATTGTGCGTCCTGGGATATCGGTATTGGCTGGTCCATAGACTGGAATATCAGCACCGAAACTGCGCAGTAAATTGAGGATGCCGCCGGTATGGTCGGCATGATGGTGGGTAACCAAAATTGCTTTAAGGTCTAAGTTCTGTTGCAACAAATAGTCTTCTACTGGGGCAGAATCCCCTGGATCGACCACCAAAGCCGACTTGCCATCATGGATACACCAGATGTAGTTGTCATCAAAGGCCGGAATAGGCCAAACTTGCAATAAAGTATTCTTATCCATAGACCGATGATACCAACCCCACCCATCCCTTCTCAGATGCCTGCACCCCCATGGAGCTCTTGGGAGAAATGGCTGCAATCACCACCAGGAAGCTATGTACTGGCTTGGGAACAAACGTGCTTTGACCAAATCGTCACAGATGTCTTTGGCTTTCATGCGGTTCAAATTGGTTTGCCACAAATCAATACTTTGATTGAGAACCGCATGCCTTTGCAAGCACTCTTGTTAAATTCCAATGACAATCGTGAATATGCTGCGCGTTTTAATTGGCACCTGATTGAAGGTAATACTTCTGAGTTGCCATTTGCAAATGAAAGTTTAGATTTAGTGGTACTTCCCCATGTTCTCGAATTTGCAGCTGATCCTCACCAAATTTTGCGTGAAGTAGATCGTGTCTTGCGTCCTGAAGGTCGCTTGATTATTTCCGGATTTAATCCAGCCAGCTTATGGGGTGCCAGACAATACTTCAGTAGATTGATAGGTAATCCCTACTTACCGCGGGACGGTCAATTTATTAGCCTCATCCGCATCAAAGATTGGCTAAAGTTACTCAATTTTTCATTAGATCGCGGCCACTTTGGCTGCTATAAATTCCCCTTGCAAGGCCAGTCAGCTATGGGTCGCATGGCTTTTTTAGAGTCGATGGGCAATCGTTGGTGGCCTATCTTTGGCGCGGTATTCTTAGTGTCAGCAATCAAACGTCACCAAGGTATCCGGCTCATCGGGAAAATCGCACCAGTGCGAATTCCTGCAATTCAGCAACTTACTCCAGCGGCAGAGCGTAATCAACTACAAGAAATCCAATAGACAGTAAATTAGAGCGATGCCACATACTAAATCAGCACCACACACACCTCACATCGTCATCTACACTGATGGGGCCTGCAAAGGCAACCCTGGTCCGGGTGGTTGGGGGGCGGTATTACGTTCAGGCGGTCATGAAAAACATATTCACGGCGGTGAAAAACACACAACGAACAATCGTATGGAAATTAGCGCCGTCATTTTTGCCTTGCGCTCCATAAAGCAAAGAAGCACCGTTGAGCTCTGGACCGATTCTCAATACGTCCAAAAAGGGGTAACAGAATGGCTTGAGGGTTGGAAAAAACGGGGCTGGAAGACTGCCAGCAAGGATCCGGTCAAAAATGCCGATCTTTGGCAAGAATTAGATGCCCTTCTGCCTGATCACGAAATCTCATGGCATTGGGTCAGAGGCCATAACGGCCATCCTGGCAATGAACTCGCTGACCAGCTAGCAAATAAGGGTGTTGAGGAGTTTTTGCCCTAGGGCCAATAATCCCTCCACAAGCACCTTTTAGGCAGTCTTATGAGAGAATGGCTGGGACTTAAAAGCCCTAAAAAGGCATTAAAACCTAATAAAACCAAGAAAAACGAGACTGTGTCAAAAATAGAATCTTCTCTGGATAGATTGTTTGCCAAATTAGTGCAAATCAAGGATATGGGTCAGGCACGTCTGTGTGCCCTCTGGAATAAATATTCCCCCCAAGTAAATCAATACATTAGTCAAGTTAAGAAAATCGATTACGCCACAGCTAAGGCTTTTGTGATTCGCTTTAAGTGGCGCATTTTGCTGGTATTGATTGTTCTTTATGCAGGCTCTAAAACCTACGACTATTTTTTCCCTGCAGGAAAAAAGGCTGGGGGCCCTCAAGTGATTACTAGCGTAGTAGTGGAGAAAAAAGATGTGCCTCTCATTATTGAAGCTACCGGCACGACTGTTTCTAATAGTATTGTAGATATCCGTCCGATGGTGACAAACACCGTTAGTAAAATTCATATTAAGGATGGTCAAGAAGTTAAAGAGGGGCAGCTCCTTTTTACGCTGGATGATCGCAATGACAAAGCCAACTATGAAAAGCTCAAAGCCTTGGCTGATGACGCTCAGAAACAATACTTACGTGCTAAAGAATTAGTAGACAAAAACTTTATATCAAAGGCTGGCCTAGAGACTTCTCTTGCCAATTCCAAGTCCGCACAAGCTGCTGCACGTTCTGCCGAGGTACAACTCTCCTTTGACTCCATTCGCTCACCAATTAACGGCAGAGCAGGAATCATAAACGTCTTCCCCGGCTCTCTAGTGCAAGCAAGTAATGTCGTAACAACTGCAACAAGCTCTACTGCCACCTCGAGCGTAGGTTCGATGGTCACCATCACGCAACTCAACCCGATTAATGTTCAGTTTGTCATTCCAGAAAAAGATATTCCCATCATTCTGGAAAATAGAAAAGATGATGTACCTTTGAAGGTAAGGGTGACTATTGGCGATACTGGAAAAAATACTTATGAAGGTCAAGTTCTGGTGATCGATAACCAAGTAGACCCGCTGATTGCCTCAGTGCGTGTTAAAGCACAAATTCCGAACAATAAGTTGGAAATACTTCCTGGCCAATTTGCACGCGTTTCGCTCAATGCCAACACCTTAAAAGACGTGATTGCCGTTCCCACTCAAGCAATTGTCATTGGCCCTACTGGGCGTCTGGTATATGTGGTCGACAAGGACGATAAGGTCACCGCAAAACCGGTGAAAGTACCCTATGAGTACCTGGGCACCTCAGTCATTACTGGAATTAATTCTGGTGATCGCATTGTGGTTGAAGGTAAGCAGAATTTGCGCACTGGCAGCAAAGTGCGTGAAGCAAAATCCTCCAAATCGGAGCAGCCCCCCGCTGATAAAACCACTAGCACTGAACCAAAATGACGCTTTCTGAGCTATGCATTAGACGTCCTGTAATGACGGTATTACTGTCTATTGCAACTGTCGTTGCTGGGAGTGTTGCGTATTTTAAGATTCCAGTAGCTGCTCTTCCTAGTTTCAATACGCCAGTGATTTCTGTAACTGCCAGCTTACCTGGTGCCTCACCTGAAATTATGGCCTCGGCTGTTGCACTCCCGCTTGAAAAAGAATTTTCAACGATTGATGGCATCAAAGTCATTAGCTCTACCAACTCGCTTGGTTCAACGAGCGTTACGCTCGAATTTACAAGTGACCGAGATATCGATAAAGCGGCTGTAGATGTTCAAGCTGCCCTCTTACGGGCGCAACGACGTTTGCCAATTGAAATGACGATACCTCCTTCGTATCGAAAAATTAATCCTGCAGATACCCCCGTATTAATTGTCCGCATGAGCTCTCCGTCAATCAGCCTTTCTGATATGAATGCTTATGCAGAGAACCTGATGTCTCCAAATTTATCAACTATTTCTGGGGTTTCACAAGTAATAGTGTACGGAGCAAAGCGGTATGCAGTCCGGGTAAGTGTTAGGCCAGATGCCTTAGGCAATCGCAATATCACCATGGATGAGGTAGCTGCAGCGGTCAACAAAGCGAATACCAATAGCCCGATCGGAACCCTTGATGGCCCACGCCAACTCATTACTATTTATGCCAATCCACAGCTAGTGACGGCTGAAGAATTTGGCAACCTGATCGTTGCCCAGAGAAATGGATTTCCAATTTATCTCAAAGATGTTGCCGATGTTCAAGAGAGCTTTGAAGATGTGAAGACCTTTGCCTCAGCAAATGGTGAACGCTCAATAGCAATTGCCATACTGCGCCAACCAAATGCCAATACGGTTGAAGTTGTTGACTCAATTAAAAAACTGTTGCCTTCTCTCAAAGCACAAATGCCGGACTCTATTCAGTTAACGCTGCTTAATGACCGTTCGCTGTCGATTATTGAATCGATTCATGATGTCAATCTGACCTTGCTTCTCACCATCGCACTGGTTGTCTTGGTGATCTTCCTATTCCTAAAGCATTTATCTGCAACTATTATTCCATCCATTAGTCTGCCGATTTCTCTGATCGGTGCATTCTTTGTTTTCTATTTTTTAGGCTACAGCCTTAATAATATTTCCTTGCTGGGCATCACTCTTGCTGTTGGCTTAGTGGTAGATGATGCAATTGTCGTACTTGAAAACATCATGCGCTATGTTGAAGAAGGCATGGATCCCTTAAAAGCTGCGCTTAAGGGCAGTAAAGAGGTTGGCTTTACGATCATCTCAATCTCCTTGTCCTTGGTGGCAGTATTTATTCCACTATTTTTCATGGCAGGCCCAATTGGCCTTCTCTTTAGAGAATTTGCCGTTGTTGTAACGCTATCAATACTAGTATCGGCCGTTGTCTCATTAACAGTAGTACCGATGTTATGCAGCCGCTTTTTGCCTAAACCAGGTATTCATCAAAAAGAATATGCAATCACAAAGCAATTCGACCGCGTATATGAGTGGACGCTAAAACAGTATATTCACTATTTAGATTTAGCCTTAGTGAATAGAAAGAAAGTATTAATTGGGGCGATTTCAAGCTTTGTAATCACCATCGCTCTTTTTGCCTATAGTCCCAAAGGATTCTTTCCAGAAGAAGATATTGGTCAGTTACGCGTGACTGTAGAAGCCTCTGAAGACACCTCTTTCAAGACAATGATGGCTTTGCAAGATCAGGCTGCGAAAGTAGTCGATAGCGACCCCAATGTTGCAACATCAATCTCCATTCTGGGCGGCGGCCAAAGTACAGGTCGCAATACTGGCAGATTCTTCATTATTCTGAAGCCCAAAAATGAGCGCCAAAAAATGAGTCAAGTCATGGAGGGTCTAAGAGCCAAGTTCAAAGAAATTCCGGGCATTCAGGTCTACATGAGCCCGGTACAAAATTTACAGCTCGGTGGTCGAAGTAGTAAAAGCCGCTATCAATTTACCCTTCAAAGCGTTGGCTTTGAAGGCGTCAATGAATGGGCTGAGAAATTGTTGCAAAAAATGCGTACTGATCCCATTTTTAAGGATGTCACTAGTGACTCGCAATTAAAAGGTTTGAATGTCAAGATTGAAATTGATCGGGAAAAAGCTGCCAGTGCAGGAGTATCCATCGCTGATATTCGTACTGCGCTCTACTCTTCCTTTGGTGAGAGACAGGTATCCACGATCTATACCCCTGTCAATACCTACTATGTTATTTTGGAAACAACAGAGAATGATCGTCAATTTGAAACAGACTTGAACAAGGTCTTCGTTCGCGGTAGAGCGACAGATAAATTGATTCCGCTATCCAGTCTTGCAAGCTTTGTCAGAACTGTGGGACCTACAGCAGTCAACCACCAGGGACAGATTCCCGCAGTAACGATTTCTTTTAACCTCGCTCCAGATATTTTCTTGGGGGATGCAACTAAGGCCATAGATGGCTTTGTTAAGGCAGTTGCTTTACCACCTTCCATCATCACGAGTTATGGTGGCGATGCTGCGGTATTCAAAGATAATCAATCTGGCCAAGTGATTCTGATTCTGGCTGCCCTGGGAGTAATCTACATCTTGCTTGGCTGCCTATATGAGAGCTATATTCATCCGCTCACCATTCTGGCTGGTCTACCCTCTGCGGCTATTGGTGCAATTTTGTCCTTACGCATCTTCGGCTTTGAGCTCACCGTTGTTGCTTCGATCGGCATCTTGTTGCTCATTGGTATTGTGAAGAAAAATGCGATTTTGATGATTGACTTTGCTTTAGATGCGCAGCGTAATCGAGGCATGACGCCCGAAAAGGCAATTCGTGAAGCATGTATCTTGCGCTTTCGCCCCATCATGATGACTACGATTGCTGCTTTGATGGGCGCATTACCCATTGCGCTTGGCATAGGAGCTGGCGCAGAGTTACGCCAGCCACTAGGCATCAGTGTCGCTGGCGGCCTAATCTTCTCTCAATTTGTGACCTTGATTATTACTCCCGTGATTTATCTCTATTTAGATAAATATGCTGGTAATGGCCCAATGGAAATTCCACCGTCAGTACTTGAGGGAACCTAATGCGTCAAGTCATTCTGGATACTGAAACTACTGGATTAAATCCTGCCACTGGTGATCGCATCATTGAAATTGGTTGCGTTGAAATGCTGGATCGTCGTCTAACTGACCGTACCTTCCATTACTACATTAATCCAGAGCGTGATATTGATGCTGGTGCTTTCGCTGTCCACGGCCTATCACGTGAGTTTCTTTCCGATAAGCCCATCTTTGCGAATATCGTTGAGCAGCTCATCGAGTTTGTAGATGGTGCTGACATTGTGATTCATAACGCAGCCTTCGACCTAGGCTTTTTGGATAATGAATTCGCAATCCTCAAGCGCGCCCCATTTCGGACTCTAGCTGCCAAGATCACTGATACCCTGCTCGATGCGCGCCAGATGTTTCCTGGTAAACGGAACTCTTTAGATGCACTCTGTGAGCGTTTTTCTATTAGTAACCAACACCGTACCCTGCACGGTGCACTATTAGATGCCCAGCTCTTAGCTGAGGTGTATGTTGCGATGACGAGAGGTCAGGAGGATCTCTCTATTGATTTGATCGACTATACCGTTGGTGCTGATGCATCTGGACATACCAAAGCCTTACCGACTGATTTGAAGGTATTAGCCGCTAGTGATGATGATATTGAGCAGCACGAAAAGATTCTGGCTGAAATTGCTAAGGCAAGTAAAAAGGACCCCGTATGGAGTCCTGTGGGTCTTAGCAGCTAAGATTTTCGCTCAAGAAGGTCGCAAAATAGCCCTTCGAGATCTTTGACATATTGCTTAGTGTTGAACAAAGGGGTGCTTAGCCTATTTGACCATTGCTTTGCACGTATTTCTTTTAATAGCTGTGGTTGGGTAGCGAGCTCTAAAGCTTTAGCAAAGTACTCATCTTGGGTATTAACAATGAGTTCAGGCATACCCAAAGCAGAAAGTTGGCTAGCAGCCACCCTTCCCGCGAAGGTTTCTCCTATTTGCGTTAAAACAGGTACGCCAACCCATAGTGCATCAGCAGCTGTGGTGTGTGCATTGAAATAGGGTGTATCTAAGAAAAGATCTGCTACGCGCAGACGGCTTAAATGATCTTTTCTGGCGGGTACGCGACTAGCGAATATCAGCCTAGAAGGCTCAACCCCTAATTTTCTAGCGCTCTCTAATAAATTTTGCTTGGCTAGTTCAGATGGCATCGATAGCCACAACACACTGTTATTAACTTGCTGCAGTAATTTCATCCACAGGGTAAAAACTTGCGGTTCGATCTTATAAGAATTATTGAAGCAAGCAAACACAAACGCTTCTTCAGGTAGTCCCTGGCTATCACGCGAAGGTATTGAACCAAAGGCCTCATGATGAACTAAGGTATCTGCCGGGAAAAAAGAGTTCGGCATGTAAGCCAGTTTTTCCGTATAGTGCGTTGCATGTTCTTGCGGTACTGCCACTCGATCAGTTATCAAATAGTCATAAAAACTAGCGCCTGATGTGCCTGCGTATCCTAGATAGTTAATTTGTAGTGGCGCTATTTTCCGCGCAAATAGCCCTGTTCTTGCCCCCGCGGTATGGCCATTTAGATCAATGGCAATATCAAGTCCATGCTCGATAACTAAGTTATGAGCAGCTTGGTCGTGAACTCCAAATAATTCATATGTCTTGTCAAATGATTGTTCAAGCCTTCCCTCCAGCGCATCATTGGATTTTGCATTTAAAAAATATCCAAAAATTTCAAAACGTGAGCGATCATGAAGACGAATCAGGTTTTCCATCAGGATGCCGACGGGATGCTCCTTAAAATCACTAGAAAAGTATCCGATCCTAATTTTCCGATCTGCGTCCCTACTTAAAGATTGAAATTGAGACTCATTAATATAAGGTATGCGCTCACGGATATATATTTGGGCAGCTTGCTTTTGTAATGCGAGACTAGCTGGGGTTTGCAGTAAAATAAATGGCGGTACTGCCGATTTATTTTCCTTAACTGCCTGCAAGGCTGCAGAGACTAACTTCTCATTTCCCTCCCAACTACAGGCTGTTGCCAACGAATTAATCCACTGCCCAATCAGAAATGGAATTGTAGGTTTTAATTCAAAAGCCTTTGAATAGTTCATTCGAGCCATGTCGTCATGCTTTAATTCAACTAGAGCATTTGCTTTGTTAAACCACGCCTCAGCATAATTTGCATCACGTGCAAGAGCCTGGTCATGCACTTCACATGCCTCGTCATAACGGCCTAAATCAAAAAGTGCATTTCCGTAATTCGTCCAGGCTTCCGCATAGTCTGGGTTAAGCTCAATAGCACGTTTAAAGCATTTAATGGCTTCAACTGGATAGCCTTGATCAGAATGAAGATTGCCTTGATTTGACCATACTAAAAAATAGTTTGGATCAAGTGAAATCGCCTTTTCATATACAGCCTGAGCCTTATCGTATTGTCGGAGTTTTGCATACGCAGTCCCCATGTCCGTCAATATTTGCGGATTATTTGGAAGCAAGCGTTTGAGCTTTTCAAAGGTTTGAACTGCGTCACTATAGTGCCCTGCTTGATGCTGTGCCTTTGCTAAATTTTTCAAAAGTTCTGGGTTCTTAGAATCAAGCAAGGCCGCTTTAGCAAATGACTCTACAGATTCTTCTGCACGGCCTTGCATTGCAAAGCAAAGGCCTTGTACTTGTAGTGCCACCAAGTCTTTGGCATTAATGCGTAAGATAGAACGCGCTATTCGCTCAGCTGATTCAAGGCGCTGGTTTTGAAACTCCAGCATCATTTGCTGAAGTAAAGGAGCGTAAGGGGCGGCCATTCCTTAATTGTTCCTCAGATTAGATTGCAGCAGCGATAGCCTTACCCAAGTCATCTGTTTTAGCTGTGCCACCTACATCCGGTGTTAATGGCGCATGTCCAGGGCCAGCTAACAGAACCTTTTCAATCGCATTAAAAATGGCTTTGCCTGCCTCTGGATAACCAAGATGTTCTAACATCATCGCCCCACTCCAAATTTGCCCAATTGGATTGGCAATCATCTTGCCAAAGATGTCTGGGGCAGAGCCATGAACAGGCTCAAATAAGGATGGGAACTTACCTTCTGGGTTAATACTTCCAGAGGGAGCTACCGCAATCGTGCCAGTGCAAGCTGGACCTAAATCAGACAGAATATCTCCGAACAAGTTACTAGCAACAACCACGTCAAATCGATCTGGATTCATCACAAAATGAGCAGCCAAAATATCGATGTGATATTTATCAGTACGCACGTCGGTAAATTTCTTAGACATTGCTTCTACACGCTCATCCCAATAAGGCATGGTGATCGCAATCCCATTTGATTTAGTCGCAGAAGTTAAGTGCTTCTTAGGACGGCTCTGCGCTAAATCATAGGCATATTTTAAAATACGATCAACGCCCTGTCTTGTGAATACCGATTCTTGAATCACAATCTCGCGGTCGGTATCGGGGAACATCTTGCCGCCAACACTGGAATACTCACCTTCAGTGTTCTCACGCACTACAAAGAAGTCGATATCGCCTGGTTTGCGATTAGCCAAAGGACAGGGAATGCCAGGTAATAAACGGACTGGGCGTAGGTTCACATATTGATCGAAGCCCCGACGGAACTGAATTAAGCTGCCCCACAAAGAAACGTGATCAGGAAGAATATCGGGCATACCAACAGCACCAAAAAAGATGGCATCGTATTGCATGAGAGTGTCAAACCAGTCGTCTGGCATCATCTTGCCGTGCTTGAGGTAGTAATCACAGCTAGCAAAATCAAAATAGTCAAATTGCATACCAATACCAAATTTACGGTTAGCAGCTTCTAAAGCACGCACACCTTCTGGCATGACTTCCTTACCGATACCATCACCGGGGATCACAGCGATTTTTGGGTTCTTAAAGATTTTCTGAGCGTTCATATTTTTTATCTTAATTAATTAACAATTGTGTTTAATACAATCAGGTAAATATCGATACTAGCTGATCGCACGACGAATTTGGTCTGGGGTAACCTTGCCACCCTTAGCAACAGAATCGCTGTCGTGCTCTTCGGTATTTTCGATGGTTTCTATCGCATCTTCCTGCATCCGGATATTATCCTTCGGGCAGATTGGCGCCCCATAACTAGCCCATTTTTTAAGCAAAGTGACCTCATAGCCACATTGACCACACTTGGCCTTACTGCGACTTGAATTGCTAGGTCTAGGCGGTGGAAAATTGATCGCCTGATGCGGATATGGGCCAAGCTCTTGGCTAATCATCATGAGTCTCACTGTCAGCTCCTCAGTGGCATGGGCCATCCTTGCGGGCCCCTCTAGGCCAACCGTTTGAGCAATACCCTTAAAGTCCTCTCCATGACCGCTAAAGCAGTCATCAACGGCATGGCATAGCTCGTGTACCAAGGTGTCCAGTAATTGCACTGGATCATCAATTTTGGGTGAAATAAAGATCTCATTGACACCTCCTCCAGAGCGCTCTCTAGGCCAACATTGGCCCAAGGTGGTTCTAGGGCTGCTAGAGGCCGGAAATCCACAGGAGACTCTGACTGGCGGGATGGCATAGCCCGCCTTGGAAAATACTGGCTCCAGGTGTCTAACAGCGTCCTCGAGCCATGCTTCACGGACTGAATGTTGCTTCATTGATCTACTTACTTTGGGCTAATAGTTTGGTATTTAAAACAGTAAATTGCGATCATACGCCACCGAACGTAAAATAGCGCTATGAAAGATCTCGAAAGCCTTAGTGCCTCCCAAGCTGCAAAAGCCCTCTCCAGAAGAGAGATTAAAGCAAGCGATTTACTGCTCTCCTGCCTAGATCGCATTGGCCATCGAGAAAGTGTTGTAAAGGCCTGGGTTAGCCTGGGCAAGGAAAATGCTCTAGCCAGAGCTAAGCAACTCGATAAGGGCGCTGTTCAAGGTCTCTTACACGGACTACCGATTGGGGTGAAAGATTTATTTGATACCTATGACCTACCTACCGGGTATGGGTCCCCTATTTATCAAAATCATTACCCCAGAGCAGATGCGGTTTCCATTGCGCTGATGCGCCAGGCTGGCGGCATCATCCTCGGAAAAACGGTCACCACAGAATTTGCCACCTTCAAAGCTGGTGTCACCACGAACCCCCATAACCGCAAACATACCCCTGGCGGATCTTCGAGCGGCTCTGCAGCTGCAGTTGCTGACTTCATGGTGCCTTTGGCAACTGGTAGTCAAACTGCTGGCTCCATTATTCGCCCTGCATCGTATTGCGGTGTAGTTGGCTTTAAGCCTAGCCTTGGAAAGATTAGTATTGCTGGTGTCAAAAGCCTCTCGATCTCGCTCGATACTTTGGGTTGCTTTGGCCGCAGCGTTGAAGATGTGGCACTCGGTATAGCCGCTATGAGTGGCGATCATCAGCTCGCTATCGTGAAGGATCTTCATAACAAGCCCCGCATTGGAATTTGCAAGACCGCTAATTGGTCACATGCTCAAAAAGAAACTGCTACTGCACTAGCAGTTGCCAGGCATGCAGCAGAATCTATTTGCAAAGGAACCGTTGTTGATCAGAAGCTAGCAAAAGCTTGCAATGGTTTAACTCAAGCCCAAACCAACATCATGCTTTCGGAGATGTCGCGCAGTCTTGCTTTTGAGCGCTCCCATTTTCCTAAAAAAATTAGCTCACTAGTAAATAAACTACTGAGTGATGGTGCTCAGATCAGTTATGAGCAATACGTCAAAGATCTATTAATGGTTGAGCGTGCCAAAGCGTCGCTCGCAGATCTTTTTAATAACGAGATCGATATCTTGATAGCCCCTAGCGCAACTGGTGAGGCACCATTGATCAAAGATGGCACAGGCGACCCTATTTTTTGCAGGGACTGGAGCATGCTGGGCCTACCTTGTATTAATCTCAATGTTGCCAGCGGGCCCAATGGCTTGCCAGTAGGTGTAACGCTCATTGCAGGCCCAGGTAAGGATCAATTCTTACTCAGTGCTGCAAGAGCATTTGCACTAGCCTTACCTGATCCCGTTTTGCGAGATCAGGCTTAAAGCGTATTTAATCGAGCGTGATGTTGGCAGACTTGATTGCCTTATTCCAGTATGGGAGCTCTTTCTTCACCAAGGCATCAGTTGCAGCAGGAGTTAAATAACGTAACTCTACGCCGGCAGCATCAGCGCGCTCTTTTACTTCAGGCAATGCCAAACTCTTCTTCACTGATTCTGTCAGCTTAGTAATCACTGGTGCAGGCGTTCCTGCGGGTGCAAACAAGCCAACCCAAGACTCTAATTGGAAGGAAGGTAAACCAGCCTCAGCAGTAGTTGGCACATTTGGCATCCCTGGATGACGACTCTTACCAGTGACGGCCAAGCCTTTGAGCTTGCCGCTTTGTACGTGCTGCATCAATGATGGCGGAGTACTGATAAAGACTTGTACTTGGCCAGCAAGAACATCCTGAATCGCAGGGCCAGATCCTTTGTAAGGGACGTGAGTCATCTCAATCCCGGTACTTTGCTTAAACATCTCAGTACCGATGTGGGAGACTGAGCCATTGCCCTGTGAAGCGTAATTGAGCTTTCCTGGGTTTGCTTTTGCATAAGCAATAAATTCTTTTAAGGTATTGACGGGTACTGAAGGATGGACAGCGATCACATTAGTAGAAATAGTTAACAAAGCGATCGGGGAAAAATCTTTGACGGGATCCCAAGGAAGCTTATCCATTAAAGCTGGGTTGCCTACGTGATAGCCAGAATAAGAAATCAACAATGTATATCCGTCTGGCTTCGCATTAGCGACAAATTGGTAGGCGATATTCCCGCTTGCCCCAGGTCTGTTATCCACGACTACGGTTTGACCAATCACCCTCGTTAATGGTTCACTAAGTAAGCGCGCCGAGGTGTCAACTAAACCTCCTGGAGGGTTTGGAACAACTAAGACAATGTTTCTATCAGGAAAGGATTGCGCACTAGCGATACTGGTCAGCGCCGTCAACCCTAAGCAGATTAATAATTTTTTACTCAGAATGCCTGTTTTCATCATGATCTCCTAATTTTAATAATACGTTTATCTTTGACCTACTTTAACGTTTCCAAATACTGCTTGTGCCTCACGCGGCAAACAACGCCAATAGCGCTCATTGGCGTTGACAGTGCACTCCAATGCAGCGGCAGCCTCCCAGCCCCAGCGGGGTTTGTATAAAAAGGCTCTGGCTAGGGCCACCAAATCAGCATCACCAGCCTGCAAGATCGCTTCAGCCTGATGTGGGTCCGTAATCAAACCTACTGTCATCGTTGGCAAACCAGTCTCATCTTTGACCACCTTAGCAAAGGGCACTTGATAATTGGGTCCTAGTTCAATTTTTTGCCTAGGAGAAATGCCACCAGAAGAGATGTGAACAAAATCGCAACCGAGCGGTTTGAGGTGCTTTGCAAACTCAGCCGTGTCATCGTGAGTCCAGCCACCCTCTATCCAATCACTCGCTGAAATACGAATACCCAAAACACCTTGATAAGCCGCCCTGACTGCAGTAAATAATTCCAATGGAAAACGAATGCGGTTTTCAAATGAGCCACCGTATTCATCGGTTCTTTGATTGGCGATGGGAGATAAGAACTGATGCAATAAATAACCATGGGCACTATGCAGCTCGATACCATCAAGTCCAATACGATCAGCGCGTTTAGCCGCCATCACGAAAGCATCAATCAGATCATTTAATTCTGCTTTAGTAATCTCTTGAGGCAAGCGCTCTCCTTCATGCTGAGGAATCGCTGAAGGCGCTCGCATCTCCCAGCCACCCTGATCAACGGGAAGCAATTGACCGCCATCCCAAGGGGTCGCGCTAGACGCTTTGCGACCAGCATGCGCTAATTGAATAAACACTGGCATTGCTGGGGCTAGTTTTCGTGCACGGGTTAATTTATCTTTTAAAGCGGCTTCGGTGCGGTCGTCCCACAACCCTAAACACGCTGGTGTAATCCGGGCCTCTGGCGTGACACCAGTGGCCTCAATAATGAATAAAGCCGCCCCACTATTAAAAAGGTTTCCCCAGTGCATCAAATGCCAGTCAGTCGCCTCGCCATGATTTGCTGAGTATTGGCACATTGGGGCTACTACGATGCGGTTAGCCAATTCCAATGGACCGCGAGGTGAATTGAGGGTGTACTTAGAAAACAAAAGACTCATGGGATACCTTAAAAAGCAGAGAAATAGTCCAAAAATTACGAAATGGACTCTAAAGCGATAGAATACTCAAAAAGCAAAATAAACCAAAAAACCAAGCCCTGTAGACCCTGTGGTCAGCAAGCTTCCTTTATCCAAAAACTGATTAATAAACGAGATTATGAACGCACCCCAAGCCTTTGATTCAAAAGACGATATTGGCCACTATATTGGTGGCAATCTAGTGAACCCCAAAGAGGGTCGCTTTGCAGATGTCTATAACCCCGCCAAAGGCACTGTAGCCCGTCGCGTAGCTCTAGCCAGTCGCAAAGAAGTCGATGCTGCTGTGGCAGTTGCCCAGGCGGCTTTTGAGACTTGGAGCCAAACCAGCCCATTACGCCGAGCCCGCATCTTATTTAAGTACCTTGACTTACTCAATGCCAACCGCGATGCCTTAGCGGCAATCATCACTGCCGAGCATGGCAAAGTATTTACTGATGCTCAAGGCGAAGTGACCCGTGGTATTGAAATTGTGGAATTTGCTACCGGCATCCCAGAATTACTCAAAGGGGAATACACCGAACAGGTATCTACCGATATTGATAACTGGGTCATGCGCCAACCTTTGGGCGTAGTCGCTGGTATCACACCATTCAACTTCCCTGTCATGGTGCCAATGTGGATGTTCCCAGTAGCAATTGCTTGTGGCAATACCTTTATTCTCAAGCCAAGTCCAACCGATCCATCTGCTTCATTGTTGATGGCTAAGCTCCTCAAAGAAGCAGGTCTACCTGATGGCGTATTTAACGTTGTCCAAGGTGATAAAGAAGCTGTAGATGCTCTGATTGAAAATCCAGATGTCAAAGCAGTGAGCTTTGTTGGCTCTACCCCAATTGCTAATTACCTCTATGAGCGCTGTGCTCACTTTGGTAAGCGCTCCCAGGCTTTAGGGGGTGCTAAGAACCATATGGTCATCATGCCTGATGCTGATATGGATAAAGCGATTGATGCTCTGATTGGCGCTGCATACGGCTCTGCTGGTGAACGTTGCATGGCAATTTCAGTAGCGGTTTTGGTTGGTGATGCTGCTGACAGAATCATGCCAAAACTGATCGAGCGCACCAAAACCTTGAAGGTCAAAAATGGTATGGAGCTAGATGCTGAAATGGGCCCTATCGTCACTAAGGCAGCCTTAGAGCGCATTACGGGTTATATCGAAAGCGGCGTTGCTTCTGGCGCCAAACTATTGGTTGATGGCCGTGGCTTAAAAGTTCCTGGTAGCGAGAGTGGTTTTTTCATTGGCGGCACGCTCTTTGATAACGTGAAACCGGATATGAAGATTTACCTTGAAGAAATCTTTGGCCCGGTACTATCTTGCATGCGAGTAGCCAACTTTACGGATGCACTGAATCTGGTTAACTCTTGCGAATTTGGCAATGGTGTTGCTTGCTTTACTAGCGATGGCAATATTGCCCGTGAGTTTGCCCGCCGCGTACAAGTTGGCATGGTTGGCATTAACGTCCCTATTCCAGTACCGATGGCTTGGCATGGCTTTGGTGGTTGGAAAAAATCCATCTTTGGCGATATGCATGCTTACGGTAAAGAAGGTGTGCGCTTCTATACCAAGCAAAAGAGCGTGATGCAGCGTTGGCCGGAGAGTATTGCCAAGGGTGCTGAGTTTGTGATGCCAACCTCGAATTAAAGTGCTAGAGGCGGTACACATAAAAATAGCGATCTACGGATCGCTATTTTTTTAACTCTCAAGCCTTGTCTAAGTACTCGCTACTGAAGTGTGTTTTTGAAGGCTGGCATTAAGGGTACTGCCAATACCTCAATACCCTCTTCCCTTAAAGATTCCGCCTCATCTAAGGTAGTCTGGCCACGGATACTTCGTTCAGGAGATTCTTTATAGTGAATCTTTCTAGCTTCTTCCGCAAAAGAATTACCAACATCCTCTGATCGTCCCATCAGCTCACGCATGCCCTTTAAAAAGGCTGCTTGAACTTGAGCCTCTAAATGGGAATGGTCTGGGCCAGTTAAAGCAACGACATCACCGCTAAGTTGGCCAGTATCCGCTTTTGATACTGCTAATTCCGTGGATGAAGACTTTGCAATATGCGGGGCTGAGGGCATACGGGTAATGTCTATGCTCTCGCAAATGGGACAAGCAAGCATTCCCTTGTCTTGCTGAGTAAGACAGTCTTCTTCCGAGGCAAACCATCCTTCAAAGCGATGGTCTAGTGGGCAAGCGAGGTTATAAACTTTCATAAAACCTATATAGGGACAAAAGTGCTAAATTCAATAACCCTATTTTAATCGGTATTGGGAACTGCCTATTTAATAGGCTTTGCAATAGTTGTTGGGCTAACTAGGCCCCGACGATAACGATCCAGCCAATAGGCAGAAATCGTCGTTTTAACATCTGTAATTTCACCCTCTTCTACCCAAGCAATGAGTTGCTCTAGAGGCGCTGCAAAGACATCCAAGAACTCTTCATCATCGAGCTTGCTCTTGCCAGGAAATAAGTCCTCAGCCAAATAGATATCAATAAATTCTGTTGAATAGGAAATCACGGGATGGATCCGGCGAATATAGCTCCATTTTTTTGCTGTATAGCCCGTCTCTTCAGCAAGCTCACGTTGCGCACAGAGCAGCGGATTTTCATTAGGATCTAATTTGCCCGCTGGAATTTCGATACAAGCCTTGGCAATCGGGTATCGATATTGACGCTCCAAGAGTACCCTACCATCATCTAATAAAGCCACAATCGCGACAGCTCCAGGGTGTGTCAAATACTCTCGTACCGCTTGCTGACCATCAGGCAATGAAACCGTATCGCGTTTCATCTTCAAGAAAATACCGCCATAGATATCTTCCCCAGAAATGCGTTCCTCCCGCAAATGCTGATCACCGCTGGGTAAATCTTTAAATGATTTTTCGGTCATCTCTGCCTAAGAATTTAGGAACCCAATAAGGTGCGGCGCATAGCGTCTAGACAAAGACTCATTAAGCCAGCAGGAACAATGCCCAGTGCTAATACCAAAATACTATTTAAGCCCAGAATGCCTTTGGCAAATCCAGAGCCGCTGATTGAGGTCTCCTGTACTGGCTCATCAAAATACATCACCTTCACTACGCGTAGGTAGTAGAAAGCACCGACCAAAGAAGCCATCACGGCAGTGATAGCCAAGAAGGTATGCTCTCCATCGACCAAGGCCTCTAGTACGCCTAATTTGGCTGCAAAGCCCACTGTTGGCGGAATGCCAGCTAAAGAGAACATCATCACCAATCCGATAAAAGCAAACCAAGGATGCTTTTTATTCAAACCCTTGAGGTCATCTAAAGTTTCACAGTCATGACCTTTGCGAGAAAGAATCATCAGTAAGCCAAAGGTGCCCAATGTGGTTAATACATAGGTAATGACATAAAACATAGAGGCGCTAAAGGCATGATCATCAAACACAGATAACATACCTAAAAGCACGAAGCCCATTTGCGCAATTGCAGAATAGGCCAACATGCGCTTCAAGTTTGTTTGTGCGATTGCAGTAACGTTACCCAGAATTAATGACAGCACTGCCAGTACAACCAGCATCGGCTGCCAATCTCCCAAGAGCGGCAACAGAGTGTTCACCAATAAGCGGAATAGCAAGGCAAATGCAGCAAGCTTAGGGGCAGCAGCAATCATCAGAGTCACCGCTGTTGGTGCCCCTTGATAGACATCCGGTACCCACATATGAAAAGGCACTACGCCCAACTTAAATGCCAAACCAGAAACAATGAATACCAATCCAAAGGCCATCACCAAATGATTGATGCGTGGATCAGCAACGATTTTGAAGATCTCGATTAAATCTAATGAGCCAGTTACGCCATAGAGCATAGACATGCCATACAACAAGAAGCCTGAAGCCAATGCCCCTAAGATGAAATACTTGATGGCAGCTTCAACACTCTTCTCACTGCTATGTCGCATTGCTACTAGTGCGTAAGTTGGCAAAGCCATTAGCTCCAAGCCAAGGTACAAGGTTAAAAGGTTTGCACCGGAGATCAAGACAAACTGGCCAAGCAAGGCAAGTAAGGCTAAAACAATAAAGTCTGGACGGAATAAAGCGCGATCGATGAGGTATTGCTTGGAGTAAATAAAACTCACCAAGACAGCACCACATGAACAGGCTTTCAGTAAGTTAGATAAAGGATCAGATTGAAATAAATCATTCATCGCCATCAGTGCTGGGTCTCCCATGCGGCCGATGAATGCAAAAATTAGATAAACAAGCAAAACGATTGTGAAGAAATACACGAATCCAACGCCCCGCGGAGTATGAAAAATATCCTGTTCTACGCCCGGAGTAGATACCACTCTTTCAGGAACATAAACGCTGGCAACCAATAGCAAACAAGTTGCTATGAGTAAAACAAGTTCTGGCAGGATGGCGTAGAGGTCGAATGCTTGCATTTACTTATACTCAGAGTTTGCTTACAGCAACGTGCTGTAGCAGATTAATAACAGCAGGATGAATGATGTCTGTAAATGGCTTTGGATAAACACCCATACCAATCACGCAAATGGTTAATACAGCCATCATGAAGTATTCACGTGCGTTGAGGTCTTTGAGCTCCTCTACATGGGCATTGGTAATCGCCCCGAAAAATACGCGCTTGACCATCCACAATGAATAAGCAGCGCCCAGTATCAAAGCTGTTGAAGCTAGGATGCCAATCACAAAGTCATAGTCCACTGCTGCGAGAATCACCATGAACTCACCAACAAATCCAGAAGTTGCCGGTAGACCACAGTTCGCCATGGCCATCAATACAGCAAAAGCGGTAAATGCCGGCATCCGATGTACTACTCCACCATAATCAGCAATCTGACGAGTATGCATACGGTCATAGAGCACACCTATAGAAAGGAACATGGCACCGGCTACAAAGCCGTGAGAAATCATCTGCACAATACCGCCCTCAATACCCAGGGGGCTAAAGAGGAAGAAGCCCAGGGTTACAAAACCCATATGCGCAACCGATGAATACGCCACCAGTTTTTTCATATCCTTTTGAACCAAGGCCACTGCACCAACATAGATAACAGCAACTAAAGATAAGAAGATGATAAATGGGCCAAGATACTGGCTAGCGTCCGGTGCAATCGGCAATGAGAAGCGTAAGAAACCATAGGCACCAAGTTTCAACATAATGGCTGCCAAGACGACAGAGCCACCGGTAGGCGCTTCCACGTGTACATCTGGTAGCCAAGTGTGCAATGGCCACATTGGCACCTTCACAGCAAACGCCATGAAGAAGGCAAAGAACAGCAAAATTTGCTCAACGATATCTAGGCGTGCATTTTGCCAAACTAAGATATCAAAGCTATTGGTCACGTTATACAAATACAGCATGGCAACTAAAGTTAATAGGGAACCAAGCAAGGTGTACAAGAAAAACTTGAATGCTGCATAGATGCGGTTGTGCCCACCCCATACACCAATGATGATGTACATCGGAATTAAAGTTGCTTCAAAGAAAACGTAAAACAATAAAGCGTCCAGCGCACAAAACACGCCAATCATCAATCCTGAAAGGAACATGAAGGAGGCCATGTATTGCGATACTTTAGTGTCAATGACTTCCCATGCTGCAATCACTACAAAAATATTGATGAAGGCAGTTAGAACAATGAACCAAACGGAGATACCGTCAATGCCGAGATAATAGTTAATATCGTAACGTGGAATCCAACTGAACTTCTCTACAAACTGCATTCCTGGGTTAGCAATGTCGAAATTGATTATCAGAGGAAGGGTTGCAATAAAACCGAGAATGGCGCCAATCAGAGCTAGCCAGCGAACACCAGCAGATGGTTTATCAGACCCAAAAATTAAAATAATGAGTCCAAAAACAATAGGGGTCCAAATGGCGTAAGAAAGAGTCATGATGGCGGCCTAGCGAACAAAAGGCTGGTAAGCGTATAAAACCCAAGCTAGCAAAGCCGCTAAGCCTGCAATCATTGCAAAGGCATAGTGGTAAAGATAACCGGATTGTAAATGGCGTATGACGCCAGCAAAGCGCCCTACTGTATGCGCACTACCATTGACAAAAAAACCATCAATGATTTTCTGATCACCGCGGTGCCACAAGAAACTGCCAATCCAAATGAGGCCTTTCGCAAAGACCGCTTGATTTAAATCATCCAGATAGTATTTGTTATCGAGTAATTTCTTAATGGGTGTCAATGCTTCTGCAACCTTAGCGGGTAATTTAGGAGCCCAAAGATAGCCAATCGCAGCTGTTAGTACGCCTAGTACCACTAACAATAGTATTGGCGATGTAAATGCATGCATTGCCATTGCTATCGGACCATTGAACTCATCTTCGAGTTCTTTCATGACCGGATGACGTAACACATCAATAAAGATAGAGTCACCAAAGTAGGTGCCAAACAAGAGTGGCGTAATCGTGTAGAAACCAATGATGACCGAAGGAATTGCCAACAGAATCAATGGCAAGGTCACTACCAACGGAGATTCATGAGGCTTCTCGCCTGGCGCTAAACCATGATGGGCATGGACATCGCCCTGCTCTTCATGATGATCGTGCGCATCAGAATCAGCATGACCCCAGCGTGCTTTGCCGTGAAATACTAGGAAGTAAAGGCGGAATGAATACAACGCAGTTACGAAGACGCTAGCCATTACCGCAAAGTAAGCAAATCCAGAGCCAGCAATATGACTAGCAGCAACCGCTTCAATAATAGAATCTTTGGAATAGAAGCCAGAGAAGAATGGGGTGCCAATTAAAGCAAGATTGCCAAGCAACATCATGAGACAAGTGATTGGCATGTACTTCCAGAGACCACCCATCTTGCGCATATCTTGCTCGTGGTGCATACCTAAAATCACACTACCGGCCGCAAGGAACAATAAGGCTTTAAAGAATGCATGGGTCATCAAGTGAAAGATCGCTACTGGATAAGCAGAAACACCCAGCGCTACGGTCATATAACCCAATTGAGATAAGGTCGAATAAGCCACTACCCGCTTGATATCGTTTTGCACAATACCCAAAAAGCCCATAAAGAGTGTAGTAATTGCGCCAATGATGACGATAAAGCTCAAAGCCACATCTGAAAGCTCAAACAATGGTGACATCCGAGACACCATAAAGATACCTGCGGTCACCATGGTCGCAGCATGAATCAATGCAGAAATCGGCGTTGGGCCTTCCATGGAGTCGGGCAACCAAACATGTAATGGGAATTGTGCTGATTTACCCATTGCACCGATAAATAAGCAAATACAAATTACTGTCAATAAATTCCAGCTAGTGCCAGGTAAGGTCTGCGCTGCTAAAGCAGTGTTCTGCGCAAAAATGACGTCATATTGCATTGAGCCAGTGCTTGCTAGCAATAAGCCAATACCCAGAATGAAGCCGAAGTCTCCAATACGATTGACCAAGAAGGCTTTCATATTGGCAAACACGGCAGACTGACGTTCAAAATAGAAGCCAATCAGAAGATAGGAAACTACACCCACCGCTTCCCAGCCAAAGAAGAGCTGCAAGAGGTTATTACTCATCACCAGCATCAACATGGCAAAAGTGAATAAAGAGATATAGGAGAAGAAACGGTTATAGCCCTCTTCGCCCCTCATATAACCAATGGTGTAAATGTGCACCATGAGTGATACAAAGGTCACTACACACATCATGGTGGCTGTTAATGGATCAATTAAGAAGCCAATATCCAAATTGAGTTCACCCAATTCCATCCAACGATAGACGGTGCCATTGAAGTAGAAACCATCCATTACTTGCACCAAGACATTACAAGACAGTACGAATGCAATCGTGACGCCTAAGATAGTCACAAACTGGGATGCGCCTTGGCCAATGCGATTACCACCCAATTTAGTACCAAAGAAACCAGCAATCATCGAGCCAATCAATGGCGCGAGAGGAATCGCACAGAGAACAGGAATATTTAAGGTCAATTGCATGACTAGCCTTTTAGGTGGTCAAGATCATCGGCATTAATAGTGTCGACCTTACGGAAGAGCACTACCAAAATTGCCAAGCCGATAGCTGCTTCCGCAGCTGCCACAGTCAAAATAAAGAATACAAATACTTGACCTGCCATATCACTCAAATAATGAGAGAAAGCGATGAAGTTCATGTTTACCGCCAGCAGCATTAATTCAATTGCCATTAAGAGCACGATCACATTCTTGCGATTGAGAAAAATACCAATTACGCTGGTGGCAAACAAAATTGCACCAAGCACTAAGTAGTGAGCGAGAGTGATATTCATTTCTTCTCCCCTCTAGTATCTTGCTTTGCACCCATATCTGAATCCATTTTGACCACCCGCATACGGTCTGCTGCAACCACATTCACTTGCTCGTGAATATTCTGGGACTTGGAGTCTTTCCGATTACGTAAGGTCAAGGCAACAGCTGCAATGATGGCAACTAAAAGAATTACACCAGCCACTTCAAAGGCGTAAACATAGTCTACGAAAATCAATCTACCGAGGGCTAAAGTATTGTTTGCAGCAATTTCTTCTGGCATGACTTGTACAGGAGCACTCGTACCGATAAAGCTGCGAATGATCACAATTGACAACTCTAGAACAATCACAGTACCCATCAAGAAGGCAACGGGTAAGTATTTTCTGAAGTCACGACGCAAATGCTCTAAGTCCAGATCTAACATCATCACCACGAAGAGGAAAAGAACCATCACAGCGCCAACATAAACCAAGATCAGTGCCAAACTCAGGAACTCAGCCTTGAGCAACATCCACAGGCCCGAGGCACAGAAGAAAGCTAACACCAAAAAGAGCGCAGCATGCACTGGATTACGTGCTGTAATCACCCGTACCGCAGAAATCACCAGCAAGCCTGCAAATCCGTAGAAGAAGGCTGCAAATAAGGTGGATGGATCAAATGTCATAGTGATGTGTGTTCTATCCGATTAGCGATAAGGTGCATCAGCCGCACGGTTGCTGGCAATATCTTTTTCATATTTATCGCCTACTGCCAATAACATGTCTTTAGTGAAGTACAAATCGCCCCGCTTATCACCAAAGTATTCAAAAATATTGGTTTCGACAATAGCGTCAACTGGACAAGCTTCTTCACAGAAACCACAGAAGATGCATTTGGTTAAATCAATGTCATAACGGCTAGTACGGCGCGTACCGTCTTCACGCTCAGCAGTTTCAATGGTGATCGCGTATGCAGGACAGACAGCTTCACATAATTTACAGCCGATACAACGCTCTTCTCCGTTTTCATAACGGCGCAAAGCATGTAGGCCACGGAAACGGGGTGACAAGGGGGTCTTCTCTTCTGGGTATTGAATAGTAATTTTTGGCTTAAAGAGATAGCGACCGGTAATAGACATGCCAGTCAAGATGTCTTTAAGCATCAAGCTATCGAGGAATTGGGAAATTTTCTTAAACATAATGAATTAACCTATTTCCAAATATTCCATGGGGATACGACCCATGCGCCGACAACAACCACCCAAAATACCGAGATGGGAATGAAGATCTTCCAGCCCAAGCGCATGATCTGGTCATAGCGATAGCGTGGCAAAGTAGCACGCAACCAAATCACACAAGACAAGAGGAAGAAGGTTTTACCAAACAACCAGAAGAAACCGGGAATATCACGCAGGATTGGCAAGTCAACAATTGGTAACCAGCCGCCCAAGAATATGATGGAAGAAACTGCCGCAATCAGGATCATATTGGCGTACTCAGCCAAGAAGAACATTGCAAATGACATTCCTGAGTACTCAACCATATGCCCCGCAACAATCTCTGACTCGCCTTCAACGACGTCAAACGGGTGACGGTTTGTCTCTGCAACACCAGAAATAAAGTAGATTAAGAACATTGGGAGTAATGGCAACCAATTCCAAGATAGAAAGTTCAATCCCAGATCAGCAAAAAAGCCTTGCTGCTGAGAGACAACAATGGCGCTCAAGTTCAATGAGCCTGATGTCAAGAGCACAGTCACCAAAGCAAAGCCCATCGCAATCTCATAAGAGATCATTTGTGCTGATGCACGCATGGCACCTAAGAATGGGTACTTAGAATTAGAGGACCAGCCAGCCAGAATGACACCGTATACGCCAATCGATGAAATCGCCATGATATAGAGCAGGCCAGCATTGACATCCGCCAGAACCATTTTGGCTTGGAATGGAATCACCGCCCATGCCGCAAAGGCAGGCATGATGACCATGATCGGTGCAATAAAGAACAGTACCTTGGAAGAGCGCGCAGGAGAAATGATCTCCTTCATCAACAGTTTTAATGCATCAGCAATCGGCTGCAATAAGCCTAATGGCCCAACACGATTTGGTCCGAGACGAATATGCATCCAACCAATTAATTTTCTTTCCCAGAGAGTTAAATACGCTACGCAAGCAAACATCGGCAATACGATGATGATAATCCGCAGCAATGCCCAAACCAGTGGCCATAGAGAGCCAAAGATAGCCTCGCCTTGCGTAGTAATGAGGTTCAAGAAATGATCCATTTCCTACCTTATGCCTTACTAACGGTAATAGGACCATACATCGATCCTAATTTCGCACTAGCCATGGTGCCTGCAGAAATTCTGACGGCACCTAGCGCTAAATTAACTTCTAATGTTGCAGGCAGATCAACCGACTCGCTGCCTTGAGAAACACGCACTGCATCGCCCTCTTTTAGGCCGAGTTCTGAGAACAGTTGTTGATTTAAACCAGCCTGATTGCCATGCTTTGCATCACGGGTTAATTGCAATGCAGAAGAACGCCGCACGATTTGGTCGCCGGCATAGATATTGACGTCGGCAATTCGCTCAAGACCAGGTGTTGGAGTTTGACTTCCACTAGCAATAGAGTTACTTGTAGCTTTGTTGCTTAAGCGAGTGCAGTAGTTTTCATCTAGGGCTTCACCTAAAACTTCTTCTGGCAAATTGAATAAGAAACCATCAATATCTAAGAGGCCCCCAAGTACCCGTAACACTTTCCATGCTGGCCGAGAATCACTTAATGGTTTGACTGAAGGTTGAACAGTCTGCGCACTACCTTCTGCATTTACAAATGTGCCAACTGTTTCAGTAAAGGTGGAGATCGGCAAAATAACATCAGCCATCTCTAGTAAATCAGCGCTCTTATATGCACTCAATGCAATCACGGTATTGGCTTTTGCCAGTGCCGCACGCGCTTGCGCAGGATTTGGCAAGTCTGCATCTGGCTCGATATTCATCAGCAATACTGCTTTGCGATCGCCTGAGAGCACTGAGTCAACACCTGCGCCATTGGCATTTACCAATGCAGCACCAACAGCATTGCCGCCAACCGGCAAGAAACCTAAGGTAGCACCAGTTTGGTCTGCAATAAACTGGGCCTGCACATGTAAGTCGGATGCCTGGGGATGTGCAATGGCTGCAGAACCGAGAAGCACTGCTTTTGTAGAGCCAGAAAGTAAGCTGTCAGCAATCTTCTGTGCTGCTGGAGAGACGGATACATTGGCTGTTCCTGCAGGAGTAGAGACAGATTTTGCTTTAGCTACTGCTAGCGCAACTTGACTCAAGCTACTAAGCCATGCGCTAGGCACCACTGAGATCTGATTACTTGGAATAAGCCAATCGTCACCGCCAGCATCAATCCGCATCACTTGCAAGTTGCGCTTAGCAGCAGTCCGAATACGTGCCGCCATAATCGGTTGATCCTTGCGCAAGAAGCTGCCGATGATCAGAGCCCGATCAAGCTCGCTCAATTTAGCAATTGGCATACCTAGCCATGGTGCACTTGCAGCAGCTGTAATATCAGTCTGACGTAAGCGCGTATCAATTTGGCTTGAATCCAAGCCACGAATCATCTTTTGTAAGAGATACAGTTCTTCAGTACTCGAGATGGGATGGGCCAATGCACCAATAGACTCTGGACCACTTTCAGTAGAAATAGTCTTTAATGAGTGCGCCACATAATCTAATGCTGACTGCCAATCGGTTTCAAGCCATTGGCCGCCCTGCTTCACCATTGGCGTAGTAAGACGGTCTGGGCTATTTAAACCCTCATAGGCAAAGCGATCACGGTCACTAATCCAGCACTCATTGATTGCTTCATTCTCTAAAGCTACGACACGCATAACCTTGTTATCTTTAGTCTGTACGGTAGTGTTTGCACCCAAGCTATCGTGTGGGCTGACGGAGCGCTTACGACCCAATTCCCAAGTACGCGCTGCATACCGGAAGGGTTTGCTAGTCAATGCGCCAACGGGGCATATATCAATCATGTTTCCAGAAAGCTCTGAATCCACTGTTTGACCTACAAAGGTAGTAATTTCTGAATGCTCACCACGATTGACCATGCCTAATTCCATGACGCCGGCAACTTCTTGGCCAAAACGAACGCAACGGGTGCAATGAATACAACGGGTCATCTCTTGCATCGAGATTAAAGGGCCTACATTCTTATGAAATACCACCCGCTTCTCTTCGTCATAGCGTGAATTCGACTTACCGTAACCCACTGCCAAATCTTGTAACTGGCACTCACCACCTTGATCACAAATTGGGCAATCCAATGGGTGGTTAATCAGCAAGAACTCCATGACGGAGCGTTGTGCCTCAACTGCTTTAGCTGAATGGGTAAATACCTTCATGCCTTGAGTCACTGGAGTAGCGCAAGCAGGCAGTGGCTTGGGTGCCTTCTCTACTTCAACTAAGCACATACGACAGTTAGCAGCAATAGATAATTTCTTGTGATAGCAGAAATGAGGGACGTAGGTGCCAAGCTTATTCGCGGCGTGCATCACCATCGAACCTTGCGGAACCTCTACTGTCTTACCATCTAATTCGATTTCTACCATGCTCACTTGAAGATATCCCGGCTCAATAACTTATAAAGGTTGTACAGAATCTAAGCAGCGCTTATGTTCTACGTGATAGACAAATTCATTCATGTAATGCTTCAACATGCCACGGACTGGCATTGCAGCAGCATCACCCAAAGCGCAAATCGTGCGTCCTTGAATGTTGGCTGCTACATCATTGAGTAAATCTAAATCTTCAGGACGCCCTTGACCATGTTCAATGCGATGAACAATACGCCACAGCCAGCCAGTACCTTCACGACAGGGGGTGCACTGACCACAAGATTCTTCGTGATAGAAATAAGACAAACGCTCTAAGGCGCGAACCATACAACGGGTTTCATTCATCACGATCACGGCACCAGATCCCAGCATGGAACCAGCTTTAGCAATGCTGTCGTAATCCATCGTCAAATCCATCATTTGCGCGCCAGGAATTACCGGGGCAGAAGAGCCGCCAGGAATCACTGCTTTTAATGCTTTGCCATCACGCATGCCACCAGCAAGCTTGAGTAAGTCAGCAAATGGGGTACCTAATGGAACCTCGTAATTTCCAGCATGTACTACGTCGCCAGATACAGAGAAAATTTTGGTGCCGCCGTTATTCGGTTTACCCAGATCTAAATAAGCTTGACCACCAATTGCCAAAACAAAGGGAACGGCTGCAAATGTTTCAGTGTTATTGATAGTAGTTGGCTTGCCATACAAACCAAAGCTGGCTGGGAATGGTGGTTTAAAGCGTGGTTGGCCTTTTTTACCCTCTAATGATTCCAGCAAAGCAGTTTCTTCGCCACAGATATAGGCGCCCCAACCTGGAGTGGCATGCAACTGGAAGGAGAAATCACTTCCCAGAATCTTGTCGCCTAAGTAACCTGCAGCACGCGCTTCTTCTAAAGCCTCTTCAAAGCGTGAATACACTTCCCAGATCTCACCGTGGATATAGTTATAGCCAACGCTAATACCCATGGTGTAAGCGCCAATAATCATGCCCTCAATCAAAGCATGTGGGTTATAGCGCATGATGTCGCGGTCTTTAAAAGTACCAGGCTCACCTTCGTCACTATTACAAACTAAATATTTTTGTCCAGGAAACTGGCGTGGCATAAAACTCCACTTCAATCCCGTTGGGAAGCCTGCGCCGCCGCGACCACGTAGTGATGAAGCCTTTAATTCTGCAATAATGGCATCAGGAGTAACCTTGTCATTTAACAAACGACGTAATTGTTGATAGCCACCACGACTTTCATAATCTTTTAAGCGCCAGTTGTCGCCATTCAATCCAGCAAGAATCAAAGGCTTGATATGACGGTCGTGCAAGCTAATCATGGCGCTTTCCCTTCTGCACGAAGTTCACTTAAGAGTGAATTAATTTTTTCTTTACTCATAAAGCTGCACATACGCTTATCATTCACTAACATCACTGGTGAGTCGCCACAGGCGCCCATACACTCTCCCTCTTTTAGAGTGAAGGTGCCACAAGAGGTGGTTTCATTAAAGCCGATGCCTAAAGTATCTTTAAGATAGTTTGCAGCTGTTGCACCATGGGTCAATTGGCAAGGCAAGTTGGTACAGATCACCAGCTTGTATTTACCAATCGGCTTGGTGTTATACATATTGTAGAAAGTAGCCACTTCATCTACTGCAATAGTTGGCATCTCTAAAATCTGGGCAACGGTTGCAATCACTTCAGGCGATACCCAACCTACTTCACCTTGGGCCGCAATCAAAGCAGCCATCACTGCAGACTGTTTTTGCTCTGGCGGATATTTCGCAACATTGCGAGCAATCTCTGCCAACGTTTTATCGGAGAATTGAAGAGTCATTGTCATTAGCGGTCAATCTCTCCAAACACAATGTCTTGCGTGCCAATAATCGTTACGGCATCAGCCAACATATGGCCACGGGACATTTCATCCATGGCTGAAAGATGCACGAATCCTGGTGCACGAATCTTCAGGCGATACGGCTTATTAGCGCCATCAGAAATCAAGTAAATACCGAATTCACCTTTTGGATGCTCAACCGCTGAGTAGGCTTCGCCATTCGGAACATGCATGCCTTCGGTAAAGAGTTTGAAATGGTGAATCAACTCTTCCATATTAGTTTTCATATCCACACGCTTTGGTGGCGCTACTTTATGGTTATCGCTCATCACAGGGCCTGGATTTGCCTTGAGCCAGGCTATGCACTGTTTAATAATGCGATTAGATTGATACATCTCTTCCATGCGGACTAGATAACGATCATATGAGTCGCCGTTGACACCAACTGGAATATCAAAGTCGAGGCGGTCGTAGACTTCATATGGCTGCTTCTTGCGTAGATCCCACTCAATACCAGAACCTCGCAACATGGGGCCAGTAAAGCCAAGTTGCAATGCACGCTCAGGCGTGACGACACCGATATTGACTAGACGTTGTTTCCAGATACGGTTATCCGTTAAGAGATTGCAGTACTCATCTACGTTAGCATCAAAGCCATTGCTAAACTGCTCTATGAAGTCGAGTAATGAACCGCTGCGGCTCTCATTCAAACGTTTCACGGCTGACGGGCTGCGAACTTTCGATTTACTGTACTGCGCCATTTGATCTGGCAAGTCGCGGTAGACGCCTCCAGGACGATAGTAAGCAGCATGCATACGAGCGCCAGAAACGGCTTCGTACATATCAAAAATATCTTCACGATCACGGAAGGCATATAAGAACACTGCCATCGCACCCACGTCTAAGCCGTGACAACCAATCCAAAGTAAGTGATTGAGTAAGCGAGTCAACTCGTCATACATCACACGAATATATTGTGCGCGTAGCGGAACTTCCACTTGTAACAACTTCTCAATGGCCATGACATAAGCATGTTCATTGGCCATCATAGAAACGTAATCCAAGCGATCCATATAAGGAACGTTCTGAATCCACGTACGTGTCTCTGCTAATTTTTCTGTCGCGCGATGCAATAAACCAATATGGGGGTCTGCACGCTGAATCACTTCACCATCAAGCTCAAGTACTAGGCGTAATACACCGTGGGCCGCAGGATGCTGAGGCCCAAAGTTGAGAGTGTAGTTCTTAATCTTGGCCATAACTTAAACCGGGCCTCCGTACTGCTCTTCGCGCACGATGCGGGGAGTAATCTCACGTGCCTCAATCGTGACTGGCTGATAGACAACCCGTTTTAACTCTGGGTCATAGCGCATTTCTACAGTGCCACTGATTGGAAAATCTTTTCTAAATGGATGACCAATAAAGCCATAATCAGTCAAGATGCGGCGTAAGTCATCATGACCATCAAACAAGATGCCATAGAGATCAAATGCTTCACGCTCAAACCAGTTAGCAGAGTTCCATACTGGCGTGATTGAAGCCACCAATGGATAACTATCATCTGGCGCAAATACTCTGACACGCAAACGCCAGTTATGCTGCAGTGATAGTAAATGACTGACAACAGCGAAACGTTGGCCACTCCAAGTGCCATCACCAAAGTCTTGATAATCAACGCCACATAAATCAATCAATTGCTCAAATGCGAGCGATGGATCATCACGTAATAGCATGGCTGATTCAAAATAGGTATCGGCGTTCACCACGACAGTAACCTCATCCAATGCAGTCTCAATCGAGCGCGCACGCTTACCTAGAACTTTTTCTAGATTGGCAGCTAATTGAACTAAACGATCTGACATGACTTAGGCCTTCCGTGCAATCGTGCTAGTGCGCGCGATCTTCGATTGCAGCTGAATAATTCCGTAAATTAAGGCCTCAGCTGTTGGAGGGCAACCAGGAACATAAATATCTACTGGCACAATCCGGTCACAACCGCGCACTACTGAATAGGAGTTATGGTAATAACCACCACCATTTGCGCAAGAACCCATGGAAATGACCCAGCGTGGTTCTGGCATTTGGTCATAAACCTTACGTAAGGCTGGAGCCATCTTGTTGCACAAAGTGCCTGCAACAATCATCAAATCCGATTGGCGTGGCGATGGACGAAATACGACGCCAAAACGGTCTAAGTCATAACGCGATGCGCCGGCATGCATCATCTCTACCGCGCAGCAAGCCAGACCAAAAGTCATTGGCCATAAAGAGCCGTTACGCGTCCAGTTGATCAACTGATCCGCAGTGGTGGTAACAAATCCTTCTTTGAGAACGCCTTCTAGTGCCATATCGATCACTCCCAGTCGAGAGCGCCCTTTTTCCAGATATACACAAATCCCACAATGAATTCCAAAAGGAAGATCACCATAGAGGCGTAGCCAAACCAACCAATATCACGCAAAGCTACACCCCATGGAAATAGGAATGCAGTTTCAAGATCAAAGAGGATGAAAAGAATGGCAATGAGGTAATAGCGCACATCGAACTTCATACGCGCATCTTCGAAAGCTTCAAAACCGCACTCATATGGAGAGAGTTTTTCAGCATCAGGCTTCGAAGGAGCCAAAATTTTGCCGAGGAACATGGGGACCAATCCCACCCCAATACCTACGAGGATAAAAAGTAGAACAGGAAAGTAATTAGCGAGATTCAAAATGGTCCTGATTCGTTCGTCTGGTAATACTTAAAACAGCTCATGATTCATTAATACACTTAATACAAATTCTTCATTTTGGTGCCGACGGCGAGACTCGAACTCGCACAGCCTAAGCCACTACCCCCTCAAGATAGCGTGTCTACCAATTTCACCACGTCGGCATCTTGCAAAACCTACCAATTCTACTGCATTGCAACACTTCACTACCCTCATTTACGGGCAGGCAAATCTGTAAAAACCTACTGTTTTACTTAGGAACTGCAGGCTTTGTTGGATCCTGGACTGGCGCCACTGGAGCTGCTGGAGCCACTACCGGTGCAACTGTTCCAGAGAGGACTCCAGGAGCAACTTCCTTCTTATTACCAAGCCAAGTAATTCCCAAAGTACTAATAAAGAAAACTGCAGCAAAAATAGCTGTTGTATGCGATAAGAAATTGGCTGAGCCGCTAGCGCCGAACAGGCTACCCGAGGCGCCTGAACCAAAAGCTGCCCCCATGTCCGCGCCTTTACCTTGCTGCAATAGCACTAGCAAAATCACAGCCAATGCTGAAACTACCTGCATTACGATCAATAAAGTCTTAAGCCATTCCACAATTTATCTCCAAATAAAAATCTATGCCTTACAGATAGCCAGAAACTCTTGGGGATTTAATGAAGCTCCCCCAACCAATCCGCCATCAATATCAGGCATTGCAAACAACTCAACGGCATTGTCAGGTTTGATACTGCCGCCATACAAAATTCCAACATGAGAAGCAACGTCCTCGTCAAATTCAGCTAATTGCAAACGAATAGCGCGATGCATATCCTGCGCAACCTGAGCGCTAGCAACCTTACCAGTACCAATCGCCCAAATAGGCTCATAAGCAATCAAGCAATCTGCTAAACGGTCTTGGAGCACAGATAACTGCTTTGCTACTTGTCCACGGACAACCTCTACCGCTCTGCCCGAGTTTCTTTCATCCGCAGTTTCGCCCACGCAAATCACTGGAGTCATACCGCTATCTAACACCTGTAAGGCCTTCGCTGCTACAAGCTCGTCAGCCTCATGATGCGTTTGACGACGCTCAGAGTGGCCAACAATCACGTAACTGCAACCCATTTCTTTTAAGGTAGAAGCTGCTGCTTCACCGGTATAGGGGCCAGACACATAAGCTGAAGCATCTTGTGCGCCAAGACTTAAAAAAGCTAAAGAAAATTCTTTAATCAATGCTGCACATTGCGCCAAATAGGGAAATGGCGGACAAACAGCAAACTTACGACCAGACGGCATACCGCTTTCCATGCCACGGGCAACGGTCTTGATCCAATCTTGATTACTAGCAAGATTGCCATTCATTTTCCAATTGCCGATGATGATGAGTGGTCGCATTTTTAAGTAACAGTTTCTAGACCGTTAAAACAATCTTGCCAACATGCTCTGATGATTCCATCAAACTATGGGCATCTGCCGCTTGATCTAGCGTGAAGGTTTTGTAAATCACTGGCTTTAATTGCCCTGCATTGAGCAAAGGCCAGATATTGTCATAAAGCTGTTTTGTAATCTGCTTCTTAAAGGAGACTGGGCGAGGACGTAGTGTTGAGCCAGTAATAGTTAAACGGCGGCGCAAAATTTGGTTAGTACTCACCTCCGCCTTTGATCCACCCTGAATCGCAATGATGACAATGCGTCCATCATCAGCCAAACAATCGATCTCGCGCTGAACATAAGCACCAGTCACCATATCGAGAATGACATTGACACCCTTACCATCAGTTGCTTTCTTAATCTCTTCCACAAAATCTTGAGTTTTGTAGTTCACCGCTAAATCAGCACCCAACTTAACGCATGCCGCACATTTTTCATCGGTGCCTGCAGTCACAAATACTTTATGACCCAAAACTTTAGCAATCAGAATGGCAGTAACACCAATACCGCTAGAACCACCCTGTACCAAGAGGGTTTCACCCTCTGCTAATTGACCACGCATGAAGACGTTGCTCCATACGGTGTAGAAAGTTTCAGGTAATGCAGCAGCCTCTTGATCAGTAAAACCTTTTGGGTAGGGCAAGCACTGGGCAACTGGAGCTGTGCAGAGCTCGGCATAGCCACCCCCTTGCACTAAAGCACAAACCTTATCGCCAATCTTGAGACCAAAGAGATTATCTGCATGAGCTAGGTCACCGCCAATAATTTCACCAGCAACCTCAAGACCAGGAATATCAGAAGCTCCGGCTGGCACGGGATAAAAACCCTTGCGCTGGAGCACATCTGGACGGTTGATACCAGCAGCAAGCACCTTAATCAAAATCTCGCCGGTACCAGCAGTCGGAACCACTGGATCCGGACGAGTGGCAGGCACCAACACTTCTGGTGCGCCAAATTCTTTTATTTCCATTACGCGCATAAGAGCTTCTCGCAGTAGTAGACGTGAGTAACTTAAGCTGTTTCGTCGGCGGATGGAGCCACTTCAGCAGCAGCGCCAGCTAAAGGAGCAATCGTACCGCCCTCTTCTGCCATTGCAGCTTTGAGAGATAAACGTAAACGACCACGTTCATCAGCAGCTAATAACTTCACTCGCACAACTTGACCTTCTTGCAAATAATCTTTGACTTCTTTAACGCGCTCGTTAGAGATTTCAGAGATATGCAAGAGACCATCTTTACCTGGAAGAATATTTACCAAAGCACCGAACTCAAGCAACTTCACTACTGGGCCTTCGTAGATCTTACCTACTTCAGCTTCTGCAGTAATGCCTTCGATGCGTGCTTTTGCTTCAGCCATGCCTTCAGCGCTAGTAGAAGCGATAGTGACAGTGCCGTCATCTTTAATATCGATACTGCAACCGGTTTCTTTAGTCAAAGCTTGGATAGTTGCACCACCCTTACCGATTACTTCACGAATCTTGTCTGGATGAATCTTGAATGAGACCATGCGTGGAGCATGTGCTGACAATTCTGTTCGAACTGAACCCATGGCTTCTTGCATTTTGCTCAAGATGTGCAAACGGCCTTCTTTAGCTTGCGCTAAAGCCACTTGCATAATTTCTTTAGTAATACCTTGAACCTTGATGTCCATCTGCAGTGCAGTAATACCATTTGCAGTACCTGCTACTTTGAAATCCATATCGCCTAAGTGATCTTCATCACCCAAGATATCGGTCAACACAGCAAAACGGTTGCCATCCAGAATCAAGCCCATGGCTACACCAGCAACGTGCGCCTTTACTGGAACACCTGCATCCATCATTGCCAAACAGCCGCCACAAACGGAAGCCATTGAAGATGAACCGTTGGACTCAGTGATTTCTGAAACCACACGAATGCTGTATGCAAAGTCTTCAGCGCTTGGTAATACTGGAATCAATGCACGTTTAGCTAAACGACCGTGACCAATTTCACGACGCTTAGGGCTACCTACACGACCAGTTTCACCAGTAGCAAACGGAGGCATGTTGTAGTGGAACATGAAACGATCGCGGTATTCACCTTCGAGCGCATCAATAATTTGCTCATCGCGTGCAGTACCTAAGGTAGCAACTACCAATGCTTGAGTTTCACCACGAGTAAACAATGCAGAACCGTGTGTACGTGGCAATACGCCATTACGAATTTCAATTGGGCGAACAGTGCGAGTATCGCGGCCATCAATGCGTGGCTCACCATTCAAAATCTGGCTACGAACAATCTTCGCTTCGATTTCAAACATGATGTCGCTTACAGCAACAGCGTCAACGTCACCCTCTTGGGCTAACGTAGCTAACACTGTTTTAGAGATTTCTTTCAGCTTGTCTGAACGCGCACCCTTTTGACGAATCTGATAAGCCTCACGCAATGGCGCTTCAGCTAAGGCAGTAACCTTAGCGATAAATGGCTCATCTTTAGGAGCAGCAGTCCAATCCCACTCTGGCTTACCAGCCTCTTTTACTAATTCGTTGATGGCATTGATGGCGGTTTGCATTTGGTCATGACCATACACAACTGCACCTAACATCACTTCTTCAGAAAGTTGGTTTGCTTCTGACTCCACCATCAGTACAGCAGCTTGTGTGCCAGCAACGATCAAATCGAGTTCGCTAGTGGCTTGTTCTGTACGAGTTGGATTTAAAAGGTATTGGCCGTTAGCATAACCAACACGAGCTGCGCCAACAGGACCAGCAAAAGGAATACCAGAAATAGCCAAGGCTGCAGAGGCAGCAATTAATGCAGGGATATCCGAAGGAACATCAGGGTTGATAGACAAGACATGGATCACCACTTGCACTTCGTTCAAGAAACCCTCTGGGAACAGAGGACGCAATGGGCGATCGATCAAGCGGGAGATCAAGGTCTCACCCTCTGATGGACGGCCTTCACGACGGAAGAAGCCACCAGGAATCTTGCCTGCTGCGTAAGTCTTTTCTAAATAATCTACCGTCAATGGGAAAAAGGATTGGCCTGGCTTTGCAGACTTAGAGGCAACTACAGTACCCATTACTACAGTGTCATCCACGTTAACGATGACGGCACCACCAGATTGGCGAGCAATCTCGCCTGTTTCCATGGTTACTTGATGGTTGCCCCATTGAAAACTCTTTACTGCTTTTTTAAACATAGTCATTCTGATCTTCTCCAAATTGTTCACACAAAACTCACATGAGCATTGCGCTTGTCGTGGGATAAAGCAGTGTCACGACAACACTGGAGCGATTCATGATCAAAAGGGATGCCATTCCAATGAGACTCTGTGGGGCATTCAGAAACTCATTGGAATGACACGATCCCCTACACAAATGATCGAAAAGCGCCCAAAAAACATGCCATCTGCTTAAGACTGGTTCTGAGAAGAAACAACCCTAAGAAAGATGGCATTGCATACCGATAAGAATTACTTACGGAGACCTAATTTGTCGATGAGTGCGCGATAGCGATCCAAATCTTTGCCCTTGAGATAATCCAAGAGGCGACGGCGACGTGAAACCATCTTCAACAAGCCACGACGGCTGTGATGATCTTTAGCGTTAGCCTTGAAATGGGGGGTTAATTCATTGATGCGGGCTGTTAGCAATGAAACTTGAACTTCAGGGCTACCCGTATCGTTTGCGCTACGCGCGTTCTCTTTGACGATTTCCGCCGTCTTAATATCAGCAACTGCCATTTTTAATGCTCCTTACTTGCGAACACTTGAGCTTTCACCCAATTTGTGTCGTGCGTTATTAACAAAATAAAACAAAAAAGCTTTACAAATCAAAGCCCTCGAATTGTAGCAGATGGGGCCTTAAAACAGAGAATCAGCCCCGAACTATTGGTATGCTATAGATATCAATTTCATTGAATTATCAAAATAACTATATAAATCAACAACTTATAAATATGTATCCAATATTACGCTCTTTGCTTACCTTATTAATACTGGGAGTAGGCCAAAACCAAGTTGCTGTAGCCCAATTCTCAAATCCATTTGGTCCCGACAAAACAAGCGCCCAAAAAAAGGAAGATATTCTTAAAAAGAATGATGAGATCTTGAAGCATCTTTATAAAGTTGAACCAAAAGCAAAAGAGCTCATTGATAAATCAGTTGGATATGCAAGCTTTAGTAACTTTGGTATGAAAATTTTGATTGCCGGTGGCGGCACAGGAAGTGGTGTTGTCATTAGCAAATCAGGAGCAAAACCCATTTATATGAATATGGCAGAAGTTCAAGCAGGTATTGGCATTGGCATTAAATCATTTCAGAATATTTTTATATTCCAAACTGAAGCTGCCTTAAATGACTTTGTAAATTCTGGGTGGACTTTTGGCGGGCAAGCAACAGCAGCAGCTAAATATGAAAAAAATGGTGGCGCCTATCAAGACGCTACTATCGTAGCTCCCGGAGTCTTAATGTACCAACTGACAGATACAGGCCTTGCCGCTGAAATCACCGGCAAGGGAACTAAATACTACAAAGACTCTGATTTAAATAAGTAGAAGTCTTAGTAGCTTATCAAGGCGTCATTTGCGCATTAAGTTTTGCTTGGCTAGGGTCATGCAGCTTATTTAAGGCTGATAAATAGGCCTTAGCAGAGGCGGCAATGATGTCGGGATCTGTCCCAACACCGTTCACAATTCGGCCACCTTTAGCTAAACGTACCGTAACCTCACCCTGGGATTGAGTACCCGAAGTAATGGCATTGACTGAGTAGAGTAATTGCTCTGCCCCGCTCTTAGCAATTTCCTCAATCGCATTTAAGCTAGCATCCACCGGGCCATTACCTTCAGCCTCTGAGCTCACTTCTTTATCACCCATCCGGAAAGTAACCCGTGATTTAGGCCGCTCACCCGTTTCAGAATGCTGACTCAAAGAGATGAAGTGATAATGTTCACCTTCTTCTGCAGCAGCAGAATCAGACATGATGGCAATGATGTCTTCATCAAAGATATCTGATTTTTGATCAGCCAAGGCCTTAAAACGAGCAAATGCTTCATTGAGCTCTATTTCAGCTTCAACCGTGATACCCAATTCTTGCAAGCGTTGCTTAAAAGCATTACGACCTGATAACTTACCCAAGACGATCTTATTGGTAGACCAGCCCACATCTTCTGCGCGCATGATTTCATAGGTCTCACGATTCTTTAAAACACCGTCCTGGTGAATACCAGATGCATGCGCAAAAGCATTAGCACCAACCACTGCCTTGTTAGGCTGCACCACAAAGCCCGTAATATGAGAAACCAACTTAGAAGCCGGAACAATTTGACTGGCATCAATGCCACACACCATATCAAAGTAATCCTTACGAGTGCGCAAAGACATCACAATTTCTTCTAAGGCTGTGTTGCCTGCACGTTCACCTAAGCCATTGATAGTGCACTCGATCTGACGAGCTCCGCCAATCTTCACTCCCGCTAATGAGTTGGCAACTGCCATACCCAGATCGTTATGGCAGTGTACTGACCAGATTGCTTTATCAGAATTGGGCACACGGGTACGCAAGGTCTTAATAAACTCACCGTATAGCTCTGGAGTCGCATAACCAACGGTATCTGGGATATTGATAGTAGTGGCGCCTTCATTGATAACACCCTCAACAACTCTGCATAAGAAATCTAGCTCTGAGCGATAGCCATCTTCTGCAGAGAACTCAATATCATCAGCCAAATTTCTAGCAAAACGAATCGAACGCTTAGATTGCTCCAAAACCTCTTCTGGGGTCATGCGCAACTTCACGGACATATGCAATGGGCTGGTCGCTAAGAATGCATGAATACGTTTGGCTTTAGCCGCCCTTAATGCATCTGCTGCACGCGTAATATCTTTGTCGTTCGCCCTAGCTAAGGAACAGACGATGGAGTCTTTAATAGCCGCAGATACCGCAGAGATCGCCTGGAAGTCACCTTCGGAGCTGGCAGCAAACCCTGCTTCGATCACATCGACCTTGAGTCGCTCCAATTGACGAGCAATGCGAACTTTTTCATCCTTGGTCATGGAAGCGCCAGGGGATTGCTCGCCATCACGCAAGGTGGTATCAAAAATGATTACTCTATCGCTCATCACTACTCTCCGGTTTTGAATACTTTAACAATTACTGAATCTGAATCTTAAAAACAAAAACCCCAGCAATTAGCTGGGGCTGGTATGTGGTGGTTGATGAATTACTTTGATCTCATCAACTCAGGCCTTACCCGCCCCAAGCTTAATGCTTAGTGCCAGTAGAAGGAGGCCTGTTAAAGGTGAGAAATTGATCAACATGGAATTAATATACCCGAAAATTCAAAAATTAGCTAAAACGCTTCCCGCTGAGGCGCTCCCAGGCCCAAATCACATAGCCAGAGATGGAATACACTACAAAAACTCCGAATAAGGTTAAAGGCGGATTGGAAGAAATCAATACAAAGGTCAGAATCATTAAGACCATCACACCAAATGGCACCCGGTAGCGGACATCTAAAGCTTTGCCACTATAAAAACGGGCATTGGAAACCATGGTCAAGCCGGCATAGACCGCAATAAAGAAGGTAATCCAGGGAATGGCAGTGTCGCGTACTGGAATCTTATTGTCATCAGCAAGCCAAATAAACCCAGCCATTAAGGCGCCAGCCGCTGGGCTTGGCAAACCTTGGAAGAACTTCTTATCAACTACGCCGGTGTTCACATTGAAGCGCGCTAAGCGCAAAGCAGCGCCCGCGCAATAAGTAAAAGCGGCTAACCAACCCCACTTACCTAAATCTTTTAAGGCCCACTCATAAGCGACCAGAGCTGGCGCCACACCAAATGACACCATATCGGCTAGTGAATCATATTGCTCACCAAAAGCACTCTGAGTATTCGTCATCCGCGCAATACGACCATCCATGCCATCTAACACTAGGGAAGCAAAAATAGCGATTGCTGCAATTTCAAACTGGTGGTTCATCGCATTCACAATGGCGAAGAAGCCACTGAACAAGGCTGCTGTTGTAAATGCATTTGGCAGCAAATAGATACCTTTGCCCCGGGGGCGAGGTTTATGCTGCAACTCCTCTACTTCGTAATCAACCCCATCACCCAAGTCTGCTGCCCATTGATCATCCTCGGATCCTGGACGTCTATCTGGAAGACGACTACGATCGATGCGGCCACGACGGCGAAATGTACCCAAGATATGTCCTAGTAATTCGTGCTGATTAGTCTAGACCTGGCAAGCGAGCCAAGGCTGTATTGGTTGCAAACACGGTATCGCCAACGCTAACCATTGGCACAGCGGTCAGTGGTAAATAAACATCCACTCGTGAACCAAAACGGATGAAGCCATAGCGCTCACCTGCTTTCAAGCGGTCACCTACATGGATATAGCAAAGAATCCGGCGCGCAATTAAACCAGCAACTTGAACTAAGGTCACTAACTGGCCATTAACATCGATTACAACGGCATTGCGCTCATTCTCAGTAGATGCTTTATCTAAATCTGCGTTCACAAACTTGCCCGGGAAATACTGAATATCTTTCACCAAACCATTCACGGCGCTACGATTGGAATGGACATTAAAGACATTCATGAAAACACTAATTTTGAGAGCTTCACGACCAGCATAAAGGTCATTGGCTTTTTCCACTACGACAATCCGGCCATCAGCGGGAGATAGCACTAAATCACGACCAATTGCAGGAATGCGTTGCGGATCCCGGAAAAACTGTAGAACAAAAATAAAGATAATCCAGAGTGGCCATGACCATGCAATACCACCTAAAAAGTGGACTAGTAAAGCCAAAGCCCCCACTAGTGCCAAATACGGCCAGCCTTCTTTCGCAATAATAGGGTGTGGATACATCATCTTTGTTCTAAGCCTCTTATGAAACTACGATTATTTAAATGCTTAGTTCTTGGTTTGGTCTACCAGCTTGTTCTTAGCAATCCAAGGCATCATCGCGCGCAACTTGGTGCCAACGATTTCAATTTCATGCTCAGCGTTCAAGCGACGGCGAGACATCAAGGTTGGAGCACCTGCTTTGTTTTCTAGAATAAAGCTCTTTGCATATTCACCAGTCTGAATATCTTTTAAGCACTGACGCATTGCGTTCTTAGTTTCTGCAGTCACGATACGTGGGCCTGTTACATACTCACCATATTCAGCATTATTAGAGATCGAGTAGTTCATATTCGCAATACCACCCTCATAGATCAAGTCAACAATCAACTTGAGCTCATGTAAGCACTCGAAGTAAGCCATTTCTGGAGCGTATCCAGCTTCAACCAATACTTCGAAACCAGTTTTGATAAGGTCAACTGCACCACCACAAAGAACAGCTTGCTCACCGAATAAATCAGTTTCAGTTTCTTCACGGAAGTTTGTTTCGATGATGCCAGCACGGCCACCGCCATTAGCAGTTGCATAGGACAAAGCAACATCGCGAGCAGAGCCAGATTTATCTTGATATACAGCGATCAAATGCGGAACACCGCCACCCTGTGAGTAAGTACCGCGAACTGTGTGTCCAGGAGCCTTAGGAGCAATCATGATGACGTCCAAATCAGCGCGTGGCTGAACTTGACCATAGTGAATGTTAAAGCCATGGGCAAATGCCAAAGCAGCACCCTGCTTAATATTGCCATGCACTTCTTTAGCGTACACCTCACCAATTTGTTCATCAGGCAACAACATCATGACAATATCAGCATCTTTAACTGCATCAGCAACTTCTTTTACTGTCAAGCCAGCATTAGCAGCCTTAGTCCAAGATGCACCACCTTTGCGCAAACCAACAGTGACGTTAACGCCAGAGTCTTTCAGGTTCAATGCGTGTGCGTGGCCTTGTGAACCGTAACCAATGATGGTGACTTTTTTGCCCTTAACGAGGGACAAATCAGCGTCTTTATCGTAAAAAACTTTCATGCTATTTCCTTGTATTGATAAATATATATTTATTGCTTAGTAAATCAGTTGAAAAAATTAAACCTTGAGAATGCGCTCACCGCGTCCGATACCAGAACCGCCTGAACGCACCGTTTCCAGAATCGATGCGCGATCGATCGATTCAATAAATGCATCTAACTTAGCGCTATCACCGGTTAGTTCGATGGTGTAACTCTTGTCCGTCACATCAATAATACGGCCGCGGAAAATATCGGTTGTTCGCATAAGCTCTTCACGCTCTTTGCCGACAGCGCGCACCTTGATCATCATGAGCTCGCGCTCAATATGAGGACCTTCGGTCAGATCAAACACCTTCACCACCTCTACCAAGCGGTTTAAATGCTTGGTAATCTGCTCAATCACGTCATCTGAACCAATGGTGACAATCGTCATTCGGGATAAAGAAGAGTCTTCGGTAGGTGCCACACTTAAAGATTCAATGTTGTAGCCCCGAGCCGAAAATAGACCGACTACTCGCGACAATGCGCCCGGTTCATTCTCAATCAGAATGGAAATAATGTGTCGCATTAAAGGTCCTCGCTCCCCAACAGCATTTCAGTAATGCCCTTGCCCGCTTGAACCATAGGCCAAACGTTTTCTTCTGGGTCGGTTTGGAAATCCATAAACACAGTACGATCTTTCAGACGGATGGCTTCCTTGAGCGCGCCCTCAACATCAGACTTCTTCTCAATCAACATACCAACGTGACCATAGGCTTCAGCCAACTTCACAAAGTCTGGCAAAGAATCCATATATGAGCTGGAATAACGCTTATTATAGGTGAGCTCCTGCCACTGACGAACCATCCCTAAGTAACGGTTGTTCAATGAAACAATCTTGACTGGTGTGTTGTATTGCTTACAAGTCGAGAGTTCTTGAATACACATCTGAATTGAACCCTCGCCAGTGATAGCGAAAACATCCTTATCTGGGAATGCCTTTTTAATACCCATGGCATAAGGCAAACCAACGCCCATAGTGCCAAGGCCACCGGAGTTAATCCAGCGACGGGGCTTATCAAACTTGTAGAACTGAGCAGCCCACATTTGATGTTGACCAACATCAGATGTAATAAAAGCGTCGCCACCAGTCAATTCATATAACTTTTGTACAACATATTGTGGCTTCACGATTTGAGAAGCTTCGTCGTACTTTAAGCAATCTTTTTTACGCCACTCATTAATCTGCTCCCACCACGCGGCAACTTTCTCACCGTTTTTACGTGGGCCAGCAGCCTTGAGTTGCGCAGTCATTTCCTGCAACACTTCTTTTAGGTTACCAACAATGGGAACATCAACCTTCACACGCTTAGAAATCACAGAAGGATCGATGTCGATATGAATAATTTTTCTTGGATGGCTTGCAAAGTGAATGGTGTTGCCAATCACGCGGTCATCAAAACGCGCACCAATCGCAATCAACACATCACTGTGTTGCATCGCCATATTCGCTTCATAAGTTCCGTGCATACCAAGCATGCCAACAAATTGCGGGCTACTTCCCGGAAATCCACCAAGGCCCATCAAGGTATTGGTCACTGGATAACCCAGTAAGTCAGCGAATTCTTTCAGTTCTGGCGCTGCGTCAGCCAAAATCACGCCTCCACCAGTATAGATGTAGGGGCGCTGTGCCTCTTGCAATAAGCTTACAGCCTTACGGATCTGACCGCTATGTCCCTTGACTACAGGGTTATAGGAGCGCATCTCCAAGGTTTCTGGATAAACAAATGGGCCCTTAGCGGCAGAGATGTCTTTTGGAATGTCGATCAATACTGGACCTGGACGACCGGTCTGCGCAATATGAAAGGCTTTCTTCAAAACCAAAGGAAGATCTTTTACATCTTTTACTAAGAAGTTGTGCTTCACAATTGGACGAGTAATGCCAACCGTATCGGCTTCTTGGAAAGCATCTTCACCAATGGCATATGTTGGTACGTTACCGCAGAGGATCACCATGGGGATCGAATCGGTATAAGCAGTCGCTATTCCGGTAACCGCATTGGTTACCCCTGGACCAGATGTGACTAATGCAACGCCAACCTTACCGGTTGCACGTGCATAACCATCGGCCGCATGAACTGCTGCTTGCTCATGGCGCACAAGAATGTGCTCAAACTTGTCTTGTTTAAAAATTTCATCGTAGATAAAGAGAACAGAGCCGCCTGGGTAACCCCAAACGTATTCAACCCCTTCTTTGTGCAAAGCCTGCACAATCATCTCCGCACCAATGATTTCTGGAGGTGCGGCTACGATATTTGGATTTGCTGAGTCTTTATTAGCTTTAGTAGCTAAAAATTCGGCGCTGCTTGTATTCATTTTCTTTCGTCCTTTGCAATTTTCGGCAAAAAATTGTTTGGTCTGTTCTATCTCTTGCTTATGGCCCGAGTTCGAACGGCGCTGCTACCGGAAAAACCACTTCGTAAATGAGAATCTTGGTAGTAAGCCTTATATTCTATAGCAATCCCCTAAAATATCCCAATTCTCACCGATTCAGGTCTAATTCAACGCATGGCATCAGCCCAAGAACTATCTGATTTTCTAAGCAGTGTTGAGAAGCGCGCATTTAAGCAAGCGATCTATGCCGTGCGTGATGAGGACGCTGCCTTAGATATTGTTCAAGATGCCATGATCAAGCTGGCAGAAAAATACGGTGATAGGCCAGCAGCTGAACTACCCTTGGTATTCACCAGAATCTTGCAAAACCGGGTTCATGACTGGTTTCGACGTCAAAAGGTCAGAAACGCCTGGGTCACCCTCTTTTCTAATATGGGCAAGAAAACTGATGAAAACGATGATTTTGACCCTTTAGAGTCACTTTCAGCCCCAGATGACAGTGAAATTCACCAAGATGGCGCCCAAAAGCTCGAACAAAGTCAGCTTTTACAGGCTTTGGAGTCAGAAATTGCTAAATTACCTGTACGTCAACGAGAAGCCTTCCTGATGCGTTATTGGGATGAGCTAAGTATTACTGAGACCGCTAAAGCAATGGGTTGTAGTGAAGGAAGTGTCAAAACCCATTGTTCTAGAGCCACACAAACCCTAGCTAAAGCATTGAAATTAAAAGGAATTACGCTGTGAAACACCAAGATAAGCAATTTACCGAGACCCAAGCAGACCAATTTGGCCGTGCTAGTGCCGCCCTTCTGAGCCAGAGCGCTCAGAGCCTGCCTGCTGGCATTAAAGACCGCCTCCATGCTGCCCGTATGAAGGCCCTTTCTGTCAGAAAAGCAGAAAAAGTACTTGCTCAAAAGCCAGTATTCGCTGGTATTACTGGCAACTGGAATGCTGGATCTAATGGAATTTGGGACACAGTAGGTTGGATAGCGCCACTAGTGGTTTTAGTATTTGGACTCATTGGTATTGCCCAATGGCAAGATGATTCACGTATCAACGATATCGCCGAAGTAGATGCAGCGCTATTGTCCGATGATGTCCCACCAGACGCTTATGCAGACAGTGGCTTTTTGGCCTTTCTTAAAAATGGCCCTCTATCTGATTCTGGCGATGATGTTGCAGACTCAGTGCAAAGCAAATAATTTCACACCAATAGATGTTACCTAAACCGAAGTCATTGATTGCTAGCGCTTATGTAGCGTTGGGAATATGTGTGCTTGGTTTTAACGTCTCTTCTGCTGTAGCGCAATCTGGGCCAAGTGCTGCACATGGAAAATCTGCAGCCATTCCAGAAAAGAAACCTGACGGCACATGGGAAAATCTGAAGCCTGCACAACAACAAATTCTGGCTCCACTGGAAAGTGATTGGGATTACATGCTCCCTGATAGCCGCAAGAAATGGATGCAGGTGGCTAATATCTATCCCAAGATGAGCGAGCAAGATCAACAACGTTTGCAATCCCGCATGACTGGCTGGTCAAAGCTTTCTCAAAAAGAACGTCGCCTTGCCCGAGAAAACTATTTAAGCAGTTTGAAGTTTCCTGCTGAGAAAAAAGCAGAAGCTTGGACTGCTTATCAAAAACTGAGTGATGAGCAAAAGAAAAAATTGGCTGATACCCAAGTTAAGAAAAAGCCAAGCGCTATCAGTGCACCTACGCTTCAGCAACATTCAGTGAATCTCACTGGTACCCCTCCACCGCCAGCACCCAATCCTAGAAGCATACCGACTGCAGAAGCCACGCCCGCCCCTGAAGGCAGCTCATCTAATAATTAGATTTTTAACTTATCCTAAAGCGGTGCTATGACGCCCACTGAACTTAGCGTATTACCCTCTCCGCAATTTTGGCGCCGCGTTTCATGCTGCATGTATGAGCAACTCGTACTTCTTGGAGTAATTGCTCTGACCTTTTTAGTCCCCAATCTCGCTCTAGGCGTTTTGTTTGGAGTATCACTGCCCAGTTGGCTCAGCTTCTTATATCTCTATACCGTCTTGGGAATTTACTTTGTTTGGTACTGGACAAAATCGGGTCAAACACTAGCGATGCAAACCTGGCGCATTCGGATGATCGATCAAAGGGGGTACACCCTCAAAAGACGTCAAGCCTTATGGCGCTACATCTATGGCTCTCTCTGGATCATCCCTTGCGTTCTATTGCAGTGGGTGTTTCATTTAGAGGAATGGCAAATCATTGAGATGCTCTTTGCGGTAGCCCTCTTTTTTTGGCCTCTCACGATTTATCTAGATCGCAAAGCGCCATTGCAACGTCAGAGTTGGGCCGATCGTTTTGCAGATACTCGCCTCGTTGAATTACCTAAAAACTTAGTAACTCTCTCTTAAGCATTCAATCGCAGTAGCAGCTTGGATTTTTTTTCCAAAGCGGTAGCCTGCAGCCTGGCAAGCAATGACTCCAAAACAAATTCCCATGAGGAGTGCCTGCCCAAAAGCGTTAAATTCGATTTCCATGACATAGCGTCCTAAAGCCCAGGCAGCCATTCCAGCTGCAAGACCAGCTAAGGTACCGGCAACTAAACCAATCACGAGAAGCTCAAGGCGAGCAATGTTAGCCAATGTTTTACGTGATGCGCCAATGGCTTTTAACAATGCTGCATTTCTAAAGCGTTCATCTTGAGTAGCAGAAATCGCAGCCATGAGGACTAAAACTGCAGCAGCGATGGTAAATGCAAACAACAAGCCCAATGCAGCGGAGAGTTTATTTAAGACATCTTGTATCTGTCTTAATGAGGCAGATACATCAACGACGGTCAGGTTGGGATAGGCCTGACTCATCTGATAATTAAGGACTTCTTGATCTGGAGCTTGATAGTAGGAGGTAATCCAAGATTGTGGTGAACTACTTAATTGAGCGGGCGGCATGATCACAAAGAAATTCACCCGCATTGAGCCCCAATCTAATTTACGAAGTGATGTAATTGGTGCGGTAATTTTTTCACCTGCTACCTCAAAAGTTAGCTGATCACCCAGCTTGAGCTTTAAGGTTTTAGCGATTCCGGTTTCTAGGGAGATTTGTGGGCTATCACCAGAGATCCATTTACCCTCAGTAATCCGGTTACCTGGCGGCAATTGATCGGTATAGGAAAGATTAAATTCTCGATCCACTAAACGCTTAGCGTTATCTTCCACAAAATCATTCGGAGAAATGTCGCGTTCATTCATCGCTACTAAACGGCCTCGCACCATAGGATAAAACTCTGGTTTTGATACGCCAGCATTCACTAAGGACTGGGTAATCTCTGCTTTTTGCTGACCCTGCACATTAATCATGAATCGATTAGGTGCATCTGCTGGGATATTACCTTGCCAAGTACTCAGTAAATCTTGGCGCAATAACAAGATCATCAACAAAGCCATCAATGCAATGCCAAGTGAGGTAATTTGCATTACCGCATAACCAGAACGCCTGCTTTGGGCAGTGATTGCAAAACGAATAGCGAAATTCTGTGTCGTAATTCTGCTCAGGAGCTTGAGAACGAGCCAAGCACATCCTGCAAAAATAACCAATGCACCACCAAAACTCAGGCCAGCCCAAAACGCTAATTTCCAATCGCGTGCTGCAAGTGCGATCAATATGGCTGCCGTACCCAAACCAAAGATCGCCACCCAAATAGAGGAGCTATTAATGCCTTCGAATTCTTTGCGGATGAGTCGTATCGGTGAAACCTTGACCAAGGCAAATAGCGGTGGCCCAGCAAAGCCAATTAATAAGAACCAGGCAAAGAGTGAGCTCCACACAATCGGCCAGATTGAGACACTAGGCAAGTTGGTCAAAATCAAATTACCCAATAAGAAAGTCAGCACTAGTTGAACGAAATAGCCAAGAGCGGACCCTAAGACAGCAGCCAAGATACCTAAACTGAGAATCGTGGTGATTTGTTTTTTTAGAATGATGGCTGCAGTAGCACCAAAACATTTGAGGACAGCACAACCATCAGCTTGTTTCAGCGCATAACGGCGCGCAGATAAAGCAATGGCCACCGCTGCAACCATCGCAGTTAAGACAGCTATTAAAGATAGAAAGCGCTCTGCTCGTTCCAAGGTCTTACGCATGACAGGCTGGGCATTTTCGAGCGTCTCAATCCGCAAACCGCGTAGCCCCTCAGAATCGATATAGCTTTTTGCCCATTTTTCATAAGATTGCACTTGCTCATCGGGGCCAGCTAGAAGCAATCGATAAGTCACCCTGCTGCCAAGACCGATCAAACCGGTTTCTGACAAATCCTCTAATGCCATCATGACGCGCGGGGCAAAGTTCATAAAGCCAGCACCACGGTCAATTTCACGCTCAAGTACACCAGCAATCAGAAATGATTTCTGTCCAAGACTGAGTTGATCTCCAAGCTTTGCTTGCAAACTTGCCAGCATGACTGGATCAATCCAAACGGAACCGGGTGATGGTCCTGAGTTGAATGTAGCGTTACTAGACTGAACCTGTAGCGCGCCTCGTAATGGGTAGAGTGGGCTGACTGCTTTTAAAGAAGCTAACTTACTGTGCGTCCCAACACTTGCCATACTAGGGAACACAATGGTTTGCGCTACCTGCAGCCCTCTACTCCGTGCCTCAAGCAGAAAACGCTCTGCTAATGGTTGATCTGCTGCAATCAGCACATCCGAGGCCAGTAATTGGCGAGCATCAAACTGGAACGCCCTTTGCATGCGATCAGCTAGGAAGCTGACACTCGATAATGCAGTCACTGAAAGTGTAAGCGCTACAAATAGCCAGGCTAACTCATGAGAGCGCAGCTCCTGCTTTAAACCCCTCAAAAAGCTTACGAATGACTGTTTCAAATTGCCTGAATCTGACCGCCATCCACGCGCATGACGGTACCAGTAATAAAGGATGCATTCTGGCTAGCTAAAAAGGCAGCAGCATCGCCATACTCTTTGGGATCGCCGTAACGACCCATCGGAATCTGTCTCAAACTAGCTTTCACCACCTCTTCATAAGCAGTATTTTCGCGCTTTGCTCTTGCCTCATCCAATTGGCGCAAGCGATCAGTTGCAACCCGACCTGGCATGATGACGTTTACGGTAATGCCTTCGTGAGCTACTTCGGCAGCCAATGTTTTAGACCATGCTAATAGCGCCGCACGCAAGGTATTTGAAATCGCTAAATTTTTAATTGGGGCAATGGCGCCTGAGGTGGTGCTGGTAATAATACGGCCCCATTTACGCTGACGCATCCCCGGTAAAACACGATCGGTAATCGCGATGAGCGATAAGACCATATCGTTAAAACTTTTTTGCCAGAGTGCAGGATCTTGTCCGGCAGCTGGGGTTGGAGGTGGTCCACCAGTGTTGTTAATCAAAATATCAATTGGACCAAGCTCTTTTTCTACTTTTGAAATTAAGCTATCAATGACAGATGCATCCGAAAGATCCCAGTTCAAGGCCAAGGCTGTTCCGCCGGCAGCATGTATGAGCTCCACCGATTTTTGCAAACCTTCTGGACTTCGGCCAGTGACGGCAACCTTCACGCCCTCACGTGCTAATGAGACTGCCATTGCTTGACCCAAACCACGGCTAGATGCCATGACCAATGCGACTTTACCTTTGATTCCTAAATCCATTCTATCTCCCAGATCGCTATTTATAGATACAACTTATCATAGTCTTACTGCCCTAAAGGCTTAGGCAGATTAGCAGCATATTTATCTAGTTGAAGCTCGTACTCTTTGAAGATCTCAGCAAGAGCCTGCTGCTGACCTAATACTAATGAGCCCGGTGTATTGTCTTTTAGAGCAATCCGCTTGGTATAGCGATTAGTGCCAATAATGGGGTTAGTCTTACCAGCACTTTCGACCGTCAGAAAAAACTCAATACTGACCACGGCCTCCGGTCTGACACGATAGTCCCCGTAGAATTCATTCACGCTTGCCTGCAAGGTGTAATACGGAAAGAAGCTATTACTCTGCCCTACGGCTGCAGAGAAAATGCCTGACTGATTGATCCATTGGCGCTCTGCATTCGAAATCATTTCAGCGGGAAGTGTGGTGTAGACGTTATAGAAATCCTTTTCAAAACGTTGATCACCTAGGCGGTAAACCAAAGATCTACCGTCGAATGGCGCTGCGACGGAAACAGAACCAATCTTGAGCCAAAAGCTTGTACGCGTCTTTAAGGGCTCGCCACTGCGTTCAGGGTTGACCAGGAAGCTAGTAGGAGTCACGGGGCCACGGGTTGGCAGTGAGCAGGCAACTAGACCTAAAACTACTACAGATAAAATAATGCGCTTGATCATTTTTGAGCTCCAGACTGTCCTTGCGTACCATTTAACGGAGGCACTATTCTTGGCGGCGGCTCACCCCAAATCAAACTCGACGGAGATTGGCTCGCGATACGACTGAACTCATTAAGGTTTTCAGTGGTTTGCTTCAAGTTTTCAACCGTTGTAGCAGTATCGCCCTGAATGCTGGTCACAGTTTGGCGCAATGACACCATGGTGCCAATGAGTTCGCGCACGAGGACATTGAGTTCATCTTTGTCAGTGGCCTTAGCAATGCGAGCAAGAATTAGATTCATCGATTGAACAGAGCCAACCAGACCCTGATTGCCCTTACCATCGCCTGCCATTAAAGAATTCAGATTAACCATGAGTTGATCAATATTGGAATTATTTAATGCAGTAACAAATTTCTGGAGCCCCATAATGATTTCATCTGCCTGATTTGGGAGAGATGGAATGACGGGTTCAGCTGGCTGCCACTTGTACCGCAGTAGCTCATAATCAGAATCCCCGGTATTGAAATCAAACTCAACATAATTAACGCCAGTGATCCCCATAGACTTCACGCGTGCTCGTAGATTATTTTTTACAAAATCCTCAATCTGCTGTTCGGTCAACTTATCACCAAAGATTTGCATCCTGACAACAACATACTGAAGGCGTTTTTCAAATGGAACATCTTTTTCGTAAATATCACCAGAAAGCCCAATCAGGGTCACCTGACCTACCTTCACACCCCTAAAGCGGACTGCAGCGCCAGTATCTAAGCCCGTAACAGACTGTTTGAGATAAGTTTCTACCATGAAAGATTTTTTAAATAGCTGTCCTGATCCAAAGATCAAAACAATCGCTATTAGCACTCCGATTGCGGCAAGTACAAAAACGCCTAAACGAAAATAATTTGGATTTGAGTTGTTGCTCATGCTACTTCCTTGCTCATCATGCGATTAAAGAATTGATGCACCCTTGGGTCGGGACTGCTATCTCTTAACACTTTCGGATCGCCTTGGGCAATGATTCCTTTGGCGCCCTTATCCAACATAATTACCTTATCTGCAATGGCATAAATACTGGCTAATTCATGCGACACAATCACGAAAGTAATGCCTAAATTTTTAGAGAGATCCAGAATCGTGCTATCTAGATCAGCTGAGGTAATCGGGTCTAAACCTGCTGAGGGTTCATCTAAGAACAAAATCAGAGGGTCTAGAGCCATCGCTCTGGCAATTGCAGCACGCTTTTGCATACCACCGCTAATCTCGTTAGGCATATAAGATTCATAAGGCAGAAGGCCTACTAGATCTAACTTACAACGTGCTAACAAGTCCATCTGATCTTGTGTCAGGTTGGTGTACTCCTGCATAAACAACGTGACATTATCTAGTAAGTTCATAGAACCAAATAACGCACCCTGCTGATACATCACTCCAAAGCTAGTCATGATCTTTTGGCGCTCTGTACCAACTGCAGTGGTAATGTTTTGATCCTCGATGAGCACATCACCAGCTAAGGGTTGATGTAAGCCAAAGAGATTTTTGAGTAAGCTAGATTTACCGCATCCAGAACCGCCCAGAATGACAAATATTTCGCCGTAGTTAACTGAGAAGTTAAGATTTTGCAGCAGAATATTTGAGCCATAACCTACGGTCAAATTCTGAACATCAATAGCGAGTCCGTTCTGGTCCATTAAAAGCCCGTCTTATAAGAGATATAAGCAAAAATACCATCAACTAGAACAATCATCACAATACTGCTGACCACTGCACGCGTAGCAGAGATACCCACTGCCGCAGCACCAGTGCCTGTTTGCATACCACGCAGGCAACCCACAGCAGAAACTACCACGCCAAATAAGGTGGCCTTAATTAATCCAGAGCCAATATCCTCAATCGTTACTGTCTGCAACATCCCATTCCAGAAATTAATAAATGGGATGTCATACGCCAGCATCGTTACCATAGAGGCAAAGATACTCACGATGTCAGCATATAAAGTCAGTACCGGCATAACTAAGGTTCCAGCGAGTACCCGAGGTACTACTAAAAAACGAATTGGGCTCAGCCCACCAGTAACTAATGCATCGACCTCACTATTTACGGTCATCGTGCCAATCTCTGCTGCAAAGGCAGCAGATGAGCGACCTGCCAACAAGATAGCAGTAATCAGAGGGCCCATTTCACGGACGACTCCTAATGCAGCCAAGGGGCCAACAAAAGAGACTGCACCAAATTGCTTCATACCAATGGCTGCCTGAAAAGACAAAATAACACCAATCAAAAAGGATACTAAACCCACGATCGGCAATGCAGCAATGCCAGCTTGGACGGCGGTATTCACAAAATCACCCCAGCGCACCTGGTTTGGATGACGCAATGACCAGAAAAGATCAGCTGCTAAATGTCCAGTAAACGTAATCAGGCCCTTGGCATCATCTAAGAGATTTTGTGTTGCCATGCCAGTGCTTACAATAAAACCTCTCTTAGCTTTTACTGCTAGTACTGGGAATAAATTACTAATGGGATCAAATTCTTTTAACAGAGGTTCGTAGCGGGGATCTAATCCCACCAGGGAAAATTGACCGCCTGCTTTTTGTTGTGCTTCCTCAATATCGATTAAAAAAGCAATCCCAGAACCATCTAGTGATGAGATGTTCGTCGCATCAAAAATTAAGGAATGATTACCCGAACTCTGAAGCCAACTATTTTGTTGTGCTCGTATTTGAGTCCAGACATTTGTCAGCGAATAGACATCTACTTTGCCAGTAATTACCACCTTTGCTGTTTGAGGGTCGACCAAGACCCACTTCGCAATGGAAGCATCAACGCTAGGACTATTAATATCAATGGGCATTATCAAAAAATGGGGGTCTAGAAGGCTATCTGTCAGGGTTTGAATGATCTTATCCCAACTATAAGGGATCTTGATGAAGGGCTGGAGAAAGTGAAAAGGGCCCAGTTTTTCAACTAGGCCCTCAATAAGATGGTGCGGCTGGCAGGAATTGAACCCACGACCCCTTGGTTCGTAGCCAAGTACTCTATCCAACTGAGCTACAGCCGCAACAGCCATAATTATGCCATGGAAGAGAAAAACTACATTACACCCCCTGGCCACGAACGCATCAAAGCCGAGCTTCTAAAGCTCTTGAACGTCGATCGGCCTGAAGTTGTCCGGGTCGTTCACTGGGCAGCCTCGAATGGCGATCGCTCCGAAAACGGGGACTATATCTACGGTAAAAAACGGCTGCGGGAGATTGACCGTCGCATTCGGTTTCTGAATCAACGCCTGGAATTTGCTGTCGTTGTCGATAACGTAGCCAGAAAAAATGGAGATGCTGACGCAGACCAAGTCTTCTTCGGGGCCACTGTGACCTACTCACCATTAAAAGGATTGGAGGCTGGAAAAGAAACTGTGATCACCATTGTTGGGGTTGATGAGGTTGATCTGGAGAAAGCGCATGTGAGCTGGGTATCGCCGATTGCCAAGGCATTAATCAAAGCAAAGTTGGGTGATAGTGTTGTGATCCAAACGCCCACAGGACCTTGTGAGATTGAAATACGAGACGTCCAGTATCTCTAGGCAGCTTGCAAAACTTAGACTGCTCGAGTGCGAGTGACCCGCATGACATCGTGATTCGCACGCAAGCTACGCATTACTTTAGATAAATGCAGACGGTCATATACCTGGATGGTGAAACGGATAGTAACTGAGTCTTCTTTATAGCGATCTTCCATGGATACATTCATGATGTTTGAATCAGCAGAGGTCACACTACTAGCGACCCGCGCAAGTACACCCTTGCCTTGATGCGTATCAATCGCTAAATCTACTTCGAACTCGCGATGCACTTCCTTGCCCCACTCTACCTCTACCCACTTATCGCCATCTTTTGACAACATGCGTAGTGCGACTGGACAGTCGTTGGCATGAACTTGCAAACCTTCGCCTTTACCAAGATAGCCAATGATGTTATCACCTGGAATCGGATGGCAACAAGTCTGAAAGCTAATGGAATTCCCTTCACGTCCATCAACCAAAATGGCCTGGCGCTGATGGTGGTGCGCTTCTGAAGTAGCCGCTATCCAATCGGCTGCGCCTAAACGCATTTGCTCACTACCACCTTCATCATCAATCAAGATCTTGAGACGAATCGCTAACTCTTGCGGTGATCTGCGTCCTAAAGCAATATTGACACAGGCCTCTTCGCGGGTTTTATCACCCGTCCAGTGCAACAGTTTTTCCCAGATCTCTGGAGTCAACAAGGCAGCATCAACACCCTGCTGACGCAGACTATTAGCCAAGAGACGTTCACCTAGCTGCAACGATTCTGAATAGTGTTTAGTTTTTAAGGAATGACGTATCGATGCACGGGCTTTACCTGTACGCACAAAGACTAACCAACCAGGGTTTGGTTGTGAACTAGCTGAAGTGATTACCTCAATAATGTCACCATTCTTCAGTTCGCTTCGCAGTGGCAGTTGCACACCATTAATCTTTACGGCAACGCAAGTATTTCCAACATCGCTGTGAATCGAGTATGCAAAGTCGAGTGCAGTAGCGCCTCTCGGTAACGCCCTAATTTGTCCCTTAGGAGTGAATACATAAACTGCATCAGGGAACAGATCAATCTTGACGTGTTCTAAGAACTCTTGCGAGTCACCGCTACTATCCTGAATATCAATCAGCGATTGTAACCACTGGTGAGCACGGTTTTGCACTTCACTCATATCTGGTGAGCCATCTTTGTAGGCCCAATGAGCAGCAACTCCAGCCTCAGCTACTGCATGCATATCGGCCGTACGAATCTGAAACTCTACTGGCACCCCTGATGGACCCAAGAGCGTGGTATGCAGTGATTGATAGCCATTTAACTTTGGAATGGCGATGTAATCCTTGAACTTACCAGGCATAGGCTTGTAAAGAGAATGCAAGATGCCGAGTGCGCGATAGCACTCATCGATACTACCCACTGTTACACGGAAGGCATAAACATCTAAGACTTGAGAAAAACTCACATGCTTGATGCGCATCTTGTTGTAGATGCTATAGAGCGTTTTCTCACGACCACGTAAATCTACTTCGAGATTGGCTTTTAAAAATGCCGTGCGTGAGCTCTGCAAAATCTTTTCAATGATTTCCTTACGATTACCACGTGCCTTTTTTACTGCGCTCTCAATCACCCGAAAGCGCATTGGCATGGAATAACGGAAGCTTAAATCCTGCAAATCACGATAAATAATATTTAAGCCTAGGCGGTGAGCAATCGGCGCATAGATCTCAATAGTTTCTGCGGCAACCCTACGGCGCTTTTCCATGGGAACCGCATCTAAGGTCCGCATATTGTGCGTACGATCGGCTAGCTTAACTAAGATGACGCGGACATCGCGCGCCATTGCCATAAACATTTTACGAAAGCTCTCTGCTTGTGCTTCTGCATTACTCTGGAACTCTAATTTATCAAGCTTAGTCAGACCTTCTACTAACTCAGCAACCTTGGTACCAAACTTTTGAACCAAATCCGCATTGGTAGAGCCAGTGTCTTCAATCACATCATGCAATAAGGCAGCCATGATTGACGGCGCGTCTAATCGCCAGGTAGCGCAGAGCTCTGCTACAGAAACAGGATGGGTAATATAAGGCTCACCGCTATGGCGGTATTGACCTAAGTGAGCAGCATCAGCAAAGTGAAACGCTTTTTTAACTTGTGTAACTTCATCCGGCTTTAAGTAAGTCAGTTTCGAGAGCAAGTTCTCGATGGAAACAACTTGGTGTTTTAAAGGCTTAGCAGGCGCAGAAGTTGGCCCGAATAAATGCCGGCTCGATTGCGCTAGCAATGTCGCCAGAATAGATTTTTTACTAGGGTCTTGATTGATTTGTTTGGGCGTATCTGAAGCCGTATTCAACAACTCAGCTTGGATAGCCCCTAGCGAGGACTCGTTAGGCGAGACTTCTCCAGCTAATTCTGCTGTTTTGGCTGCACCTAAAGGGAGCTCCACAACGGAACTCCTAAATTACAAAGGTACTTTGGTCAACATGTCACGGTCGGTCACACCAGCAGCAACTTCACGCAATGCAACTACTGTGGCTTTATCTTTGGACTCAACACGTGGGGAGTGACCTTGAACCAATTGGCGAGCGCGATAAGTCGCAGCCAAAACCAGTTCAAAACGATTTGGGATAGTTTTAAGACAATCTTCTACAGTGATACGGGCCATGCTGAACTCACTTAAATTTAGCTTCAATACCTATAGAATAACTGATTAGACCCCAAGGCGCCTTAAAAGGGCTGGATTTCTGGCCATAGCAGGCCCAGAACGCAGGCGGCTGGAGGCCAAAATCTGCTTCAGATCAACCAGGGCCTGATCAAAAGAGTCATTCACCACAATATAGTCAGCCTCATGGGCATGCAGTAGTTCGACATGTGCAGCAGCCAATCGTCTGGCAATAGTGGCTTCATCGTCCTGCCCGCGCTTACGCAGACGCTCCTCTAAAGCTTCAATTGAAGGCGGAAAAATAAAGATCCACTGTGCTGCTGGAATCAATTTCCGAATTTGCTGCGCGCCTTGCCAATCGATCTCAAGTACTACATCACTACCCGCTTGCATTTGTGATTCGATCCAAGGTTTCGATGTGCCATAAAAATGGCCATGCACTTCTGCCCATTCTAAAAAGTGACCCTGATCTTTTTCACGAGTAAATTCTTCTTTGGATACAAAGCGATAATTTTTACCATCTACCTCACCAGACCGAGGTGCTCGTGTCGTAGTTGATAGAGATAATTTCAAACCCGGATCCGCTTTGAGTAGCGCATCGACCAAAGAAGATTTGCCGGCACCGGATGGCGCAACAATCATCAACATGCTGCCTTGATATGGTGGGGTTTGGTTTGCCTTAGTCATGATTCAATTGTACGGATTACTCTAAGTTTTGTACTTGTTCGCGCATTTGCTCTATCAAGAGCTTGAGCTCTAGGGCTGCCTGGGTGCATTCTTCAGAAACCGACTTTGAGCTGAGGGTATTCGCTTCACGGTTTAGCTCTTGCATCAAAAAGTCTAAACGTTTACCAACAGGGCCTTTGCCAGCTAGTGCAGTGTCAACAGCTTGAAGATGCGTCTTCAAACGAGCAAACTCTTCTGCGATATCAATACGCACTGCATAGAGCACAACCTCTTGACGAATGCGTTCCATGAGTTCAGTGCCAGACCCGCTGACATTTTTTCCATGTTCCTGAGCAGCTAAAGCCTCTGATAAACGTTCCGTCAGTTTTTTTTGATACTGCGCCACATATTCTGGAACCTTAGGCTCAATCGTCTTGACGATGGCACGCATCTTGCCAGTGATGCTAGTAAGAACACTAACTAAGGCTTTGCCTTCTGCATTCCGGCTTTCGCTTAAAACAGCCAATGCTGCTTTGCCAGCTTCGACGGTAGCTGCAATCCAACCTTCTTCCTCACCACGCGGCTCAGCAACAACTCCTGGCCACCGCAGGACATCGGAAATGCTTAACTCTCGTGCATCTGTGAAAATTTCTTGGGCTTGAGCTTGCAGAACCTTCAATGCCTCTAAGCGATCTTGATTTAAGGCACCCAGGGCCTGAGGATTGGCTTTGGCAGCCCCACCACTGTTATTAATGCGCCAAGCCGCCCTAAATTCGACTTTTCCTCGGGAAAGACTCTGGGTCACCAGCTCCCGCAAGGCAGGCTCGGCCCCGCGGCATTCGTCTGGAAGACGAAATCCTAAATCCAGAAAGCGGCTATTCACAGCCCGACATTCCACCTGCAGATCAGCAACTACGCCAGCTCCCAGGGAGACTTGGCGAGAAGCGCTGCCATAACCAGTCATGCTCGATATCATAGGGACATTGTAGATTCTTTATAGACGCATAGACTAATTGCAGATCAACCTTAGGACCAAAAGCTCATGAGTACCCCGAACCCCGCCAATATCACCCGTCCAAGTGGGCGTAAGCCAAAAGACCTGCGCCCCGTCACAATTACTAGGGCATTTACTAAACATGCTGAAGGCTCTGTACTGATTGCTTTTGGGGACACCAAGGTACTGTGCACTGCCAGCATTCTAGATAAGGTACCACCACATAAAAGAGGTTCAGGTGAAGGTTGGGTGACCGCTGAATACGGCATGCTCCCCCGCTCTACTCATACCCGCAGTGATCGAGAAGCAGCTCGCGGAAAACAATCCGGGCGTACTCAAGAAATTCAGCGCCTCATTGGTCGCGCTATGCGTAGTATTTTCAATCTTGAAATTTTGGGTGAGCGCACCATTCACTTAGATTGCGATGTCTTGCAAGCTGATGGTGGCACACGTACTGCTGCAATTACTGGCGCTTATGTTGCTGCGCGTGATGCAGTGAATCACTTACTTCAAAGTGGTGTTCTGACTCAAGACCCCATCATTGATAGCGTAGCTGCTATCTCCGTTGGAATCTATCAAGGCACTCCTGTTCTCGATTTAGATTACCCAGAAGACTCCTCTTGTGACACTGACATGAATGTCGTCATGACTGGTAAGGGCGGCATGATTGAAGTGCAAGGCACTGCAGAAGGTCCAGCATTCTCTAGACCCGAGCTCAATGCCCTGTTAGATCTGGCGGAGCAAGGTATTCGAGAGCTCTCTCACTTACAAATAGAAGCATTGAAGTAATCCGTTTGATTAGCTCTACTTCCTGAGTTGAATAGTTAATGCAAAAGCTCGTTCTCGCTTCTAATAATGCTGGCAAGCTGAAAGAATTTCAGGCACTCTTGGCGCCCTTTCACTTTGAGGTCATACCGCAAGGAGTGCTCGGCATTACGCCTGCCGAAGAACCATATAACAGCTTTATTGAGAATGCCCTTGCTAAAGCACGTCATGCCAGTAGCGCTAGTGGTTTACCTGCTTTAGCCGATGATTCTGGCATTTGTGCCCACGCACTCCATAACAGACCTGGTGTTCACTCTGCTCGCTATGCTGGCGAGCAAGCAAATGATGCTGCTAATAATCAAAAGCTCATTTCTGAATTAAGTAATCAATCTGATCGCAGCGCACATTATGTTTGCGCCTTAGTCCTGGTCAATAGTGCTGATGATCCTAGCCCTCTCATTGTGGAAACCAGCTGGCATGGCTTGATCGTGGATGAAGCGACAGGCAACAATGGCTTTGGTTATGACCCTTATTTTTTCTTGCCTGAGCTTAATAAAACCGTTGCAGAACTTGATCCTGTGCAAAAGAATTTAATCAGTCACCGTGGTCAAGCCTTACGTGAACTGATTAGTCAATTACAGTTGCGCACTTAATCGCTGTGATCAATCCCATTGCGCTAACAGCCCTGCCGCCTCTGGCTTTGTATATTCATTTTCCGTGGTGTGAAAAGAAGTGTCCCTACTGCGACTTTAATTCGCATCAAATTAAAGATGCCGCAAATCTTGCAGGTGGTTTTGATGAGCAGCGCTATATCAATGCCCTAATTGCCGATCTTGAAACTGAGCTACCGAATATTTGGGGGCGCCACGTTCACAGTATTTTTATTGGTGGTGGTACGCCAAGCTTGTTATCGGCTGCTGGCATGGATCAGTTACTGTGCGCGGTTCGCGCCCGCATCAATTTAGAGCCAGATGCAGAGATCACCATGGAGGCCAATCCTGGCTCAGTGGAGGCAGAGAAATTGGCTGGCTTTGCTAAAGCTGGCATCAATCGGGTGTCTTTAGGCATCCAGAGCTTTCAAGATGAACAGCTCAAGGCGCTGGGGCGCATTCATAATGGTGTAGAAGCAAAATGTGCAGTAGAGATTGCACTGGCTAACTTTAAGTCTGTTAATTTAGACCTGATGTATGGCTTACCCAATCAAAGCCTTGAAGCTGCAAGGTCAGATATCGAAACGGCACTCTCTTTTCAGACGCCTCACCTCTCGCTTTACAACCTCACGCTTGAGCCCAATACTTATTTTGCGAATTTTCCTCCCAAGTTACCAAGTGATGATGAGATCGATGCGATCTTCGAACAAAACTTAGCACTACTCACTGGGGCAGGCTATCAGCGTTATGAAGTTTCTGCTTATGCCAAGAAAGATCAGGAATGTAAACACAATCTGAACTACTGGCGCTTTGGTGATTACATTGGTATTGGCGCTGGCGCCCACGGTAAGATTTCTTATCCAGCAAAAATTACTCGTCAAGTACGAGAGCGGCATCCTGAAACTTATATGCAGGCAATGGAGACCAAAGGCAATGCCTTAATTGAGTCACGAGAAATCTCTGTCAAAGATCTTCCCTTTGAATTTATGCTCAATACCTTAAGACTGACGGATGGCGTTGATACTAATACCTTCAGTGAGCGCACTGGCTTGCCTTTGAACGTCATTAGTAAAGGCCTAGATGCAGCGAGTAAAAAAGGTTTGCTAGATGAGAACCCAAGTAAGCTCAAAGCAACGAGTTTGGGTCTACGCTACTTGAACAATCTTCAAGAAATGTTTTTGGACTAAGGTTAGTTTACTTACCAGTCCAAACGGGCGGCTCACCTTTTAAGAAGGAAGCGACGCCGTTTTTAAAATCGTTACTGCCATATGTCTCACGAATGAGATCTTCGCAATCTGGTAGTTGATTGGCAATAATTCTGGCCATGATGAGTTTGCTAGCTTTTTGAGTAATGGGAGCCAATTTAGATAAGCGCTCCGCTAAAGCATCTGCTTCTTTACCCAGTTGATCGGGATCGTAAGTAGCTAATAAATAAGCTTGGCTTTTAAGTTCGCTTGCTGGAATCATTTCCGCCAAGAGGAGCATGCGCCGAACGATATTCATCCCCATGTGAGCAACTAACCAGGCAATATTGCCGGGATAGAGGCAGTTACCCAGAGTTCTAGCAATGGGCACACCAAACTTAGCATCAGGTGTGGAGATCCTAAAGTCGCAGCAAGTAGCAATGGCAAGACCACCGCCCACTGCCATACCATCAATCACAGCGATCGTTGGTATTGACAATGTTGCCAAGGGATTTAAATAATCATGAATGGCTGCTTCATAGCGAACGCCATCTTCTCCATCTTTAAAACTCGTAAATTGCGCAATATCACTACCAGAGACAAAAGACTTTCCACCAGCACCCCGAAAGATGGCTACCCGAATGTTAGGATTCTTGGCAATGTCCTGACAAATCGATTGAAGACTTTCATACATGGCGACTGTCATGGCATTGAGTGCAGCCACGTGATCAAAAGTAATGTATGCAATCTTACCGCGCACTTCAAAGTTTACTTGCGCAACCTTAACGCCTTGATCTGCTTGCGTCATAAAGAAATCTTATTCCGCTTTAATATTTAAGCTCTTTACCAAGCGCTGGTATTTAGCAAGCTCACCAGTCAAGAACAGACTAAATGCGGCAGGTGTTGCAGGCCCTTCAGGCTGTAAGCCCTGTGAATCCAATGTCTTCTTGATTTGTGGATCTGCCATCGCTGCTTTTACTGCCTGATCGATCTTGTTTACTACCGCTGGATCCATGCCTTTAGGCCCCATGATGGAATACCAGTTCGTCACATCAAATCCAGTAATGCCGACCTCATTGAAGGTAGGTACGTTTGGCAGAATCGACAAACGTTTTGGAGTAGAAATCGCTAGCGCTTTTAAGCTGCCCTCTTTGATCTGCTGCAAGTTTGGTGGCAAGGTATCAAAGTTCATCGTAATCTGACCACCCAGCAAATCAATAATGGCTTGGCCACTACCTTTATATGGAACGTGATTTAACTCAATACCTGCAATCTTGGCAAACAAGGCGCCTGCTAAGTGTTGTGTACTACCAATCCCTGATGAGCCATAGGTCATCTGTCCTGGATTCGCCTTAGCAAGAGAAATTAATTGCGCAACTGTGTTCACCGGCAATGATGCTTTTACGACTAATACGTTTGGCACATAACCTAAATACGTAATGGGGGTGAAATCGGTTGCGGGATTGTATGGAACATTGGTTAGAACGAAGGGTGCAATAGCATTGGAATTAGAGTGGCCAACAAGTAAGGTATAGCCATCTGGATTGGATTTAGCGATCTGATCCGCAGCAATCGTACCCGCAGCTCCAGACTTATTTTCAACAATCACGCTCTGACCTAAGATTTCGCTCATCTTCGGCGCGATGGCACGAGCCACAATATCCGTGCCGCCACCGGGAGCAAAGCCTACGATCAGACGAATTGGCTTTGTTGGAAAGGCTTGCTGAGCGAACGCGAAAAATGATGCACAACTCAGTGCTGTAGCAATCAAACTACGTAGCACCCATTTTGGTAATTGAACCAACATACAGTCTCCAAATCTTGTTTTAGTTGTCTTTGATACTATTAGACAATCATTCTAATCATATAAAAACAAGCAAACAATGAGTAAAACACCTATCCACCATGATTTAAAGGGGTCGCTCAGACCTTTGCCTCTCGCTGGGGTAAGAGTATTAGACGTTAGCCAAGTGATGGCTGGCCCCTACTGCTGCATGCTCCTAGCTGACTTAGGCGCTGATGTCATCAAAATAGAGCCTCCGGGTACCGGCGATCAAACCCGAGGAGCGATGGGATTCAAGATGAAGGGTTCAGACAGCATGGGCTTTTTGAACATGAACCGCAATAAGCGTAGCCTCACTCTCAATCTCAAAACAGAGGCGGGCAAAAAAGTCTTTTTTGAATTAGTGAAGACAGCAGATATTTTGGTAGAAAACTATCGTCCTGGTGTGATGAAAAAATTGGGAATTGACTACCCTTCTCTTCAGCCCATCAATCCTGGTTTGGTTTATGCCAGCATCTCTGGTTTTGGACAAACGGGGCCCTGGGCAGATCGTCCTGGTTTTGATTTGATGGCGCAAGCCATGTCAGGTGTGATGAGTGTGACTGGCTATCCTGATGGTCCACCAGTCAAAGCCGGTGTTCCAGTAGCCGATATTGGTTGCGCGCTCTTTGCTATTTACGGCATTTTATCGGCTTACATTGGTAAAACCAAAAGTGGTGAAGGTCAATTTATTGACGCCTCTTTATTTGACTCCGCTTTAGCATTTTCTATCTGGGATAGTGCGCAATATTGGGGTACTGGGGTTGAGCCCTACAAGCTAGGTACTGCCAACCATATGAGTGCACCCTATCAAGCGATGCAAGCTTCTGATGGCTACTTCGTGATGGGCGCTACGAATCAAAAGTTGTGGAAATTACTCTGTGACAAAATTGCTCGCCCTGAATTATGTGAAGATGCGCGCTTTAAAACCAATCCCCTGCGCCTAGCAAATCGCTTAGAACTTGCCACCGAATTAGAAAAGACTTTCGTCACTAGAGCGAGTCATGAATGGGTAGATGATCTCCTGGCTGCTGGCATTCCGGCAGGTCCAATTAATACCTATCCAGAAGCATTTGATAGTGATCATGGTCGTCATCGCAAAATGCGGATGGACATTGATCATCCTGTGGAAGGTAGGGTTCCTAATATTGGTTTTGCAGTCAAGCTAATGGGCACACCACAGCAAGTGCGCAAGCATCCTCCACTGTTGGGTGAACATACGAGTGAAGTATTAGCTGAACTGGGAATTTCAGGAGATGAACTCAAGGCCCTCGAGGCTGGTGGCGCATTTGCTCCCTAAGCTGTGTAACACCTCTGAAATAGGCAGCTATTACAATTAAAAGAATTCATTCATTCAGGGTATCTATGCGTTTATCGTCACTTACAGCCTGCGTAGTAGTGTCTCTCAGCCTTTTGGGATGCTCTGCTTTAGAGCGTAAATCTGCCGTGCCAGCCCAATCACTCAGTAAAGCGCAAATCGCCGGCTTACCCAGTGTGCGCTATCTCATCTCCACTCAGGCCAGCGTAGATGCACTAGTAGCCGATCTGATTCAAATTGAAGCTGCTCGTGGCAAAAAGGCTTTTGCTGGAGATGCTAACTTCTTGGCCCTTTCTGGTGGCGGTGATGATGGCGCCTTCGGTGCCGGGCTTTTAGTAGGCTGGTCTAAACAAGGATCTAGACCTGCTTTTAATTTAGTGACTGGTATCAGCACCGGCGCTTTAATTGCCCCGTTCGCTTATCTGGGCAAAGAATATGATCCAGTGCTACAAGAGGTCTATACCAATATCAATCCGAAAGATGTTTATATCGAGCGTGGCATTCTGTCTGGAATCTTTAGCGATGGCTTGGCCGACTCCACCCCGCTCTATCAATTAATCTCAAAATATGTTGATGCCAATTTCCTCAAGAAAATTGCTTTTGAATACAACGCCAATGGTCGTTGGCTATTGATTGGTACTACTAATATCGATGCTGGTATACCAGTAGCCTGGAATATGGGCAAAATTGCTACCATCGGCACGCCCGAAGCACTTGAACTCTTTCGTCGCATCATGCTCGCCTCCGCATCTATTCCTGGAGCGTTCTCACCAGTAATGTTTGATTTCTTAGTAGATGGTCAAGCCTTCCAAGAAATGCATGTAGATGGTGGTGCGAGCACCCAAGTATTTTTATATCCATCGGCAGCAGCACAAAAGGCGAATGACTTAGGCCTTAAGCGTCGCCTTAATCGTCAGGCATACATCATTCGTAATTCACGTTTAGACCCTCGCTGGAGTGAAACTGAGCGCCGCACCATTAGTGTTGCGGGGCGAGCCATCGCACAATTGATTCAGACGCAAGGTATCGGGGATCTGTATCGCATCTATGCCATGACCAAGATGGATCAAGTTGGCTTTAACCTTGCCTACATTGGATCAGACTTTAATGAGCCTCATAAGGAAGAGTTTGATACCAAGTATATGAACGCCCTGTTTCAGTACGGCTATGAGCATGCGGTTAAGGGTTATGCTTGGAGTAAATATCCACCGGGATATAAGACCGCCATGGATAGTGATAGTGAGAAGATGACTCTGAAGAAAAAGAGTCAGTAATAGCTCAAGAACTGAAGAGATAAAGAAAAACCCCAGCCAATGAGCTGGGGTTTGTGGCGATAGTAGTAACTGCCGCCTTAATGAGTGCAATGCGAACTACTAACTCAGCGCTACTTAGGCAAATACCACACTAGTATGTCCATCCGCTTGAGAACGGGATCGCTTACGAATCACAATTTGCACGTCTCTACCCAATCGGTTGAGACATTCAAGCATTTTGGTTTCGCTCACACCTCTAAATTGACCACGCAGTAAGCCAGAAAGCTTGGGTTGGGAAAGTCCCAAAAGATCAGCGGCCGCTACTTGAGTTAAATGGCGCTGCTTGATGATTTCACCAATCTTGAAAGCCAAGCGGGCCTTGACTAGCATTTCTTCCGCTTGGTTATCACCTAGATCAGCATAGACATTGCCACTGCTGATTTCAATTTTGTTCATTTTGTATTTCCTTTTGCATGTGCTTGAGCGAGTTTTAAACGTTCATGAATTAAATCCATATCTGGTTTTGGGGTTTGAATGCCGCTGGTTGATTTCTTTTGAAAGCAATGCAGCACATACACCCTATCTGCCAACTTCACTGTATAGACCGCTCTGTAAGTATTGCCAAGATGGTCTTCAACCACCTCTAAAACTCCTGCGCCCCCAAACCCTTTTAAGGGCTTGGCTTGAGCATGTTTTTTGCCATCCTGAGATAAATGCAAGGCATACCCAAAAACATCTCTAACCAGCCCTGATAAAGACATTAAGTCTTTCTTAGAAGAGCCCACCCAATACAATGGTTTTAAAGGATTTAACATGCTTATATTATACCCATATAGGTATAAAGTAAACTAATGATCTACCTTCAATTCCCACAATTAATCTAGGTTTTATACCAGCCGGAACCCCTCCAAGCATGACCTGTCTGGTTTTATCGGACCAATTTCATCTAGAAACTCTGGCTCCCGTTATTAATTCCTTTTGCCATCCAGCGACAAACTCTGTTGGGGTTTGATAATCCAAACTTGAGTGTGGTCTGATTAAATTGTAGTGCCTACGCCATGTTTCAATAATCACTTTGGCATGGGCTCTACTGTAAAACCAGTTCATGGCTAAGCACTCATCCCTGAACTTGCCATTAAAACTCTCATTAGTACCGTTTTGCCAAGGTTTACCTGGCTCGATATGTAAGTTGTGCAAACCTCGCTCTACCGCCCATTCCAACAAGATGGTGCTCACAAACTCTGGACCGTTGTCACTGCGAAGAACTTTGGGGTAACCACGCTGCGCAATCACTTCTTCCAAAACCTGTACCACTCGCTTGCCTTTAATTGAGCCAGCCACATCAATGCGCAGACTCTCTTTGGTGAACTCGTCAATTAAGGTTAAGCATTTGAGCTTTTGTCCGTTGGCACAAGCGTCAAAGACAAAATCGTATGCCCAAACCTCATTAGGTCCAGTTGCTATATGCGGTTGTCGATTTTGACTGCGATAGCGCTTGCGTGTCCTTTTGGCGGGTACCTGCAGACCAGCTCCAGCCCAGATGCGTGCCGTCCGATCGCGACCTAGAGCAAGACCATCTCGTCTTAAAAAGATCCGAATCCGTCTGGCGCCATAGCGAGGATATTGCTCGGAATACTGGCGCATGGCAACCACGATAGGCTGATCTTTAACAGCCATCTTGCACTGGTAATCTAGGCCAGATCTAGCAACACTTAGCAGCGTACAAGCTCGTCTTTGGGAAATGCCTCGCCCAACTGCATAGTGGGCCTGCTCCAATCGCTCCTGCACGCTCACCACTTTTTTACGGCAATCTCCTTCATCACTTCAATCTCGAGATCGCGCTCTGCCAAGATCTTCTTTAGACGACCGTTCTCTTGCTCTAACTGCTTTAAGCGTTTGACGTCATCCGTACCTAGATCGCCAAACTTCTTACGCCAGCTGTAAATGGAGGGTTCGCTGACCCCATGACGCTTAGCAACTTCTGCTATTGGCGAACGATCTGCCTCTTGTAATATCCGAACAATCTGTTCGTCTGAAAACCGTACTCTCTTCATACCTGCTCCTTAGGTTGAAGGAGCCATTATCTCTAAAAGCTTTTGGTCTGAAAATCCCAGGACAGGTCAGTGCCAAAAATCCTACCGAGGTAATTTCGACATTTAGCTATCAAATCACTGAATAAACAGTCCCAATGCCTACTTTGCATGATTTGGCAATCTGCCGAACACTCATCCCATTCTGGTGCATTACCTGAATTGCCGATCTCATACCATCATTCATTTTGGTTGGGCGCCCTATATGAACCCCTGAGGCTTTTGCCCTTTGTTGCCCTGCAATAACTCTTTCACGTATCAGATTCCTTTCAAACTCCCCTATTGCCCCAAATACAGAGAAGATCATTCGACCGCTTGGCGTTGTCGTATCCATACCCTGTTG
>JBAXVK010000089.1:0-2415 GCA_037129175.1 Polynucleobacter sp. | reverse complement strand
TCATCCTCGTAGACCTTCTGGGATGGGATTAAACCCTGTGAGATCTTGCAAAACAAGCAGTTTGGATCGTGTGACATGATTTATTCCGAATTTATTCTTTACCAGATGCTTTTCTAGCAGCTTTCTCTTCAATGCCAGATATCCCTAAACGGCGATCTAATTCTGCAATCACATCTTCTGGGCGTAACTTAAATTGGGATAGGGCAATCAGGCAGTGAAACCAAAGATCTGCCATTTCAGCAACTAGCAGCTTTTGCTGCTCTGGGTCCAAGTTTGAATTCCGCGAATCTTTAGCAGCCATGACTGCTTCAGTTGCCTCTTCACCTATCTTCTTTAGAATTCCATCATCACCCTTTGAAAAGAGTAGAGCGGTGTACGAAGTCTTAGGATCGGCTTGACCCGCCTTAAACGCATCACGACGTTGATCCACGACATCGGCTAAATGAGCAAATGCGGAATCTAAATTTTTAGTGTTATTCATGAATACGCTTTGTTGGGACTATACCGTCCAGTCCTCTACTTTTAATTTACGAACTCTTTTAAAGGCTTGGTCATTGCTTACAAGAACTGCACCAACCTGGGATGCGTGTGCTGCAATTTGCATATCAAGAGGTCCAAGTAGAGTGCCAGTAGCCTCTAATTCAGCCCTTAAAAAACCATAATGCTCAGCCACATCACTATTCCAATCCAAGACATCAACTCGTCTTAAAAATTCTTGTACTACTCGATGAAGCTTCTTAGCGTCTGGCTTTTTAGCTAGGCCATATAGAATTTCTCCTTCGGAAATTACCGATAAGCATAGTCTATCCATCGGCAGGCAAGCTATTTTTTTGCTTACTAATGGGTTCTGCTTGATGAGACTGCTGACAGTATTGGTATCGAGCATATATCTCATTACTCATTAACCCCATCAAAAGGGTCTCGATTTTGAGAGCCTTGATTTCGGTCTTCGGGGTTTAAAAAATCCGATGGAATATCAGTATCGTTTAGCGCAAAGAAAAATCCATCCCAGTTTTCAGGCTTTCTAGACAAAATTAAGTCCCCAGTATTTGCATCGCGTCGGATGAATACCTCTTTTTCTTCAAAACGAAACGCCGCAGGTAACCGTATTGCCTGACTTCGCCCATTCATAAAGACTTTTGCTATTTGACTCATCATCTTAGCTCCTTGGTATATATCATAATATATACCATATTAGCCCTTGATTCTAATTAAATAAATCAGAATATCTGGCACTTAACTTAGGTTTTTCTGATTAATTGCCAATTTAAGCTTACAGAATCCCATTTACGAAAGAAACAGCTGTGCTCACCAGTGTGACAGGCGATTCCATCTTTTTGTTCAACTATTAACAAGATCGTATCTCCATCGCAGTCTAAGCGAATTTCTTTTACTTTTTGAGTGTGGCCAGACTCTTCACCTTTGTGCCAAAGTTTTTGACGAGAGCGTGTCCAGTAAACCGCCTCGCCTAAACGTAAGGTTTCTAAAAGTGCATCACGATTCATCCAGGCCATCATCAATACATCACCACTACCTACTTCCTGCGCAATGACAGGCACTAGGCCTTGCTCATTCCATGCCACAGCATCTAATAGGGTTTGGTCTTGAGGATTTTTATCTGTATCTGACATTTCCTCAATTTTGACAGAATTGTTGAGGCCAAACCGAATAAGCAGTTACCAGTGCCCACAGCAATGACCCGCCCCGCCTCATGGACACTCAGCATATTTGTGTGTATGATGTGTATGTAATCTATCATTTGCGGATGAATAGCAAAGAACTAATTAAGGCCTTAGAAAAAGATGGTTGGGTATTGTGGGGCTCAAAAGGTTCTCATCATGTTTTTAATCACCCCCATAAAACTCGGCATATTACTTTTCCTCACCCCAAAAAGGATTTAGGAATTGGGTTAGTTCAAAAGCTAATAAAACAAGCAGGAATGAAATAGAGGAATCATCATGAAATATCCAATTGCTATAGAACCGGGTGGAGATAAAACGGTGTGGGGCGTAATCGTTCCTGATTTGCCAGGCTGCTTCTCTGCCGCTGATAGCGGAATTGATGAGGCCATTGAAAATACCAAAGAAGCGATTGAGCTTTGGATTGAGTCAGCCTTAGATGCCGGCGAAGATGTGCCAAAGCCCAGCTCAATTACAGCTCTACAGAAGAAGAAAGAATTTAAAGGATATATCTGGGCAATTGCCGAGATTGACCCAGCTTTGCTTTCAGACGATATCGAAAGAGTCAACATCTCTTTACCAAAAAGAGTATTAGCAAGATTGGATGCAAAAGCTAAATCAGCAGGTGAAAATCGTTCCGCTTTTATCGCTCACATGGCGATTAGCGCATAAAAGTCCCGACTAAATACGAACCGGAATTCCTTGGGCGGCCATATATTCTTTTGCCTGTCCTACG
>JBAXVK010000088.1:0-2490 GCA_037129175.1 Polynucleobacter sp. | reverse complement strand
CAGTCTTATATCCAATAAACGGGGTTGCACCACCTTTGGCAGGCTGCGCTGTTGGTTTGGTTACTAATAGTGATAAAGGCAGCTGGCCTAACTCAGCATGGGGCACAGTGAGCATCACTTTTTTACCAGCAAAGGCACTTTGTACCGGAGCAAGCACCTGTTGATAGAGTTGATTGGCAAGCACTACATCAAAAGCAGGAATCTCATCAATCGTAGCCACCCCAGGATCGAGCGCTTTACGTAACTGAGCCACTTCTTTAGCCATTTGCGTACGACCAATGGAGAGCTGTGCAAATTGCGCAGGCTTATCTTTAGTAATGGCCCAGACATAACCCACGTTATCACCAAAATACCAAGAGATCATTACTTCATCAGGCTTCAGGGCTTTTTGAGTGCGCTCTACTGAAGCGGGTTTAGGTTCAACCAACTCAGCATAATCAGGATACTTTTTCTCAATCTCTTTTTTAAGATCATCGCGTTGAGATTTGAAAGCAGTAATGTCAGTACGAATCTTAGCTTGGGCAGCAGGGATTTGTTGCGCAGGCGGTGCAGAGAGTAATCCAGTTAAGAGCTCTGTCAAGGTATTGATACGCTGCTGTAAATCTTGCTCGCGACGGGCAAGTGAAGCGAGTTGGGGATCCGCTATATTGGCACGCGCAGCACTTGAGGTTAAGGCACGCTGCACACCGCTTCCGCGGGCAAGGTCAGCAATCTGAAACGCTTCTGCAGCTGTAGCACCCGAGGGATCAGATTTCGCTTGTTGAGCGAGTGAGGCTAAATACTCCTCTAAAACAAATGTCATTCTTTGCGTTTGACGTATTGTTGAAGAGCCATTTTCTGAATCATTGCGTGCTTGGTCAATCAATATCGGAATAGATTGCTTAAATTCTGTTAGTGCCTGAGATCCCTGCCCAGATACTTGGAGTGCAGAGGCATTAAATGCTCTGATCGTTGCCAATCGGGGAGAGCCTTTTTCCATGCGAACCCCGGCCTTAGACAGCATATCTGCAGTCATTGTGACGGCCTGAGAGGACTTGCCCGTTTTAATTAAAGCAATGGCCCAATCTAAATCACCAGCTTGATAACGCGAAGCAATCTCAGGGTCGGCCTTAAGACCTTCAATCATCTCGCTAAAGACTTTATCTGCTTGGGCGTACTTACCGTCCGCAGCTAGAGATGTAGCCAAAACTTTCCTTGATGTAGCAATCAAAGGAGACGCGGAATAATCCGTTGATTGCATAGCTACCTTGAGAGCTGCTTGAGATAACATGACCGCCTCAGCTTGACGCCCTTGCTCACTAATAATTTTTGATAGTGTTAATAGTGCAAAACAGGTAGCTGAAGAATTGACACCCTCACGATTAATTGCTAGTACAACTGACTCTCTTGCCCAATATTCAGCATCCATCAAGCGTCGCTGACCCAGAAAAGCATTCGCCAGCTGGTTATATAAAGCAGCCCTTTGACCATAGGCATATCTTGGCATGCTAGAAACATCCTGCAGCACCCTGACCTCATTATCCAATGCGTCCTTATTGCTATCTTTGACATTCTCAAGAATTGTTTTATTTAAACCTAGAGCAGTTCTAAAACTCCTCTCAGCCTCAACAAATTTTCCTTCCGACATAAAAACTCTGCCACGAGCCCGCTCATAGCCCAACTGCCAGTTCGTCCTATAAATAAAATTCGGATTCCTAGCTACGCTAATGAGATTAGAGTAATCTGCTTCAAGGGTAGCAAGTGCTTTATTTGCACAATCAAAATCTCCCATTTGCAAACAGATAGCGACCATATTTTGCCCAGAGCTTATCTTCCATCCAGCCAGATTATTGGGAATCATTGCCCTCGTATCTTCTACTAACTTTTTGGCAAGTACTAAGTTACCTCTTTTTTGCTCTTGCTGGGCATACTGCATTCTTTCATCTAGTTGCATCGCTATGTCAAAACTAGGGTAATCAATCGCAGCTTTTTTAAAATTTTCTAAAGCTTCTTTGCTGTTTTCTAATGCATTTTCTGCAACAGCGCGCTGATAGTAGTAGTGATTAAGGGCACTAGTGTCACTTGTTGATGGGGGAGATTTTGCAAGCGTCTTTTTCGCTTTGTCTATAAGAGCCTGATCCTGACGAGTTTGACTGAGGATTTGCAAAATATCCTTTACATCCCTCGGTGGTGCTTTAATATTTTCTACATCAGCATCATCTTTGCTCGGCGCTGCGAATGATTGAGAAGAAAAGAGAGCCATGCTGCAGCACAGCATGAATGCGATAACACTAAGCAGCTTGCGCATAGAAATCCCCTAGTTTTTATAAGCAATATGGTAGCTCAAAACTAGTAAACGGGCGCTTAGTAGAGATGCCTAGTTACCCCTGCGAATTAGCATCTAAAAAGATGCTTTTATAGCCTAAAGGGGATTAGCCAAGAATCCTGAATTCGCCTCTAGCCACTCAATATAGCGACCCACACCGTGTTCAACATCGAGGAAGGGTTCTG
>JBAXVK010000087.1:0-2495 GCA_037129175.1 Polynucleobacter sp. | reverse complement strand
CATTGATGGTGGTGTTATAATGTCGTCATGACAAGGACTCAAATTCAACTTCCTGAACCGTTGTTCCGGCATCTGAAACGTATCGCGGTTGAGCGCGACTGGTCACTGGCGGAACTGGTGAGACGCGGGATGGAGGCTTATGTGCGGACATGTCCTGAGCTGACAGAAAATAGGAATCAGTGGACGATGCCTATCCTCCGGCGGAGTGGAGGGCATCTCGCAGATCCCTCCGGGATTTGCGCCGAGGCGGAGGCCATCGATCAAAGAAGCCGGGCAAAATAGCATGCTGACAGCCGACACCAATCTGTTCATCCACGCAGCAGATCCAGACTCGTCCCAGCATCCTTCAGCACGGGAGTTTTTTCATGGAGCGAAAAATGATGAGTCCTTTGTTCTGTGCGAACTCGTGTTGGTGGAGCTTTACATGCAGCTGAGAAATCCTGCGGTGTTTAAAAAACCCTACAGCGCGAAGGAGGCCTCGGGATACTGTCGGGCCTTGAAACAAAATCCCGCCTGGCGATGCGTGGATTATGACGCAGCTATTTCCGCCAGGCTCTGGGATTATGCGTCCTCAACACGGGCCGGGTTCCGGCACATCATCGACGCGCGGCTGGCGCTCACCCTCATCCATCATGGGGTGGAACACTTCGCTACCGTAAACGTGAAGCATTTTCATGAATTCGGTTTTCTGCGCGTCTGGAATCCCCTAAACAGTTCGGTAAAATAGAGTGGCTGAACCTCAAACTGATTCTTTCCGACTATGAACGAAAAGAAATACACGGAAATTGAGGGTCGATGGTTGAGAGATTAGGGACTTTTAATCGAAGGCTTGCTCATATCCTCTTTATCACCCCAAGCATGATTCTGGGCTGCGGCGCGGCGAATCGCGTCCATGTCCACTTCGGAAGTCGCCGAGCGGGCGAGAAAATCATGGGAGCATGTCCGCGATCGGCATACACGGGACCAGTTTCGCAAAAACTACGCAAACTTTGCTGCGCGCGTTGTCGAGGAACTCCCCGCCTGATCGGCAGTTAGCTTTATCACACTTTCCGCGAAGAACCTGGACTCACCGTCTTTGTAATGACCATTCCCAAAAAATGGGCGCCACTATTGTCTCGTTGGCATGACGCTCTATTTTGCTCGCGCACCCTTGTCGCCAGGCAAGGCCGCCGCACCGCAAAAGCAGCAGCGTCGCCACAGGCTATATCGGTAGCTATAGCGCATTACAACCGCGGTTACACTGCCCATCGACCGCTCTGCAATCTTCTGGACAACCCGCTGGTGGGAGAAGTCGTCTTCTTCGACGATGGTTCGTCATCACCCGAGTTCGCGGCGCTGGTGGAAAATGTTCGGTCATTGGATCCGGGGGGTAAAGTCCGCATCGAACGGAGGGAGTCGAACAAAGGCGCGCAACGAACCAAGATCGACGCTGTCGCAGCCTGCCGGAACGAATGGGTACTCGTGCTGGATTCTGACAACACTGCGTTCTGCGGATACCTGCGGCAACTCGCGAAGATCCAGCGTAAGGATCCCGATACCATTTATTGTAGCCCATTCGCTTTTCCGTATTTTTCCTTCAAAGCTCTCGCCGGAAGAAGCTTGTCGTTTGACCAATGCTGCAAGCTTACCCGGAGCGGGTTGTTGCGGCAGTGCTACATCATCAATGACGGCAATTATTTGGTGCATCGAGACAGATATTTGCTCCGGACGAAATCCTTGCAGGATTTGCCGTCTGACGTTGCCGACGTCATGTTAGCTAATTACTTGTGGCTTTCAGAAGGAGGTTCTCTGGAGGTTCTGCCTCGGGGGGCCTATCACCATAGAATTGATGCCTCAAGCTTTTGGGTTCGTACCGCAGAGGAGTCACGCACGCGAGTCAGGTTTCTTTTCGAATTGCTCGAAGAGGGATGCCGCTGGAAAAACTTGGAGGACTTTTTGGTGTGCGAGAAATCCCATGCGGGGCAAAAGAGGCTTTGAGTGTCGTCGGGAATCAAAGCCAAGATGACGATGGTTGCGGGGGATGAGTACCGGGGCGTATGCGATCACACCTTTTGGTGCGATGATACACCGATTGAAAATAGATCCTTTGAAAACGGCGAAACAGTTTTCTGCAAAATCGACGAGGTATGGCGGTTGTTTCGTGCACTGCGCCGGACGAGGAAAAGGATTGTCCTTGTCACAGGAGAAGGAGACAAGCCGGTCAGTCCAGAGCTTTACGCGCAAAAGCCCCCGCATGTCGGGCATTGGTTCGGAACAAACATGTTCGCCCAAGCGAGCGATACAACTTCCATCCCGCTTGGTCTGGGGAGCGAGGATGATATTACGACGCTGAGTCCCGATGAGATTGCCGCAGGTGTGGGTCGCAGCATTCGGCGTGACAAGTTGCTCTACGCAAACTTCGGAACGGCCAGCAATCCGGTTTTGCGCGAACCGCTGCGGAAGTGGTTACAGAAACCCGACCAGCATTGGATTACTCGCGAAAGCCACAGCGGTTT
>JBAXVK010000086.1:0-2519 GCA_037129175.1 Polynucleobacter sp. | reverse complement strand
GCTTAGGAGTAACTGGTATTTATCGTCAAGAAGCCTATCAAGCAGTTGCTACCACAACCGTGATGGCCACTTACACGATTGGTTTGTAAGTTTTATCAAGGGCTGCTTTGGGTCGACAAGCGACTGTGAGTGGGAATTGAGTCCAAAGTCTCAAATCGGCCAATAGCAGTCGATGCTGAGGGGGATTGAAAATCCTTTTGTCGGCGGTTCGATTACGCCTAAGTAATAATGTCAGGTTGAGAGTTGTGCAAGTCCTTTGCCGAATGACCAATTCTCTGGAGTGTTGTCGACAATAGTTACAAAGATATCCTCTTTTCTAACTCCAGGGTTGACAGTCAGCACTCTCACCAATTCACTATATAAATTCAATTTCATTTCTTTTGTTCTTAAAACAGACGTGATATGTATTACCACCACATCATCAGAGCGATTTCCATCCCACATCTTTTTATCGATCATGAAATGGGATTTTTTATGTTCCGAAATTATCTGAAATCTATCATTTAATAGAATTTTCCAAGATGTTTGTAATGCTTGGTGTACGCCATTAGCTATCGCTTGAATATATTCTGGAGATTTTCCTTCTACTAATGAAATTTGTATCAATGGCATGCTTGCCTCCGTTATCAATTGCAGCTTCGATAGCTGTTAAGAAATACTAGCATACCCCTTAGGATGCATAGTTCAGAAGGGTAGGATGCTAACGCAAACCGCAATCCTTTGGTCCCAGATTCAAGTCCTGGTGGGTCCACCAATGAAATCAATGACTTAGCGTGAGAGCGCTAGGTCATTTTTCATTAATGTGTAGTCGGTGTGTAGCAAATATCACCACTAAACCCCAATAGATATATGGCTCTAGCTTGGAGCAATGAACTACCTGTAGATCGTGGCGTAGAGTTTTGAGGGTTTGTTTACAGCCAACTGTAGATTGTAAAGCACCTCATTTCATTTGCAGCAGAGACAGTCGGCATGTATAACTGTATTCTTATCGCGTTTCTGCTCAACTTAACCAATAACTGCTTCCTATCTAATGAAATTTATATATTCCCGTCTAATCTTAAGTGCAATTACATTTGCGATAGTTCCTGGATCGATTTTGGCTGCTGATATTAATCTTGAGACAGTTTCTGGATTTACTTCTTTTCAGTATCCAGGGAGTTCTATTACTACAGTCACGGGTATTCGTGACAGCAATATTACTGGTAACTTTAGTACGACTGCGGGAAATACGGGAGGTTTGTTATTTCAGAATACATTGTCCAATTCAACCTATATTCCTTATCCAACTGCGACATCAAATCTTTCAAATTTCCCTGGTGCGATTAGCAGTACTCCATATGGACCTAGCTTTGGATCCGTATCAGGAATTTTGCGAGTAGCGGGTAGTTATAAAACGGCCACCTCTGGAAGTGGAGCGACCGGTGATTTAGGGTATTTAGTGGATGCCGCAAAAGGTCTTACAACGACGCTGTTGCCAACTACCCTAGCGGGTGGCGAGCCTATTTTGAATACGATTGCCCATAGCAACTTTGGGAATCAAGTAGTCGGTAACTTTGATACTGGATTAATCACCGGAAATTCATTTATATACAACATCTCAGACAGGACCTATTCCTCAGTTCCGCTCGTGGGCAGCTCTGGCCCAGGTCCGAGCACCTCAATCACTGCGGTGTCTAGTAATACAGCTTATGGCGTTTACAACAACTTGATTTCGGGCGGTTATACGGGAACGTATAACGGCACTCCTGGTACCTATGCATATATACATAACCAATCAAATGGCGCAACCTATACATTTTCCTCTCCACCCTCTGCAGGCCCCTCACTGGTGACCCATTTTGAAGGTATTACTAGCGCCGGCCGGCCGGGTGTTTATAACTTGGTGGCAGACGCAGTTGATGTTTCGGGAAATCCTGTGAAGGCTTATGTCGCTACAGTTAACCTCAATGAAATCGATCTAGTTACTGGTCAACCAAAAGTAACTTGGACAGAGATAAAAGTTGGCGGTTTCTTAACTTCTGCAAACTCAATGTACCAAGGCAATGTTATTGGTGTGTATACAACCTTCTCTCCAAATCTTCTTACTCAGGCCTACCAAGCCGATATTGGAGGCACTAATCTTGCCTTAACTTCAACCCCGATCTATGATCCATTGAAAAACTCAGCCAACATTACTAGTACTTTTTCTGCCGGTGGGGCGGATGTTATTAATACTGGTTCCATAGCCGTATTAAATGAAAATGGTATTGAATCTGGAGCTAATTGTGGATACCTCGGCTGCAATCCTGTTACAGATATTAAATATGGTGGCGTCATCTCAAACTATGGCATTGTCAGCGTAACGGGCGGATCTAACAATCGGGCAATAGCAATTGATGGCGACTTTGGCACACTACTGAACTATGGAACCATCCGAGCAAGCAATGGCAATTTCGCTATTTCTGATTTTGGTACTTCGGCCGGCACTACTGTAGTCAATACATCAAGCGGCATTATTGATGGCCGAGTTGTCTTAACCC
>JBAXVK010000085.1:0-2529 GCA_037129175.1 Polynucleobacter sp. | reverse complement strand
CTTTCAAATGCACACAATAAACGGATTCAATTAGGTCAAATCGAGAGTAGCCCTACGCGTTGGTATCTATGTTTAGGATTGGCTTTTGTTGCTTCGCTAACTATTTTAGCAATTCATAGGGCAAATAAGATTTCCGCAATCATTAGCCTAATCCTTTTCCTGATGGCAGCTTGGTTAACAGTCGCTGCTATTGCGTTACATTACTCACCTTATAGGGGGCCTAATTCAATTCAACCTATCCTTTTAATTAATGTGCAAAAAAACTTTTGATAATGTCTCGATGGAATGAAGCATATTTTTTTATTGTGATGAGATAGAGAGCTAAATTCTTTTGCTACTAGCCAACGCGCAGAGTTGATTTTATTTACCTAATGGCAACACCTTAAAACCATCATCTCAACTATTGTTTTAGCTCATTTTTCCAGCTTCTAAGGCCTAGGTCGCACGTTCGAATCGTGCTGGGCAGACCATAAATCTGAAGTAATTCAGGTGGATATAGCTCCTATAGGGCTATTTATTCCATCACACAGTTTATTACACAGTGCCATTTTTAACGTGTAAGTCACTGAATTTATTAGACTTTCCAGCAGCCACGAATTCTTCTAAGGCGTAGGTCGCACGTTCGAATCGTGCTGGGCAGGCCAAAAGCCTGACTGGCCGATGAGATCTAGTTAGAAAACCCAATTCCTAAAGTTTGATCTAAATATTTTCTGAGGCACAAGTAATCTTGCCCGATTGGATTGCCTTTAAAAAGGTATGGTAGTCAACTTCATTTTGCTTGCTATAGGCGATGGAGAACTCTACAAGAGCATCATCGAGCGCTTCGGATTTTCCACAATAGCCTGACAGAGTGGCCGGGTCGCCTGATCGAGCGTGAGCATTTGCTAAGGCCCACCCAAATAATTTTGCAAAATCAGGAAATACTTTGCTGTTGATACCATCAATACCTACTGAGATGCCACCTTTCATATCTCGTAATTGCCGGATATAGAACTCAATCTCAGTTGTCTTTCCATAACCCAAGAAAAGGTCTGGAGCGCCTTGAATTAAGGATTGTCCGTGTACAACCCGCTCTCCTTCTGAATCAAACCGTGTGTCTGGAAAAAAGGGCGCTAGCACAGATTTTTGTGCTTGTTTAGTTTGCAGAAAAAGTGGGTCGCTCACATCGCGACCTTCGAAGTATAAGACCCAACAAGAAGTGCCTACACTGCCAACGCCGGCAATTTTACGTGCCGAATCAATCCATTTATAGCGTAATAATAAATTCTTACGATCTTCTGCTAAAGACTCGATGTAAGAGCTTATGCCCTGATCCTTAAGCTCCGCTATATTTTCTCCATGGACAGAGAGTGTGACGTGCTCAATAAGTGGTGGTTGTTCGATTAAGCGCATGCCCATAGGAGTTACTTCTGTTATCTTCCCAATAAGACCTTGATTATTATTTTTTCGCGCCTTATTTAGCAGTCTTTGCAAATATTTTTGACTACCAGGATTAGCATGACTGGCGGCAGCACTTACTAAAACTTTTTCATCAATATAGCTTCGTTTCAGATCTATAAATGGTATGGCTGCATAGCGATGAAGACTATTGCGGTATGCAGTTGCAATATTTCGGACGATCATTTCGCCATAGCTTTGGTCTTGCCCTAATAACTGGGAAGCAATCATTGCACTTGCTGCAAGACGTTTAAGATCCCAGTCAAAGTTCCCGGGAAGAGTTTCATCAAAATCATTGATGCCAAAGACTAATTGATGCTCAGTAGTAGAAAAGAAACCAAAGTTACTAACGTGCATGTCACCACATAGTTGAACTCGAATCGGTGGACTTGGAAGACCATTTAAGTCATTAGCCATAATGGCCGCGCCGCCTCGAAAGAAGGCAAATGGATCTACTGCCATACGTGCATGTCGAATAGGAATATATTCAGGAATTCGGCTTTTTGCCTGCTCAAGCAAAATGTCAATCGGAGATTGACGTTGATTCGTTACTGTAAATTCAGCAATTGAAGAGCGGTTTATCTGTTTGCGAATTGATTTCCCTAGATCGAGCCGCTCTTTAGGGCTAAGATTTTTTTGGAAAAAAGATTCATATAGTTTGCTAGACATGAATTTATGATGCCATAAGTTGATTTAGGATTCACCTCCATATTACTGAGGGCTTATTTCTATAGTCTAGTTATCACATATAAGATTTCCCGCCGATACTTACCAACAACATAGTTTTTATAAACTCCTAGCCCCCAATTCTTTGGTTTTAGGTTCAAGTCCTGGTGGGTGATTTTGTGGGGTCGACTAGATGGAGGTGGAGTAGGGTGGTTTTGACACTGGTTTGTCGGTTTACCCGACAAATTCCACCCCAAACCATTTGACCGTCTGCAGATGCGACTCCGAATCGAAGCCATTCCACTCAACTCCACAGATCTCGGTGCCTATGCCACGCCAATAGCCAACACCTTAAAACTATTGTTTAACTAGTTGTTTAACCTCATTTTTACAGCTTCTAAGGCGTAGGTCGCACGTTCGAATCGT
>JBAXVK010000084.1:0-2565 GCA_037129175.1 Polynucleobacter sp. | reverse complement strand
CGACAGGGCTCGTGACACTGGTTGGAATCGGGAACTGCACGATCACCGCCGCTCAAGCGGGCGGGCAATCAGGCGCCACGTTCTGGAGCGCAGCTGTCGCGGTTCCAAGAACAATTGCGGTGAGCAAGGCCCCGAATGTGATTACGTTCGGTCTGCCGGCGGGAGTAACGTTCAACCAATCTCCAGTGCAGATGACCGCAACCGCCTCAAGCGGTCTTGCCATTTCATTCACGAGCTCAACTGCAGCCATCTGTACAACGACTACGACAGGGCTCGTGACACTGGTTGGAATCGGGAACTGCACGATCACCGCCGCTCAGGCGGGCTCGGCGACGGTCGCCACAGCGACCAGCGTTGTTCAAACATTTGCGGTGGGCAAGACCCCGAACGTCATCACCTTCACGCTCAACAAAGCCACCATGGCTCTCGGCGATGCCGCACCAGTAATCACCGCATCCGCGTCGTCTGGCTTGGTTGTCACGTACACCTCGACGACGCCATTAGTTTGTAGTGTCACAGGGTCGACTATCACCGTGCTCACTACAGGCACCTGTGGAATCCAGGCCGCCCAGGCGGGCTCGGCGACGGTCGCCCTAGCTACTCCCGTTACTCAAACATTTACGGTGACCCTTCGCCCGAACGTCATCACCTTTACGCTCAGTTCAGGCTCGATTACCTGGGGCGATGCCGCGCCAGTAATCACCGGATCTGCGTCATCCGCCCTGGCGGTCACGTATACCTCGACGACACTGCCGGTCTGTACGGTCTCAGGTTCGACTATTACGGTGCTGACTTCCGGCACCTGTTCGATCACCGCCACGCAGGCGGGTTCGGCAACGTTCGTCGCAGCGACCCCTGTTATTCAATCATTTACGGTGGCCCTGAAATCCCAGACGATCACCTGGGCACAGACGCTCGGGACGGTGGCACCGGATACAACCGTCGTGTTGAGCGCCTCAGCCTCCAGCACGCTCGCCGTGACCTACTCGGCGGCGCCGTCTTCGGTCTGTACCGTCACCGGGAGCACGGTCACCCTGCTCACGGTTGGCACCTGTACCGTTACCGCGCGCCAGACAGGGGATAGCCGATTCGCTGCGGCCTCGGACGTGGTTAAGAGCTTCAAGGTTCGCTACCCCCAGGAGATCACCTTTAATCCGATCAGTGACCAAACCATGGATGCAGGCTTTGTCTCGCTGGACGCGTACACCGACAGCCAGCTGACCGTCTCGTTCGCCTCGAGCACCCCGCTGACCTGTAGCGTCAGCGGCTCACTCGCGGTCCTGCGCGCCGCTGGCACGTGCACCATTGTGGCTTCGCGATCAGAGACCGCCGTCTATGCCGCCGCCACACCGCAATCACAATCCTTCACGATCACTGCGCTCCCTCAGACCATTACGTTCGTGCAGCCTGACGATACGTTCCTCGTAAGGGGATTCGTCGTGCTTGATGTTGCAAGTGACAGTCTGCTTCCGATCACCCTTCAGTCGAACACTCCTTCCGTCTGCCTCGTCTCGAGCTCCACCGCAGTCGTCACACTGATCAGTTCGGGGACCTGTTCGATCACGGCGCGCCAGTCGGGGACCAACGTCTACCTGCCCGCGACGTCAGTGACGCGAACCTTTTTGGTAGACAAAACGAGCCAGTCGATCACCTTTACGCAGCCTGACGATCAGAATCTCAGCGCTGGATTCTTCGTCCTTAGTGTCTCAGCGAGTAGTAGCCTTCCCGTCAGCCTCTCCTCCAACACGCCATCCGTCTGTTCTGTAGCTAGCGCAACGGGCGCGGTCACCCTCCTTATTGCTGGCACCTGCTCAATCACGGCATCACAGGCCGGGAACGCGTACTACGTTGCTGCGACACCTGTAACTAAGTCCTTCTCGATCGCGAAGATCACCCAGGAGATCACCCTGTTCGTTGGTGGAGCACAAAACCCCCGTAACATTGATACGTCCATGAGTGGACTGGAGCTGCTCGTCTTGGGCAAGACTGGTACGGGCGCAGTCTCCTACGGGGCGAGCAATCCCGCCGTGTGCAACGTCGTTGGGCTGGTCGTGAATTTCTACTCTGTGGGCACTTGTACGGTAACCGCGACCGTCGCGACGGACGCTCGGTATACCGCTGCGTCGTCCACCGTGACGTTCAATGTGGCGAGCGCCTACGCCTATACGGTTACGTTCGACGGCAACGGGGGTAACAGTCCGGCCGCCCAGAACTACATGCTCGGGGGAGTCCTTGCCCTGCCAGTCGATCCAGGTGGTAACACGGGCTACTCTTTCAACGGCTGGTACACCGCCGCAAGTGGCGGCACACGGGTCAACAATGGCGATGCTGCCAGTACCCGCACCCTCTACGCCCAGTGGACGGCGACCAGCAACTACTACACCGTGACCTACGACGCCAACAACGGCGTGCTCACCGGTGCCGCCACACAGGGCTACACGATTGTGGGCACCCTCTCCTTCCCAAGCGCCCCAACCCGCACCGGCTACGACTTCACCGGCTGGTTCACCGAGGCAGCCGTCGGCAGCCAGGTCTATAGCGGTGCAGCAGCCAGCACACGTACCC
>JBAXVK010000083.1:0-2615 GCA_037129175.1 Polynucleobacter sp. | reverse complement strand
AGGGCGGTTGAAAAGTGCGGCGGGTGGCGCCATGTGGCGCGGCGGTCGAAAAGTGCGGCATCCTGGGATTAACATGGAGGATGTTCACAGATATGGAGCAATGGGCCGATATACGCCGCCGGGTATTGATTGATGGGACCAGCAGGAGGCAGATCCTGAGGGAGACGGGACTGCACTGGAAGACGCTGAAGAAGGTTTTGGAGAACAGCGCGCCGCCGGGATACCGGCAGGAGCGCCCCCGGGCGAAGAAGAAGCTGGGGCCGTATGTGTGGCGGATCGAGCAGATCCTGAAGGAAGACAAGACGATGCCCAGGAAGCAGCGGCATACGGCCAAGCGGGTCTTTGAACGGCTGCGGCAGGAGGGCTACGAAGGCGGTTACACGATGGTCAAGGAGGCGGTCCGGGAGATGGAACGCCACAGCCAGGAGGTTTTCGTGCCGTTGAGCCATCCGCCGGGAGAAGCGCAGGTGGATTTTGGATATGCCTTGGCGAAGATGAACGGGGTGTTGAGGAAGGTGGCATTTTTCGTGATGGCGCTTCCCTACAGCGACGCGATGTTCGTGATGGCCTTTGAGCGGGAATGCACGGAGACGTTCTGGGAGGGGCACGTGAGGGCGTTCGAGTTTTTCGGGGGTGTTCCCCGGAAGATCGCCTACGACAACACGCGGGTGGCGGTTGGACAGATCGTGGGAGGCAAGGGGCGGAAGCTGACGGCGGGGTTTTCCCAACTCAAGAGCCATTACCTGTTCGACCACCGGTTTTGCCGGGTGCGTCGTCCGAACGAAAAAGGCGTGGTGGAAGGAACGGTGAAGTTCGCGCGGCTCAACTATTTTGTTCCGGTGCCGCAGGTGCGGGATTTTGAAGTGCTCAACGCCCATTTGCGTGAGAGGTGTGAATCGGATCAGGAACGCAGGCTTCGTGGCCAGGCCGGGAGCAAGAAGCAGATGCTGGAGGAGGATCGGACGGCGTTCCTGCCGCTGCCGGTCAAGCCCTTTGATGCGTGCCGGCAGCAATCGACGGCGGCCAGTTCGATCTCGCTGGTGCGGTTTGATGACAACGATTACTCGGTACCGGTGGCCTATGCGCACCACACGGTGGTGGTGAAGGGATACTGCGATGAGGTGGTGGTCAGTTACATTCATGAGACGGTGGCGCGGCACCGGCGGATCTGGCAGAGGGAGCATGTGAGTTTTGATCCGCTGCATTACCTGGCGGTGCTGGAACGAAAGCCCGGGGCATTGGATCATGCCCGGCCCTTGCAGGGTTGGACACTGCCGGAGTGCTTTGAACATTTACGTCGCAGGCTGGAAGCCGAATACGAAGCGGGTGGCGGAACCCGTGAGTATATCCGGGTGTTGAGGCTGCTGGAAAAGCATCCGCTGCCAGCTCTTCGCCGGGCTGTGGAAAAGGGGTTGAGCATGGGAGCGCTCCAGCGGGACGCCATCGCCCAGTTCCTTTACCCGCAGGAGGAGTGGCGGGCGACGCGGTTCACGCTGGACGGTCATCCGCATCTGCGGGCCGTGCGGATACAGTCTCCTGACATCAAGCAATACGGCAGTCTGCTGGCGGGAGGTGTCCGATGAGCGCGGAAGCATCCACTCTATTGCTGGAGCATCATCTCAAGGTGCTCAAACTGCCGACATTCGTTCGGGATTACAAAAGCGTGGCAGCGGCGTGCGCCCAGGAAGGCTGCGATTATCCCGCGTTCCTACTGCGGCTGGCCGAGCGGGAGCTGATCGACCGGGAACGGCGTGCCGCAGAACGGCGAATCCGCGATGCCCGGTTCCCGGTGATCAAAACCATCGATACCTTCGACTTCAAAGCACAGCCGTCAATCAACCAGGCGCTCGTGCGGGAGTTGATCCAGAGCGGCGAATACATGGACAAAAGGGAGAACGTGCTGCTGGTCGGAAATCCCGGCACCGGAAAAACCCATCTGGCGCTTGCGCTCGGTTTTGCGGCCTGTGCCCAAGGGAAAAAGGTGAGGTTCAGCACGACGACAGCAATGGTGACTCATCTGCTGGAAGCGCGGGAAAGCCGGACACTGGCCCGCAGCCAGAAGCAGATCGAACGCCTCGATCTGCTCATCCTGGACGAACTGGGCTACGTCCCGTTCTCCAAGACGGGAGCCGAGTTGCTCTTCGAGGTGATCAGCCGCGCCTACGAGCGCACGAGCCTGATCGTGACGACCAACTTGCCCTTTGAAAACTGGACCGAAGTGCTCGGCAGCGAACGCCTGACCGGGGCCATGCTCGACCGGCTGACCCACCGCGTCCACATCCTGGAAGCCAACGGGGAGAGCTTCCGGCTCAAGGATGCCAAAAAACGTCTCAAGCCCCGATGATCCCGTCACGATAAGCGCCCCCCCTCGGGCGCTCGCTGCTGTTCGTCAGCCTCCGCTGCGCTCCGGCTGCCAAACAGCAGCGAAACCGGCTCCCAACACGGGCTTGACCAAAGACCAGCAATCCGTTCCTATCCGCAGGTCAGGTGCCGCACTTTTCGACCGGCACCTGCCGCACTTTTCGGCCGCCCTTTACAATATGTTTAGGCATGCATTTATGTTAGCAGTTCTCGTGCCAACATCAGGTTTGCAATTTACAAATATTCATGTGTGC
>JBAXVK010000082.1:0-2623 GCA_037129175.1 Polynucleobacter sp. | reverse complement strand
GGAAAAATCGTCCCCGTTACGATGATCTCGTGTCGGGGCGAACTGTTTACACATACGTCGGAAATGATCCGCTCGACAAGACGGATCCTACGGGAAACGAAGGCTCTGGGTGTTGGACGATGAACGCATGCGGAGGCAGCGCAATTCGTAGCGATCCCCCGCCGATCCCAGTAACGCTGACAGCGAGCGTGCAGCTATCGGCGACGGCGGGGCCCTTAGGCGGAGTCGCAGTCAAAGCAACGGGTGATTCTCAAACTCTTAGAGACGGTACCGTATCTGGATCGGTGCGAACGAATGTCGGCAACTTCTCAGTAAACGCATCCGCCACGGTAAATGCGACCATTGGGCCGACCAACGTCGCGTCGGCAGATTCCGTTGCGGGCACGCTGCAAGTTCGCGCTGGACTGGTCGGTGCGGCCGTGAATGCTGGAAATCAGGGTGCCAATCTTGTGATATCCGTTGGGCCGCAGATTGGCGTTACGGCCCAGATCCCCGCACTAACTACGCCTGTTAGCGCAGGAGTCGGAACTTCCGCGCGTATAGACGTCGCTGGGGCGGTTAAAAGCGCTGTTCAAACGGCAGTGCAGGCCGCCAATTTGGCCGCAAGCGTATGCGGCCAGACGCCCGGCTGTCATTAGGTACGGGAGAGGTCGTGTTGGTCGCGAGGGCAGTCGCAATGAGTAAGCCGCAATGAGTAAGTCGCAAATATTTGCCTGGCTATTCGCGCTCGGCGGTGCTTCTCTGGCGATGCTCGCGCTGAAGTTAAAAAGCATTGACGCGAAGCAAATGCGCTGGAGTCGGGTCTCGGGATTGGTCGAAGTCTCGAACGTCGCATTCTTATGGGAAACGTTTCGCGCAGATATAAAATATCGATACAAGGTCGGGGAGACGGAATACGTCGGAGACGTAGTGCGCTCTCGAACGCTCCAGTTCAATTGGAGGGGCCCCGCCGCACGACTTTGCAAGCGCTATCCACAAGGGGCGACGGTCATAGTATTTGTTGACCCCGCCGATCCCAGAAGTTCCGTACTGGAGCCAGGGGGCGATGAAGCTACAATTCGCATGATCTGGCTATTTGCTACGGCGCTTTTTTTATTTGGAGCTATTGCTGCCGCAAGATAATCCATTTGGTGTTGGTCGAAGACCATTGCGAATGAGACCTCTACACATACGTCGGAAATGATCCCCTAGACAGGACGGATCCGACTGGAATGGTTTGCACTCAAGATAGAACCTCGTGCACGGCGGACACATTTAATGCCGCGAAAGCGACCGTGAATGTGACACACGACAGCAAGATAGACAGCGCTGTTGTCGCAGCTCGGGGTGACTACCAGAAGGCCGTCAAAGGTGGAGAGCCCACTGGTTTGGCGAAAGTCACGCCGGACGGCGTGAAGGTCACCCCAACGGCGTCAAAGGCGGGTAGTACGCTGACGGCGGATACGGCGAAGGTAAATATTAAGGGAGCCGATGCGCTAGTTCACGGGCATCTAGGGGGAGCGGTCACTGATGAGCCTAGTGCCAACAAAGGCTACGGAGACACTCAATCGCTGAAAGCTGGCATACCTACATATACAGTTGAAGGAGCTCGTGTAGGTGTTCATGACGCGCCGGGAGGTCAGTTGCGGTTTGAGATGATATCCGGTGCGATGACTAAGGAAGAGGCAAGCACCATTCAAAGCAACCTGAACAGAGAGCAGAGGCTTTTCGAAAGTGCGCCGTAAACAAAACGCAGTTATTTCCTTCTGCTTCGCGATCTCACTACTAGTGTGTGCTTGTTCGTTGACCAGGCTGTCACTGGAATCTCGCGGAGTTGATGACGTTGTTCGTTCGAGCACAACGCTTGAAGGTACGAAAGTCCGAGTGCGGGGGTATCTGCGATTCGGAGACGATAGTAGAAATTTGTGGGCAGACCGAAATGCATACGACGCAGTGAGTAGCGCCTATGTTTCACCCAGCGACCCGGCGTGGAATCGCTGCGTTACGCTATATGACATAGGGGCATGGAGAAAAGATCTTCTAGCTAGAAATAGCACTGATGTGGTGATTGGAGGTGTGATTCGTCGGCGTGCGATGCAGGAGGGCGATGTATCATTAAGTTCATGTAGCGACCTTGGCATCTCGGTTCTCTCAGTGGAGTCAGCGCCCTAGTCACCAAGAGCTATACACATACGTCGGAAATGATCCGCTGGATCGCACCGATCCAAGTGGGAACTGCGCTGACCACTACACGGATGGAACCTGTAAGGTCAATGTAGATCCGTCGACAGGGGCGGCAGGTGCGGCGGCCGGCAAGCAGCTTGAGGGCGTGCTGAATAAATACGATAAAGCTGTTAATGCCCTCGCTAACAAAGACAAGTTCAACATCAAGGATTCGAAGGGTAATGTCGTTGGCTCAATGACCGGAAAGGAGATCAAGGCTGTTTGGAACGGGACATCATTTTCCGTGACAAACAAGAGCTTTAACAATGGAGGCGCCGGCGGTGGCACCGGCGGTACCTGGAATGGCGACTCCTTTTCAGGGCGAAGTGAACTCACACCTGGGGCCGTGTCGGCTTACGCTAATGCGTCGGCCCTGCTTTATTCATATCTCTATGATTCTATTGTATTTATATCCATTTTC
>JBAXVK010000081.1:0-2630 GCA_037129175.1 Polynucleobacter sp. | reverse complement strand
TCTCACTAATGGAGCTCGTAACTCCTCGACGCGGTCGACTGCTTCTCTCGCGCGAACCGGATCGTAGGGTTCAACGTGGATGAGCATGTCGTCGAGTTGTCCGGCTTGTGGGAGGAACACGATTCCGACGTCGTCGACAGCTCGCCCAGCGTTGACGTGACCCCACGCGTACAAGTGAACTTGGGTGCGGTACTGCTCGGATGGCCCTTTCCGATATTTTTTCATCGCCGATGGTCCAACAATTTTCCAGTCGAGGACTGTGTTCGTGTTCGCGTCATAAATGTCACACGATCCGGCGAGGTGTTCGTTGATGGTGACGCGTTCTTCCACGATCCAGCGGGTGAAACCTAAGCGCGTGTTGGCTTCCTCGAATGCTTCAGCGAGCCACGCGTGGCCACTGATCCCGATGATGGACCGCCATGGGTCTCTTGTGATTGTTGCGTGAGGGATGCTCATCAGCTTGTAGGCGAGTTTGCGGCTGCATGGTTCGCCGACTTCGCTGGGGCCGATCTGTTTTTGGAGTGACCGCGTTGAACTGTTAGCGCTAATAATGATCGTGTTGGTGATGGCTTCGCGGATGTTGTCCACGTTGAGTGGGTTCATCGTGGTGTTCGGTAAATGATGAGTTCGCGTCGCGTACTGGTCGTGGTGACAAGGTCGAGCAGGTCACGGTCTTTGAGTAGTGCGCGCGCCATCACGTAGTCGATGGTGGTGTGTGTCGCGTTGGCTCGGGTCGCGTACCGATGTCCACCCACATCACCGTGGATCGCATCACCCATGTAGTGGTCAATAATTTTGTGTGCTTGTTCGCGTCGCGCTTCGTAGTGATCAATCTGGTCGCACGCATCGTTGTAGACGGTGAACCAGTCGAGGATGGGGATGACTTCACGAACTTTTTGTGTCGCCACTTTGAGTCTCCTACTGGTGGGTTGGTGGGCTTCGACTGGTGGTCGCCTTCGCGACGTCGCGCTAGTTAGTGGCCGGCGTCGCGGATGAGCCGGAAATGGTCGTCAACTGTCGTGATCGCCCACCAGTCGCCGACCTTGTCGACGCTGACGCCGACAGGTTTCACGACGAGGACGCCATGATCGGCGGACGCGTTCTGCTTCTCAGCTGCGAGTTGACGTAACCATTCGCTTGTCTTCACCGTTTTCGCGTTTTTCACTTCAATGACAACACCGACGATGCCGACAACGTCACCCAAATCGGTGTTGCCGTGGAGTGCTCGACGTTCAGCGTTGGGCCACCATTGGTGTAACCATTTGACGACAGCGGTCTCACCCAACGTGCCTTTCGCTTTCGACGGGTTAACCACCGGGCGCTTCTTTCTTCGCAAAACCCCGGTCGGATATGCGTCGACGTTTGCGGTGGAGTGGTCGACGTTCGTCGGGTGTTAACCCACCCCACATGCCCGTGGTCTCACCTGCTGCGAGCGCATATTCGAGACACTTCTTGCGAACGGTGCACGTCGAGCAGATTCGGCGAGCCTCAAAATATGGGACGGCGGATGCGGGTCCACGCGTGTGGCGTTCAGCCGGATACCACCAGTCGAAACCTTTCAACGCGAGACCAACACATGCTCCCTGACTCACCCATTCGGTGAGTCGCGTTGTTGCTGTGCGTAGGCCGCCGTAACCAATGTTTGACATCAGGCTGCGGGTGGTCGTAGTTCGTTGACGATGTCAGAAAGTTCACCTCGCGCGCGGGCAAGTTCGGCGAGGACTGCATCTACTTGGGCGATCAACATTTCGTGTTCGATGCGGACAGCGATCAGGTCTGAGCAACACGTACAACTTGGATAGTTCATTCGCTGAGCGTTTCGGCTACACGTTCCAACAATTGGCGGCTGGTCGCATTCATCGACACCATCTCGTCCAGGTCGAATGCGAGGCCAGCATCGGCGAGTAACGCAGTCTCAACAGCTTCGAGGGTTAACCGCGCGTTGAACGATGATGATCGGTTCGTGTTCGCGTCGATGAGTTTGACGAGGTCATCGTGGAGTGTCCCCGACAGGTGTGGGTCGATGATGGTGGCGAGTCGGTCGAATCCGGCGAAACTCAACACGTCCACGATCTCGTCCCGCTCGAGGATGCTGAGGATCACGTTCACGTGTGTGACTGGAATGTCAGCGTGGTCCGTCAAGGCGTTCCCCCCCGATCCATGCGACGAGTACGAGGAACACGCAGGGTGCGATCGTCCAAAACAGTTCAGCCCACATGAGAATCACCATTCGTCTCATAAATTCGTAGCATCGTCGTGTGGCGTTCAGCCCACGCGTCTGTCTCGTCGGCGACGTCGAATGCGTCGTTGCGGCTAGCAGCTTGTGCAAGGCCAGCAGCGAACACGCCACCGACAACACCAACGATCAAACATGCAAGACCGGTCAAAAATATGATCATGCGACGAGTCCTTCCGGGTCAGCGATGGGCGGGAGTATGTCTTGAAAAACTGGGATGAGAGCGTTTAACTTGTAGGCTCGATGAAGGGTTGGTGGTGGTGATGCTTGAACATTTTTGCGGGCTTGCTCGATGCATGCAGCCCACGATTTGGTGTTCATGTTGACTCCATGTCTTTGGCGGCTGTGTAGAAGTCGGGGGCGTCGCGAGATGCGGTGTTGAGTGTTTCGAGGG
>JBAXVK010000080.1:0-2647 GCA_037129175.1 Polynucleobacter sp. | reverse complement strand
TAAATGAGTTGGAAGTCAATTGCGCCTTTGAAGAATAGCTAGACCCAGATATCCTGGGCCGCTAAGCTCAAATAATGCCCTGCTTTATGCGGGGCATTTTCTTTTGAAGTGCTTGATGGCTTCCCGTCTTATTTCTAGAGCCTTATATCAGTATATAGAGCTTCTAATCTAAAAATCATATTGTCTAATCTTGATTTACTGTTATTACCATCCGCCCATAATTTATCAGGATGCCTTTCTCATATAATGACCTTTAAAAGGCTAGTCAATTTTTTCATCCTTGTACTGGTCAAGTACTGTTTAAAAAAATTGGTCTATCTTTAGCTTCTCGCCTATTAGGGAGCAGATGATTTAGTATAGATAAATTCCTACTGATAGCAGTGCTAAATTAGTAGCAGTTCAAATTTTTGGTTGCTTATGATGAATAAATTAGATTTAGTCGAATTAAAGTATCTAAGCAAAGCTAAAGAAGGTATGAATGCATCCGCCTTGGCAGACATAATAGATATTTCAAAATTTCTAAATGAGCCGAACGGAATTACTGGCATGCTCTTTTTTGATCATGGTTATTTTGGCCAAATCCTTGAAGGCAATAGAAGTGCAATAGAGGAGACATGGAGCAGAATTAAAAACGATAACAGGCACTTCAATATTGAATTTCTTGGGATCACTGAAATTCAAGACAGACGTTTCCCAAAATGGTCCATGAACTTGTTTGATGCCCAAGAGTTTGCAATAGCATTCCCTCAGTTTGCTGAGCTTATAAAAAAAATGCATGATTCTGATGGGGAAAACATCCGTATATTGAAATTACTTTGGCAAAAAGTTTAATATTTCCCGCATATATTTTTTATAAAAACCTAATTTTTATTGATATCAGCTATATTTGAAGGTCTCAGATCAGCAGATAACCTTTATTAAAGTAAAATACTACTAACCTTAATAAAGGTTCACAGGACAGCGTAAGCTCTTACTAGGGTTTAATCTGAGGCACTTTGGATACTCATATAAATTCAGCTTATTGACGCTTCACATACTTTCAATTAAGTCACTTATAAGGAGTTGGCATGAACTTTAAAGAAATTGCAGTCATTCTTGTTGGTTATCAAAATGATTACTTTGCTGAAAATGGTATTTTAAGAGGCGTAGTAGAGGAGCCAGGCAGAGTGGATGAAGTATTAAAAAATAGCATTTCCTTAATTAAAAAATTAATTCCAACTGAAGCTACTATTCTTGCGACCGGCATTATATTAACTCCAAACTATCGTGCCTTGGCCAATTCGACTGGCATATTGGACAAAATCAAAGAAGTAGGCGCATTCACTCAGGGAACTCCAGGGGCAGAAACAATTGATGAGTTTAAACAATTTGGTAACAAAATCACCTTTGTAACTGGCAAAGAAGGATTTAATTCTTTCCAGGATACGGATCTAGATAAACTTTTAAAATCCAAAGGCATTAAGCAGGTTTGGGTGGCCGGCATGGTGACATCACTTTGTATTGACTCCACAGCTCGTGCAGCTTATGAAAGAGGATATCAAGTTTCTATTCTGGAGGATTGCTGTTCTGCGAGAACGCCTTTTGAACAAGAATTCTTTTGTGAAAATGTATTCCCGCTATACGCTAAGGTGATCAGTGGCTCTGAATTAGATGCCAGCCATGAGGTTGCTTAGCTTAGAAAAAAACTTTGAGCCTTAACAAACCCGAAAATTCTACGTTAACCGATATTCAAGTTGCTGCAACCAGCCGACTTTTAGAGGCGTTACAGGAAAGTGAAAATCGTATGCGAAGACGCATTAATTTATTGGTGGAAATCATCTTTGAATTAAATGACGATGGGGAAATTGTTTTTTCTAATGCAGCATGGGAAAAGATTTTGGGCTACAAAGTAGTTGATGGTACCAAACTATCTAACTATATCCACCCAAGTGATTTGGATGTCTTTAGTAATACCCTATCCAATATGGGTATTAATAAAGAAAGCAAGTCAAATATTTTAATTCGGTGTCAACATGCCGATGGTCATATATTGACGATGAATGCCAACCTTGTTTGGGTAGATTCAGGCATTCTTGGAGTCCTTCACGATGTCACAAAAAGAATTCAAATTCAAACTGAAGCTGTTCGAAAAGAAGAGCTTATAAACGATGCAATAGAAAGTATTCATGATGCATTTGGCTTGTTTGATACAGAAGATAAGCTTATTCTCTGCAATGCTAAATATGCTCAAACCTTCACTAAATATAATTCCTATGATGAAATAAAGGGCATGCCCTTTGAAGAATTAGTAAGATCATCACTAAAATATAAAGGGGAAGTTATTGAAAAAGAATTTAATGGCGATCAAGAAGCTTGGATAAAAGAGCGCATACGAAGGCATCTTAACCCTGAAGAGGTTGGAGTGACTGAAATTCATTTCGGACCTGATAAATGGATTCAGGTAAGGGAAAAGCGTACTAAAAATGGAGGTATTGTAGGCATTCGCACGGATATTAGCGAATTAAAAAATATTCAAAAAAATCTCGAAGAAAGTATTTTTGAAAAAAATCAATTGCTCAAGTCAATGGCAACGTTATTCAAGTCTAATTCCATGGGCAGTATGGTAAGCTCTTTAGCCCATGAAATAAATGGACCACTTGGCAGTATC
>JBAXVK010000008.1:0-83866 GCA_037129175.1 Polynucleobacter sp. | reverse complement strand
CTACCTGCATCATCATTGGCATTGCAGTATGGGTCTTCAGAATGCAGCTATTGGACTTATATGATCCGCCGGCTGAGGTAAAGGCTTTTTCAATCCCACTCTTTTTATTTGTTGCCTTCTATCAAATCTTTGATGCCTTACAGGTTACTGCAGCATTTATATTGCGAGCTTATCGCATTGCCTTTTGGCCGATGTTGATCTACGCTGGATCATTGTGGGGAGTAGGCCTTGGTGGTGGCTACCTCATGGGCTTTAATGTTTTTGGCAATGTGCCTACCTTCTTGCAGGGCGCTAATGGCTTTTGGGCTGGGAATAGCATCAGCCTTGGATTGGCTGCCTGTTTCTTACTCTATCTCTTTAGAAAAACAGCGGAGCGCTATGAAAAAACGCATCCGCCGCTTGTCTTATAACAGGGTGTTGCAGCCTGCTGACTACTTACTTATAAACTTTTAAAGTAGCAGCGTCGTCATCTAGGCGGCGCTTAAGGTTACGCTCATAACCAGCGGATCCTGGATTATTGGTAATGAAGTTTTGTGCCGCCAAGTTCTTACGGACATCTTCTGCTAAATCTAGAGATGCTAACTTCATTAACTTTGCCTTACTAGCTTTAAAGTTATTATCTTTGCCATCAATCCGCACTTCTTTACCATCGCCTGAGGCAATAAAGGAAGCAACGATTTGATTGTTCTGGGTATCGACAACATTAAAGTCAACAGTTACTTCTAGCGTCACCTGTTGTGAGCTAGATCTAGTACCTGGAATGTCATCTACGTTATCTGTTACTGATACTTCTGTCAAAATACCATAGAGAACATAGTTAGCATCAGGAAAATCACCTGCCTTAATACGCTGGACAATATCAAAATACTCATCACCTTGGTTTGGCATCGCTACTGTTGACTTTGCTTGCACGACTTTATAGCCGGATTTGATGAGCAGGCCACGAATGGGGTTGGCTAGGTAACGTAACTCACCATATTCCATCTTGCTCTCATAGCCTGACTTCTTAGAGCTTTGGGTTTCTGAATCAGAGCTATTACTAGAGGTTTGAGGGTCTACAGGGGTCACTACTGGTGCAGTCGAGTTTGGATCAGCTAGGTTGGTAAATTTGACTGGGAATTGTGAAGAATTTGCTCCACCCGTTAAAGCTGAAGTATCCGCCTTATCAGCATCTACCGGAATTGTCTTCGGGGTGATGATTGAGGTGACATTGTTATTAGTTTTATGACGGGTCTCTTCAATAAAGACTAAGTTCTTACCTTCTTTTTTGAAATAAATATCCGTTACTGCGATTGACTTAGACTCCGCCTTCAGTGCCTCAGCATCAATCACTGGGTTCTTAGGAGGGTCTGCTGGCACCCTACCAACAATCGCTTGCTCGGGGGCTGCTGCAGGAGGTTTAGAAGCACAGCCAGCTAATAAGAGGAGGCTTGCTCCCACACAAAGTAAAAACGTTTTTTTAAGCAATGGCATTAATTGACATCCTTCATTAGCGAGTTGCAGTCTTACGAATCTCTTTCTCGTCAGCCCACTCCAGTAAGCCTGATTCGTTATTAATGAGATTTAAGTTAAAGACGTAGTAGACATCTTTAACGTCTTTGGTGTTTTTAACGATAGATGCGATGGATCCTTCGATACGATATTGTGCGCCTTGCATATTGCCAGTTTTAGCAATCGTGCTGTTTTTATAAAGACCTGACTGGTTTTGGCGCTTTAACTCATCGGTTTGGTTTTGCATTTCAGTAACGCTCACTGCAAAGCGCACTTGGCCACTCTTCATCAATTGCGTGCGGATTTTATCGGTGATCACTCGCGTATCAATATATTCAGAGGTCTTATTCTTCACATCCGCCAAAGTGATAATCGGAGCATCCTTGCTTCCTGAGATTGCTTTTGATTGAAGCAGTGATCTTGTCATGGCCTCGGCAATGGTTTGCAGATCGGTCGAACCGTAGTTGGCATTGACAGTCTCAACCGCTTTAGCATCGCCGTAGCGCACCTGCGGACCTGAGCAAGCCGCCAGCAAAACTGCGGACATTGCAAATGCGGATAAGTGGATAGTTTTAGTGTGCATTTTCATGATCATTTTTCTATAGGCTATTAGGTTTACTTATATTGATTTAACTCAAAACGAAAATCAGTGGCATCTGGTGTTGGCGCGATACCCATGATAACTGTCAACTGGCCTTTACCGATCGTTACTGGCTTCCAGGCCTCTTCATCGGTCACAGCCATACCATTCTTACCGATCCATCTAAAACGATAGGCTACCAGGTTAGATTTACTATCGTTCAGAATAGTGACTTGCGCTGTCAGCACGCCATTGCGTATCAAACTTCGCATATCTGTAATCTGGATGCTGTCAGTGTCGCCCATACGCACCGTCATATCTTTCATGGAAGGTGTTGAGCTACAGGCAACTAAAGCGATGGCTGCCAATAAGATCAATAGGTATTTTTTCATTCTCGGTCTTTCCTAATTAAAAAGCTGCTGAAGGCTGTTGAGTAAATTGGGTGGCTCATAGGGCTTCAACCTATCCATATTACTGCTTGCTGGGCTAGCTTCGGGGCTTATGGTCGGCGGCGCAACTACGGGTGCAGTTTCTGGTGGGGTAGCTACCTGTTCTGTCTGAGTCCCCCCAAAACTAAACAGTTTCTTAAATCCATCAAAGGTACCTTCTTTTGACTTAATCTCTTCTGTGGGCGACTTGGGAACTGTTGCTACAGGATTAGTAATTGTTTGAGGCGCTAGTACTTGTGGCGTCGGAGGAAGTGCTGCTGGATCATTCGATGTGAGTACGCTTGCTTGATTTCTGAACATGCGAATATAGACCACGTTATAGCCTCCAATCAGATTGACTATTTGGCTTTGCATTACTCCAGATGGCAAGGTAAATTTGAGAACACTAGTGCCAATTGGCAAACCCATTCTAGCCATATACGTTTGTGCTGGCAAAGTAGACCAATGACGCACATCAGTTATGTTAATAGCTTGTAAACCATAGCCAGTTAACATGCCTGCAATGGCACCAATAATGGCCGCATTATTATTTTGGTTATTTCTCTTGGCCGCCTGTTGTGCAGCTTGGTCTGCCGTATATTGCGCCACCAATGAAACTAGCGCCCTACTGCTTGCTCTTAAGACGTATCCCGGCATCTCATCCTTCAAATTCTTGCGCGCCATGGCATCAATATTAGCAACCAACTCTAGGTTCGCCATGCGATCACCAAGCTGCACAAAATTCGGAGTGAAGCGATCACTCGATTTTTCGATTACTGGAAATGTCAGAGTGACTAATTTAGGCTTACCACCAATATTGAAAGATTGGCTAATCCGATAAGGACTAATTTTAGGAATGTATCCAGTATCAATAATAATTAAGGTATCAGCAAAACTTTTTTTACCTTGATTAGCAATATTGGCATCTAATTTTGCAATGCTAGTTTTGAAAAAATTGACCGATGGGCGTAATTCAATTGCCAATCGATACCCAGGGGCCGCTAAGCTGGCCTCCCCTTGAGATTCATGGATAAAACCAGATAAATAGTAAGCAGCAGGATTTTGATAAGAGTTTTTCAGGCTACGCGTTTCTTCATCATCCAATAAATTAATGGGGTAGCCATTAATATCCTGGATTCGACTAGTCGCACCTCTTGTACTTTGATTATTTTGTTGCTCTTGCTCCACTCTGGAGACTGCAGTAACCTTACTCTGAATGAGCTCTTCGATGACCTTTTCGCGTTGCGCCATTTTCTTGGCCTCAACCATAGCATCGCTCCAGCGACCTTGCGATAAATGATTTAATGCAATCGTCTGACTCAAGAGACTAATTTCATATGGTTTTGGGTCGTAATTACTACTAAAGCCTTCAGACAAAACGTATGAGCTCATATCCGTAAAAGAGCGCTTGAGCTTATCGCTTGTTGAAATTTGCCATTGCTCCACAAATTGATCCGCAACCAATAAGTTTTTAGTGCTGTTGGGAATTTGACTTGGACCTTGCAGACGTTGAACCTCGCCTAGCTCTAAGTAATACAGCGTATTTTTATCTTTAAATACGCTCTGAATAGTGGCGGCAGTACTTTGCATATCACCATTTTTGAACTGGTCTTTTGACTCATTCATTTTGGTTTGCTGAGCCTGGGTTGCGCACCCTACCAATAAGAAAGCAACAATCATGGCGAGGACTAGGCCGAATTTAGAAAAGTCTAATGCTAAAAATTTAAGCAAAGTAGGTCGATTAAAAGGGGTCTGATTAATGGGTTTTCAATCGAATCTGTTGTTTTATAGCGCCTTAGCTATATAACGCTTCAGAGCGAACCTAGGCTGACAAGAAAATCAGAAATTACGGTTCTACTTTAGCGCCAGACTGCTGAACCACTCTACTCCACTTACGGGCCTCCACTGCAATCAATTGAGAAAGCTCTTTAGGACTACCAGGAGCAGGCTCTAGACCGCTGGCCAAGAGTCTATTTTTGACCTCAGGGTTTTCTAGAGTCTTTCTTGTCATCTGATTCAGACGTCTTTGAATGGCTGGCGGTAAATTTGCTGGCGCCATCAAGGAAAACCAAGAAACTGCTTCAAATCCAGGCAAGCCTTGTTCAGCCAAAGTAGGAATCTCTGGGGCAGCTGGCGAGCGCTTTAAGGTCGTCACGCCTAAAGCTTGTACCTCTTTCGACCTAATCAAGGGCAATGACGAAGATAAATTATCAAAGAGCATTGAAATACGCCCACTAACTAAATCTGGCAACGATTGAGCACGCCCCTTGTAAGGGATATGGCGAATATCAATGCCTGCCATCTCTTTAAATAATTCACCAGACATATGTAGTGAAGTACCAACGCCTGAAGAGCCGAAAGTCAATTGATTTGGCTTAGCTTTTGCGAGCTCAATCAACTCATGAACATTGGTAACGCCCAACTGTTTATTCACAATCAAGACATTGGGGGTGCTAGCTAAAAAACTAATGGGTGTGAAATCCTTTACCGGATCAAAAGACATCTTTTCATAAAGAGCGCTATTAATTGAATGAATACCCACGGTACCAATCAGTAATGTGCAGCCATCAGGATCGCTCTTAGCAACTAAATCTGCTCCAATGTTGCCACCATAGCCTGGGCGGTTCTCAACAAGTACTGGTACGCCAAGGGTTTGCTGCCAATTTTCAGCTAAGACGCGCGCCAAGATATCGGGCGCACCACCGGGAGTAAAAGTCACGATGATCCGAATAGCCTGCTTAGGCCAAACAGTCTTTACTTGCGAGTGCGCATTAGAAACACCAAACCAAATAAATATAAGCAGTAAGAGGCACTTGATTAGCCTTGAAAATAGCATCATTGCCTAAGTTAAAAACCGAATCGGTTACGTAACCAAATCCAACCTTCGTACTTCACAGGATCATCAGCACATGGGCCGATGTCACACTCTAGTAGCGTGGATATCAGATTACCCACTACTAGCAAAATAAAAATCAACACTAAAGCGTTAGCAAAAATAGAGCGAGAACGCACTTCACGATTTGGCAACATCAACAGAATGGCAAAGACCAGCAATAAACCCAAATAGCAAAGGAAGGCCCAAGTGTAAAAGTGCAGCTCTAAGAAGGTTGCGCCAAATCCCTTATCTCCAGGCAGGATATGAAGTAGCACTTGACGCAAAGAAACCATCATTCCTACTAAGCCACCAATGATGCCCCAACCATAGTGCGATGCGTGAGCACCACAGCGAATATTCAGAACCAAGGCAAAGCCAATGATGACGAACGCAATACGCTGCATTAAGCATAGTGGACAAGGCAATTCACCAAAATACAGTTGATCAACAAAGGCATATGACAAGACACCAATCACTGCAAGTAATGCCAGTTGATTTCCAAGGCCAGCTAGAGAGGGAAAAGAAACCTTACTCACAGGCTAATATTGAGATGATTGCTTGCATGCGAGCGGAACCAGACGACTAGAATTCCAACGGTCATGGCTAATACGATTAAGCCTGCAAGACGCTTTTCAAACCAGACCAAAATAAGTCCGATTAGCGCTGTTAGAAAAGGCAGAAACATATACATAGGAGAATTCTAGCGTAGGAGACCCACAATACAACTAAATTAAGCTATTTTGGAGTAGGGGTAAGGCTATTAGCTAGCCCTTAGAGTTTAAGAACTCCACTACTGTTTTTACAAATAGATCTGGCACTTCCACATGGGGTACATGACCCACATTATCAATAGGCACCAGTTTTGCATTGGGTATTGCTACTTGTGCTTTTTTACCTAGCTCTGGAAAGTTACCTAAAGACTTCACTGCTTCTGGCGGAGCAAAACGGCGACCAAAGACAGTTCTATCTTTTTGGCCAATGACCAACAACACTGGCATCTTCAATTTCGGTAAATCATTGACAACTGGTTTTTCTGCAATCATCTGATAAGTTAAGACTGAGGTTCTAGCGTAAGCAGGATAGTCAGATCCTTTTTGTATGCGCACATATACCTCTACAAACTTTTCATAACTCGGTTGCCAAGTTGGGAAGTAGCTTTGCAAAAAGCGGCGATAACTTGCTTCTGTCTGCGCCATTTCCAACTTGAGCAAACTATCATTTTGCTGTGGGGGAATATCTTTGCTGTAATCTTCAAGGCCTAAAGGGTTTTCAAGAACAAGTTTCTGTACCGCATTTGGATACAGGCGGGCAAATCGCACACCAACCATGCCGCCCATTGAATTTGCAATGACTGAAACCTGCTTGATATTAAGCGACTGTAATAAAGCTTTGGTATTTGCAACTAGATCATCAAAGTGATATGCCACATCTGGCTTAGAAGACTTACCAAAACCAATCTGGTCTGGAGCAATCACGCGATATCCAGCTTGCGTTAGGCCAGCGATTGTAGGCGCCCAATAATCACTAGAAAAATTCTTGCCATGGAATAAGAGCACTACACCCTTTTGCTTACCAATAGCAGGTACATCCATATAAACCATTGTCGCAGGTTGACCTTGCAAGCTGGTTTTGAATTCTTTAGTTGTATAGGGATAAGGCCAAGTACTTAAACGCAGATCCAATGGTGCTGCATTGGCATACAAGCTAGTAGGAGTTGTGGGAATCACTGCGGCCTGCTCAGTGCTTGCACATGCTGCCAATAACAGCGGGATAGTGAAAACTAAAGCGATGTTCCTGAAAAGTAGCGTCATATTAGATATATTCATTACAGAATCTTCGTTTTAAGATTAATTAATCCTTCAACACTTCCCTCGAGTACATCACCCTTCTTTACTGGGCCTACGCCAGCTGGCGTACCTGAAAAAATTAAGTCGCCCGGCTCTAAGGTAAATAAAGTAGAGAGATAAGCAATAGTATCGGGTACATTCCAGATTAATTGGTTTAAGTTACCCTCTTGGCGTACTTCACCATTGACTAAAAGCTTAACTACACCTTTTGTTGGATGACCGCATTGAGTTGCTGGAGTAATCTCTCCGCAAGGAGCCGCTTGGTCAAATGCCTTTCCTGTATCCCAGGGGCGCCCCATCTTCTTAGCCTCACCTTGCAAATCACGCCTTGTCATATCCAAGCCAACGCCATAACCATAAACATGTTCCAAGGCTTTGTCAGCTGGGATATTTGTGCCGCCTATACCGATGGCAACGACCATTTCGATTTCGTGATGGACATCTTTCGATAAATTGGGGTAAGCCATGTCTTTTCCATCGGTCACGATCGAGTTAGCTGGCTTCATAAAAAAGAATGGTGGCTCACGCTCTGGATCATGACCCATCTCACGCGCATGATCTGCATAGTTACGGCCAACACAGTAAATCCGATTGACTGCAAAACGGCGGCTATCCCCAGTGACTGCTAGCGATATCACTGCTGGTGGATTAATCACAAATGCTGAACTCATAAAACCCTTTCTATGAAACCCTGTGGATTAGTATTTATTTTCGATTTTTAGAAGTATGACGCAATTTCAGCAACAAGATACTCAGAGCTAAAGCAAAGGTCAAAGCATTCGCGAGTATGAGGGGCCACTTCTCAATAGTGAGGCCATAAATTAGCCAGAGACCTACCCCAGTTGTAAATAGGGCGTACATGCCCAGGGATACACCTGACAAATCCCGAGTTCGCCAAGACTGTATTGCCTGAGGTAAAAAGGCGATCGTGGTCAAGAATGCGGCGCAATACCCAATTATTTCAATCTGATGGGGCTCAAGGTTCATGAGGCTATTGTAATAAGGAAAATCAATCATTCCTTGATCTAGCGCAGGAACCCCAATTCTGGTGATAATACAAACTTACTTTACAAACCTATATTAAGAATAAGCCATGAGACAACTACTCCAAAAACCCCTATTGATTGCGCTTGGGGCCATTGCTATTTTAGGCACTGCCCATGCCCAGGGTGATGCGGCTACTAAAAACTATCCAGATAAACAAGTTCGCCTAGTCATTCCCTTCCCTCCTGGAGGTGCAACTGACGTCATTGGCCGCATCATGGCACAAGAGCTATCTAAATCATTGGGACAACAAGTGGTCCCTGATAATCGCTCGGGAGATAGTGGCAATATTGGCGCCGACCAAGTAGCCAAGTCACCAGCAGATGGTTACACACTGCTGATGGGTGCACTCACATCACATGCCATTAATACCAACCTGAATAAGGATGGCATTAAATACAACTTAGAAAAAGATTTCACGGCCGTAGGTGTTGTTGGTGTCGTGCCTCTGGTATTTGTTGTCAATCCTTCTGTCCCTGTAAAGAATATGAAGGAATTTATTGCTTATGCTAAAGCCAATCCTGGCAAACTCACCTTCGCCTCTTCTGGTGCAGGAGCGCCGCAACGCCTAGCTATGGAAATGTTCCGCGCGCAATTGGGTTTAGATCTTTTGCATGTACCTTACAAGGGCAGTGGTCCTGCTATGACAGATCTTGTTGGCGGTCAAGTACTCACTATGTCTGAAACAGTCCCTGCAGCACTGCAATTTATTCAGGCTGGGCAATTAAGAGCATTAGCAGTGACTACTGCTAAACGCGTTAGTCAATTGCCAGATGTGCCCACGATTACTGAAGCCACTGGCTTGCCAAACTTTGATGTCGTGAGTATGTTCGGAATCTTGGCACCCGCAGGTACGCCAAAAGGAATCATTGACAAACTCAACGCAGATCTCAAGGTGATTTTGAAGCGTCCTGATGTACAAGAGCGCATGCTAGCTGCTGGCGTATATGTAAACTACCTAACGCCTACTGATTCTGCAAAACGCATTCAAAGAGAATTGAATATGTGGGGCAAGGTTATTAAAGACGCTGGAATAAAAGCAGACTAAGTAATTAGATTATTCAGCACCAATGATGACTCTTGGTGCTGAATTAGTTTATTACTGCTGAGTTACTGCTTCTTGTTTAACCCTGCTTTACGAGATTCAACTTCTTTATTAATCGCTGCAATTGTTTGGGCATTAGGTGACTTCCAGTTACCACCAGAGTTATTCACCATATAAACCAATGCGTCAGCAAATCCCTCGATACTTAAATTAGGATTGCCCCCTTTAGCGGGCATTGCACGAACACCAACATAACCATGTGCAGTGAGAGTAACTTGCCCTTCAGCAATCAGTGGCGCCCACTTTGCCTTATCGCCAAACTTTGGGGCATTCACAAGGCCAGCGGCATGGCAGCTCATGCAAACTTGTTTGTAAGTAGCTTCACCAGATTGGGCGAAAGCTGCTCCCGAAAATAGTAAGGTCATAAAGGTAATGAATGGGGCTAGGTTTTTTGTGTTCATATGATCATTTTACTGCTGAAGTTATTGTGATTTTTTAACACGTTCAGTCCAGAGTTGCCATGGACGTCCAATCGTTTTTTCAATGGTTTCCTTGGAGTAGGCAGCCTCTCCAGGGGTTAGATATTGAACTTGGCCCATCTTCATTGCCTCAGCTTGAATACTGGCATTTTGAATAGCGTAGACCGTTCTAAATACTGCCTTCTTTATAGAGTCAGCTCCAGCAGCATAGCCATGGCCACGCATTAAAACAAAATATTGCAATCCCATCGTCTGTGACAAAGCTTCGCCTAGATCTGAGTTACTAATAAACATATCTGTATCAGAATTTGGCTTAGCAAAATTACGAATCTCAAATATCGGTGCGCCATCACCCAAGAAGGCACTCATGTGATAAACCGGTTTCAAAGTTACACCTGTTAAACCATAGGAAAGAATTGGAGATGCATGGCCATGAATGACTGAATTAATATCAGGGCGATTCTTAAGAATGCCACTATGAATAAATCGTTCACCATAGGCAACACGGGTATCGCCATTTAAGGCTTTACCGTCCATATCAAATTCCATAATGTCTTCGACTTTCACTACCGAAGGTGCCACACTTCTTGCTAAAAAGAAGGTATTGGGATTTGCTGGATTGCGAACACTAATATGACCATAACCATCAACCGCATTTTGGTCATACAAAATATGATTTGCGATGACTAACTCTTCAATCGCTAACTTGACAGCAGGGTTTTGCTCCATCTGCGCCTGAACACCTGCCGCATGAGCTTGAAAAGCTACTGTAAAAATAATGAGCATGAAAAGTCTTTTCATTATTCGATCTTTCCAATCTTTCTGACAACGTCACCCATTTGCGCAGATTCCTTATCCCAATAGACTTTAAATTCAGGAGCATCCATATATTGGATGGGGCTACCAGCGCCATTAATGACAGAACGTACACGCTCATCATTGGCTGCTTGTTTAGCAGCATCACGTAGTTTATTGGTGATGTAATCAGGCGTTGCGCTAGGCACAAACAAACCAGCCCATTGAGAAAATTCAATCTTGATACCCATCTCTTTAAAGCTAGGCACCTCAGGCATGCTCGCTAATCTACCATCCCCCCAGTGCGCTAATGCTCGGACCTTGCCGGCCTTAATCTGCTGAACAATCGATGATGGTCCAGTGGCAATTGCATCAACTTGTCCACCTAGTAGACCCACAATTGCTGGACCAGCTCCCGTATAGGGAATATGAACCATATAAAACTTTTCTGAAGCCTTCAGCATCTCCATCGGAACGTGCATCGTTCCATAATTCCCTGAGGAGCCAAAATTGTATTTACCTGGATTAGCGCGCATTGCTGCTATGAAAGATTTGTAATCCTTCCATGGGCTATCAGCCCTCACCACCAAAACCGTAGGATCCGCCGTAAATCGAGCAATCGGCTTTAATTGGTTTAGCTGAAATGATTGCTCGCGTCCGACAACTTTATCTGCCTCAGGAATAATCGAAATAGAAGATAAAGCCATCAGAATGGTATAACCATCCGGTTTTGCTTTTGCAACTGATGTCATACCAATACCACCACCAGCACCTGGTTTATTTTCAACAATCACAGATTGCCCTAGGCTTCGAGATAAGGCTTCAGCTACTGGCCTTCCAACGGCATCCGCCACACCACCCGGAGGGAAAGGTACCACCATCGTAATTGGACGAGTAGGCCACGCTTCTGGGGTCTGGGCTATTGCAAAAGCCGAAAGCAAGCAAGCCGCGGCAAAGCTAAGCAGATGGCTCAGTTTGATTTTTTGCATCATTTTTTGTCTCAAATGTGTAATTTAGTTATTATTTATGCTCTTTATCCTACTACAAGATTCATCATAATAAACAGGGGCTAGCATAGATAAAGCCCCTACTGGAGATAGCAATCATGAAATACGCAGCATTTTCTTTAATAAAAGAGCCAGGTAAGACCCGTGTTGGTACCATTTCTGCCGATGGCAAAACTGTGCAGGAACTTGATCTTGGGGTCGATGTAAGTGAAGATGGCATTGTTGCTATTCTGCGCGCGGATTTAGCCGGCAAAATACCTACATCGATTGCTACCCATGCATTTAGCGATATTCGCTTATTAGCCCCAGTACCAAGACCACGTCGCAATATCTTTTGCGTTGGTAAAAATTACCATGAGCATGCAAAAGAGTTCTCAAATAGTGGTTTTGATAGTAGCGCTAAGCCAGGTGAAGATATTCCTAGTCATGCCATCTTTTTTACTAAGCCGCCAGAATCTGTCACTGGCCCAAACACGAATGTAATTATCCCAACTGCTGTTTCTACTTGTATTGACTATGAAGCAGAATTGACGATCGTGATCGGCAAAGGCGGCAAAGGTATTAGTGAAGTAGATGCAATGAAGCATGTCTGGGGCTATACCGCTATTAATGACGTGACTGCACGCGACTGGCAACAACGCCATAAGCAATGGTTCTTAGGTAAAAGCTTTGATACCTTCTGCCCTATGGGTCCATGGGTTGTTACGGCAGATGAAGTCGACGAAAATGATATCTCAGTGAAGTGCTGGGTTAATGGCGAATTGCGTCAGAACTCCAACACCAAAGATTTAATCTTTGACATTCCTAATATGATTGCTACTGTCTCTGCTGGAATTACGCTATATCCAGGTGATTTGATTGCTACAGGCACTCCAGTAGGAGTTGGTATTGGCTTTAAGCCACCTAAGTATTTAGTTAACGGTGATGTAGTAGTGGTAGAAATGGGCGGCATAGGAAAACTTGAGAATACCTTCGTAGCCCAGTAAGACAGAGCTAGAGTTATCAAAATATAAAAGCCACCCTAGGGTGGATTTTATATTGGTAGAACCTAAGCTAAACCAAAAGCGGTAGCAATCCTATAGGTAATGAAGGAAGCTAGATAAGCTAAACCAAACAAGTAACTCAACATGATAACTGGGATCTTATAGCCCCCTGTTTCACGCTTTACTGCCGCGATAGTAGATAAGCACTGCGGTGCAAAGACAAACCAGGCTAGCAGTGAGAGTGCTGTGGCCAGTGACCAACCAGAAGAAATTAATGGGATCAATGCTTCTGCAGCATCAGCACTTGCACTCGATAAGGCATAGACAGTAGCCAAAGAGCTCACTACGACTTCTCGAGCTGCCATGCCGGGAACCAAAGCAATACTAATTTGCCAGTTAAACCCAATCGGGGAAAAGAGATGCGCCAAGGCCTGACCTAGCATGCCGGCAAAACTATATTGAATGGCTGAGCCCGTAGCGCCCTCAGGTGGAAGCGGAAAGCTAGATAGCGCCCATAAAGCAATTGTCATAATCAGAATGATGCCGCCGACGCGACGTAGAAATATTTCTGCGCGCTGCCATAAGCTAATTGCTAGATTACCGAGGCGAGGTAAATGGTAGCTAGGCAATTCCATCATGAGAGCATTCATACGAAATTGCTCACTTGTGAAATGCTTCAGAATCCAAGCAACGCCCATCGCGCCCAAAATACCCGCAAGATAAAGCAAGAATAAAACCAGGCCTTGCAAATCAATATTCGCCCAAAGCTTTCTTTCGGGAATAAAAGCAGAGATCAATAATGCATACACCGGTAAACGCGCTGAGCAAGTCATCATCGGTGCAATCAAAATGGTGACTAAGCGATCTCGTGAATTAGAAATACTTCTAGTTGCCATGATTCCAGGGATGGCGCAGGCAAAACTCGAGAGGAGCGGAATAAATGATCTACCAGAAAGGCCAACCGAGCCCATGACACGATCCAGTAAATAGGCTGCTCTAGGCAGGTAGCCAGACTCCTCCAGCAAAAGAATAAAGAAAAACAGAATCAGAATTTGCGGCAAGAAGATCACTACCCCACCCAATCCAGCCAAAACGCCATTAATCAATAAACTACGCATCCAGTTATTTGGCAGGATCTCGGTAATTTGATTACCCAGAAACTCAATAGCAGTCTTGATTAATTCCATTGGTAAAACTGCCCAACTAAATACTGCCTGAAAGATGAAAAATAAGAGGGTGACCAAAATCAAAGGGCCAAACACTGGATGAAGCAGTACAGCATCTAAACGGTCACTTAAATGGTCTGGAATGATTTGATCTAACTTCAAGTTTTGTAAAATTTTCTGGACCAAAATATTGTCAGACTCTGCATGGGCAATATGAGAAGCCACATTTTCTAGTGTTGCGTCACTCGTGCCAGTTTGCATTGCACTCAAATTACGCCAATCTAAGCTGGATAAAAAAGATTTAAGGTTATCGGCACCATTCGCTTGAATACCAATACTAGTTAATACTGGCAGCCCTAGTTCATAGGAAAGTGCGGCAGTATCGATCTGTAAGCCTTGACGCTTTGCGATATCAAGCATGTTGAGTACAACCAGGCAAGGCAGCCCCAAGCGCTTGGCAGCCAAGACTAAACGTAGATTGCGACGCAAGTTAGTCGCACTTAATATACAAACCACTAAATCAGGACGCTTCTCACCTTCTGCTCTACCTAATAAGACATTGCAAGTCACACGCTCATCTAGTGATCTTGGATAAAGGCTATATGCGCCCGGTAAATCTAGAATACGAATGTTTTTGCCAGACTCGAGCGTCAAGCGCCCTTCTTTGCGCTCTACCGTGACACCAGAATAGTTCGCTACTTTTTGACGACTACCAGTGAGTAAATTGAATAAAGCTGTTTTGCCACAGTTAGGATTACCCAGCAATGCAACAACTGGATCGCTAGAGAAAAAATGGACTTGAGATTCAGGCATGTAGCAACTCAACTTCAATCATGTGTGCCTCAGACTGGCGCAAAGCAAATGTAGATGCACCCACTCGAACCATATAAGGACCCTTACCCAGCAAGCCCTTTCTCAAGAGAGTCACTTGCTCACCGGGTAAAAAGCCAATGTCCTCCAATTGCCCTTTAATTTGTGGGGCGCCTTTGGGAGCATTTACTTCATTTACGCGGTAAAGACTTTCCAGTTCAGCTTGATCCAAATTCATGCAATGGGCTTTTTTGAGTGATCTATAGGGAGATTATATCCCCAAATGAGAATGAATATCATTCGTGGCGAACCCTTGCTACAAAGCAATAATGGGCCATTTGCTACCTTAGGGCTTTGATCCAAAGTAAAAGCTAAGGCGTACTGTAGCCATACTTCTGAAGAATCAATTTGGCCTGAGGGCTTTGCATAAACTGATAAAGCGTTACTGCCTCTCGTGGAGCACCCTTGATTAAAACCATTCTCTGCTTAATAGGCTCATATAGTTTGTTATTCACTAAGATGAAGTTTGTCTCTTTAGAAACATCTGCAGACTTAGCCAAAGAAAGCGCAGTAAAACCCAGATCAGCTGCGCCTGTAACTACATACATTGTTGTAATGCCGATATTGTCTCCATAGATCAATTTATTTTTTGCAATATCCCAAAGACCTTCTGCCTTCAAATACTCAATAGCTGCCTTGCCATATGGGGCCAACTCAGGTTTGGCAATGGCAATCTTATTTGCTTTATTCATGGCCCTGATAAGTTCATCTTTGTCATCCACCAAACTCATTCCAGCAGATTTTTTTGAGATGATGGCTAACTTACCAGTAGCGTACACAACTCCCTCATCAATCGCCTTTCCCCTTTTATAGAGCTCAATAGGGAAATGCTCATCAGCAGAAATAAATAAGTTAAATGGCGCACCATTGATGATCTGTGCAGTAAAGTTTCCGGAAGATCCATACACAATTCGGACATCTGGATTACCAGCGAATTTAAATGCCACATTGATCTCGCTAAAAGCATCTTTCATATTGGCAGCCACAGCGACAGTAGCCTGCTGAGCAAAAACACTCTGCGATAAAAAAAATAGGAAGAATAAAATAAATTGACGCAATTTGATTCCGCAAAAAAGGGTTTGAGCCTCAGTGTATATCAAGCTAAGTAGGACTAAACTAAGCAACACGTACCTTGAACATCCAGAATCTTTATTACAACAGTCTGAAAGCATTAAATGAGATTTCTCTCTACCCGCTTAATAGTAATCGCCTTAACTAATGCAGTCTTCTTAGCAGCACCCGCCATTGCCCAAGAAAAAAGTATTGTGGTGTCATCCACCACCTCTACCGAACAATCTGGGCTATTTGAATTCATGCTCCCCATCTTCAAGATGAAAACCGGGATTAATGTCAAAGTTGTTGCAGTGGGAACCGGTCAGGCGCTCGATATTGGTCGTCGCGGTGATGCAGATGTTGTATTTGTTCATGACAAGCCGGCTGAAGAAAAATTTGTTGAAGAAGGCTTCGCAACCAAGCGTAATGAAGTGATGTATAACGACTTCGTGCTAATCGGACCTAAGTCAGATCCTGCAAAAATTGGTGGTGGTAAAGATATTCAAGTAGCTCTTCAGAAACTCTCTGTTGCACAAACTCCTTTTGTCTCTCGTGGCGATAAGAGCGGTACACATGCTGCAGAGCTCCGTTACTGGAAAGGTGCAGGCATCACCGTTTCGCCATCTCAAACTTGGTATAAGGAAACGGGTTCTGGTATGGGCCCTGCACTCAATACTGCATCCGCTATGAATGGTTATATTCTTGCAGATCGCGCTACTTGGCTTAGCTTTAAGAATCGGGGTGATTTAGTTATCCTCGTACAAGGCGACCCTAAACTCTTCAATCAGTACGGCGTGATGCTCGTTAATCCAGCCAAGTTTCCTCATGTGAAAAAAGCGGAAGGACAGGCCTTTATTGACTGGCTAATCTCCAAGAATGGGCAAGATGTCATTGCCAGCTATCAAATTGGTGGCGAGCAGCTCTTCTTTCCAAATGCTAAGAAGTAGCAGACAAAGAAAAAGCCCGCACCTGCGGGCTTTTTACTGAGCACTGGCACTTGGCCAGAGCAGTTTGAGACTTACTTCTTAGGTGTTACGAAACCAATTGCGGTATCGTCCACAAACTCAACCATGACGTCATCACCAGCTTTAAATTTCTCAAGACCAAGAACGGCTGGGTCAACCTTAACCTTTTGCTTCTCGCCACTTGGTAATGTGAAAGTCACAATACGTGTTTTTGCATCAATTGTTGTGATTTTTACAGTTGCATAAATAGTGTCAGTAGTTTCTTCGAACGGCTTAGCAGAACCCTTGCCTGAAACTGTTACAGAACGAACACCAGAAACACCTGGCTTAGCACCTTTAGCCACTCCTATTAAACCAACCGCAATCGCTTGGGCATGCTCAACTACAAACACATCACCCTTTTTAACTTTATCTAAATCATTAACTGCTTTGGAAACATTCATTTGCGCCAAATTACCATTAGCATCTTTCAATACAATAATTCGGTTTTTAACATCAACAGAATCAACGGTAGCAGTAATGACAACCACTTCAGCAGCCAATGGCAGCATTTTTGCGGGTGCCTGAGCAAAAGCAGCGCTTGCAAAAGCGAGGCCAGCTGCGGCAAATAAACCAGTCAGTAAAGATTTTTTCAAAATAACTCCTAAGCAAGTAAAAGGGATGGGATGAGCCCGTAACCGAACCACAAATCATTGTAACCATGGGCTTTGTCAGGTTTGGCACTTATTTGGTAAATTAAGCCCATGCCCCAGCCAAACCCCGTAAATACCTTAGAAATTTTGATTAAACCTTGGCAGGAAGCCTCCCAAGATGCCTACTTGATACGGGAGAAGGTGTTCATACATGAGCAAGGAGTCCCTGAGGATATGGAATTGGATGAGTTTGACCCTACTTCCAAGCATGCCTTAGCTTATGAGGACCACGTATGTGTGGGCACCGGGCGACTCGTTCACTTAAATAGTCATCATGCACAAATTGGTCGCATGGCTGTCTTAAGTGCATTCCGAAACCGGGGTATCGGTAAAGTAATCCTGAGCCGCTTGATTGCTCTAGCTAAATCAGAGGGAGTTTTAACTCTGACACTACATTCCCAAGTATCTGCAATTCCTTTTTATGCAAAGATGGGATTTATAGCGGAGGGATCTATTTATGATGAAGCAGGGATTCCCCATCGTAATATGATTCTGTCATTAGTAAAAACTATTGAATAACCATTGAATAAGCACACATCACTTATGAGCACCGCCTACTCTTCTTTTCCCTACATCCATCGTGTGTGTTACTCCGATACTGATGCTGCAGGCCTTGTATACCATGCACGCTATTTAGATATTTTTGAGCGCAGTCGCGCAGAATGGTTGGCTCAGTTCGACTTAAGCCCAACTAAGCTCATTAACGACTTTGGAATATTGCTTCCTGTCCGAGATCTTCAAATGGATTTTCATAAGCCTGCCTACTTAGATGATTTACTACAGATTGATCAGGTCATAGAGCGCCGTAGTAGGGCTCAAGTCAGCGTGAAGCAGACAGCCAAAAGGAAATCACCAGATGGCAGTGCAGCTGAAATGGAACTCATTGTGAGCGCTCTAATTAATATTGTTTGCGTAGATACCGCCACCCTCAAGCCCAAAGCACTGCCTGACTGGCTCTTTTTAACCGAATCACTTTAATGACTTAAAATAGAGGCTCTTACTGCAAACGCTCTAGCGTGGCAGCTCACCCCATTGGCCGGGATAGTCGTTTAATTGAATACGGGTCAATACTCTATTGGCCCCTATGTTATTTACAGATCTTGGTTTATCAGAGCCCATTCTTCGCGCTATTGCTGAAGAAGGCTATACCAGCCCCACACCGATTCAAGCTAAATCGATTCCCGCAGTACTTCAAGGTGGCGACCTCCTAGCGGCTGCCCAAACTGGTACAGGTAAAACGGCAGGCTTTACACTCCCCATTTTGCAACGCCTCAGCTCCACAAAAGCGAGTACTGGTAAACGTCTCTTGCGCGTACTGATTCTGACTCCTACTCGTGAGCTAGCAGCTCAAGTTCAAGAGTCTGTTGTGACTTACGGCAAATATACTGGGCTCAAATCGACTGTGATCTTTGGCGGCGTAGGTGCCAATCCACAAATTAAAGCGATTGCTGGTGGCCTAGATATTTTGGTTGCAACACCAGGGCGTTTACTAGACTTGATGTCACAAAAATGTGTCTCACTCAGTCATATTGAAATTCTGGTACTAGATGAAGCTGATCGCATGCTCGATATGGGCTTCTTACGTGATATCAAAAAGATCTTAGCTGCGCTACCTAAGCAACGACAAAATCTCTTGTTCTCTGCCACCTTCTCTACTGAGATTAAAGCGTTGGCAGATAGCTTATTAAATTCACCAGCCTTGATTGAAGTGGCTCGCAGCAATAGCGCGAATGAAGCGATTGCCCAGCTGATTCATCCTGTCGATAGAACCAAGAAACATCCTTTGCTTGCGCATTTGATTCAAACGAATAACTGGAAGCAAGTGTTGGTCTTTACTCGCACCAAGCATGGTGCCAACAAACTCGTCACCCAATTAGAAAAGGATGGCATTACCAGCATGGCCATCCATGGTAATAAGAGTCAAACAGCCAGAACAAAGGCCTTGGCAGATTTCAAGGCAGGTAAGCTCACTGCGCTAGTAGCAACGGACATTGCTGCGCGCGGTATCGATATTGATCAACTGCCCCATGTAGTGAACTATGACTTACCAAACGTATCTGAAGATTATGTGCACCGTATTGGACGTACTGGTCGAGCAGGCTCGAATGGCGTTGCAGTCTCTCTGGTTTGCATTGATGAGCATCAGATGCTCAGAGATATTGAAAAAGTCATTAAACAAAAAATCCCGCAAGAAGTCATTGCAGGATTTGAACCAGACCCTAATGCTATTGCACAACCGATTCAGCTGCGCAGCCAACAACATCAGCAATCGAGAAAGCCTAAGGCTGCAGGTAATGGTGGCGGAGGTGGTCGTGCTCCAGCCAAGCGCAGTAGTCCTCCCAAGCGCAGCTTTAATCGCTAAAACTCCTTCAGATATAAAATATTTTCATGGCCCAAGATATTCAAACCACTGAACCCCGCCTTACCTCCCTATCCCATGGTGGCGGCTGTGGCTGCAAGATTGCGCCGGGTGTTCTTTCTGAAATCCTGAAGAATGTTCCACAACTGCCTTTCCCCAAAGAATTGCTCATTGGTATTGAGACTTCTGATGATGCTGCTGTTTATCAAATTAATGAGTCTCAAGCGATAGTCGCAACAACGGATTTCTTCATGCCCATCGTGGATGATCCATTTGATTTTGGGAAGATTGCTGCAACTAATGCCATCAGTGATATCTATGCCATGGGCGGCACACCGATATTTGCACTTGCCTTAGTAGGCATGCCAATTGAAGTTCTATCTAGTAAGACCATTGCCCGAGTTCTAGAAGGTGGTGCTGAAGCTTGCCGAAGTGCTGGCATCCCCATTGCGGGTGGCCACACCATTGATTCAGTTGAGCCGATTTATGGATTGGTGGCGATTGGCCTAGTAGATCCTAAGAGAGTCAAGAGTAATGCCAGTGCAAAGCCTGGCGATGTGCTGATCTTGGGGAAGCCACTTGGCGTCGGCATTCTCTCAGCAGCCCTAAAAAAGGATTTGCTCGGGCCAGATGGTTATCGGGAGATGATTTCTAATACTACCAAGCTCAATGCCGCAGGACCAGACTTAGCAAAGCTTGCTGGTGTGCATGCTTTGACAGACGTCACTGGATTTGGATTGGCTGGTCATACCCTTGAATTAGCAAGAGGCTCTAACTGCACCGCCCATATTGATTGGAGCCAGGTTCCACTACTCTCTAATGTGCAGACATTAGCGGATAACGGAGTAATCACTGGCGCTTCTGATCGTAATTGGGAAAGTTACAGCTCTGATGTCAGCATTCCTACCAACTTCTCTCCAGCGCAGCTGGCTTTATTGACCGATCCGCAAACGAGTGGCGGCTTACTAGTTTCTTGTGCTCCTGAATGTGTGCAAGAAGTCCTAGACATCTTTAATCAACATCAATTCTTGGGTGCACGCGTCATCGGCCAAATGACTAAGAGCCAGGAGAAGCCTTTGGTGGTGTCTTAATCAAAACTGCCGGATGATTTACGTTTATTGCTTTCTAGAGGCCAGATAGATTACCCCCGCAGGCCCATAGCTTTCAGCATGCAGTTGTTCAAAGTCAAGTTGAAAGACATCTCCAGCTAGATACGTCTTGCAATTACCTTGTGCCACGATCTGAATGCTTCCATCTATCACGAGTGCTTTGACTGCAAATGAATGGGTGTGATCGTTTAAAAAACCATTTGGGGCTTGCCTTACTTCAACAGGCTCAGGATAGCCTTCCTGCTGCAACATCTGCATAAACTGGCTTGCATTCATAAGAGATGGTGATATACAAATAAAAAAGCCTAGCTGATGAAGGCTAGGCTTTGAGGTGAATGTGCTTGAGAATTACTTCTTAGCTTCCATCGCCTCTTTTGTAGCAGTAATTTCTTTGCGACGCTCTTTGCATGCGCCAGCAATTTCTTGCAAGGCCTTACGAGCACGTGCTGCAGAAGCCTTAATACCTTTTTCAATGAATTTTTCGTTTTCAGCTTTATATGTTTCAAAAGCGGCCAACAATGTATCGTGTTGTGACATCTCGTCTCCCGTTATCAAATAAGTATTCATAGCAACAACGGAGTCAGTATATCTCCATAAAAACAGTGAGAAATAGCCTTTTTTATCAGGGATAACGCTTAGAAACCGCATTTAAGCCAAAATGATTCAATGACAGAAAACCCGATGGAGATACCCAAAATGCTCAGAAATATCCTGTTTTTACTGCTTGCTAGCACCCTGTCCCTCTCAGTGGGAGCCCAGACCAGCTCCTGGCCCTCCCCAAATAAGCCGATCACCTTCATTAACCCCTTCCCCCCTGGCGGGGCTGTAGATGCATTTGGGCGCCCTCTGGCCAAGCAGCTTTCCACCCAACTAAATGACTCTATCGTGGTCGATAATCGCGGCGGTGCAGGTGGCACCCTTGGTGCTGCAGTTGCAGCAAAAATGGCGCCAGATGGTTACACCTGGCTTCTTGGTGCAGTGCATCACTCTATTGCCCCAAGTATGTATGTCAATCTACCCTACGACATCACCAAAGACTTTGAACCCATTGCCATTATTGGTAGTGTTCCCCACGTCATCGTGGTGAACCCAACAAAGTTTCCTAAGAATGATTTGAAGTCGATCATGGAAGAGATTCGCAAAAACCCAGGGAAATATAACTACGCATCCACTGGTAATGGCACCTCACAGCATTTAGCAGGTGAGCTATTTAAGATGCAAAACAAATTATTTATTACTCATATTCCTTATCGCGGTACAGGGCCTGCACTGCAAGACTTAGTTGCAGGTCAAGTCGATATGATGTTCGATACCTTAGCAGGTGCAGCGCCTTTTATTAAGAGCGGTCAACTCATCGCAGTCGCAGTCGCCAGTAATAAACGTAGCGAGGCCTTTCCAAATGTACCAACTGCTCAAGAGCTAGGCATCAGCAACTTCGTAGTATCGAGCTGGTACGCCATGTGGGCAATTAAAGGCACCCCTAAAGATATCGTTGAAAAAATGAGTAATGAAGTTCAGATTGCTCTAGCTTCCCCCGAGATCAAAGAGCGTTGGGCAGGCCTGGGTGCAAGTGTTCCTAAAATGACTCGCCCCGAACTGGCAAATTACATCAGCCAGGAAATTGTGCGCTGGAGTGAAGTAGTTAAAAAATCTGGCGCAAAGTTAGACTAAACAAGAAAGCATATGAGTATTTCAACTAAAGATTATGCGTTTGTGCGCAATCAACTTCTGAATAAAGAAGAGATAGCTTTTTTGGATGTGCGCGAGGAAGATCCACACGCCCAAGAGCACCCCTTATTTGCGGCGAATGTTCCGCTCTCTCGCATTGAGATAGATGCCTATAGCAAACTCCCCAGAAAAAATGTTCCGATCGTGACACTGGATGATAGCGAGGGTGATGCTGAACTAGCAGCACAGCGATTAATCAGTCTTGGCTATACCGATGTCTCTGTATTTGAAGGTGGGGTCCAAGCTTGGAAAGCAGCTGGCGGCGAACTATTTCGAGATGTTAATGTTCCTAGTAAGTCTTTTGGAGAGCTCGTTGAATCTCAGCGTCACACCCCATCTCTTTCGGCCCAGGAGGTAAAGAAACTGCTTGATGATAAAGAAGATGTGGTGGTGCTTGATGTCCGCCGCTTTGATGAATACAACACCATGAGCATCCCAAGCGGCATTAGTGTTCCAGGTGCTGAACTGGTATTACGTGTCTCTGAACTAGCGCCTAATCCGAAAACCAAAGTGATTGTGAATTGTGCGGGCAGAACACGTAGCATCATTGGTACGCAATCTTTGATCAATGCTGGTATTCCAAATGAAGTCAATGCATTACGAAATGGCACTATTGGCTGGACTCTTGCCGGGCAAGAATTAGATAAAGGTCAAAGTCGTCGATTTAAAGAAGTGAGTGAGAATACAGCAAGCGAAGCTTCGACTCGCGCTCGTAGCGTTGCCGATAGAGCGCATGTGAAGCGCACTACTCTTGCTGAAATTGCGAAATGGCAATCTCAAGCGGAGCGCACTACTTATTTCTTTGATACTCGCACACCAGAAGAATATGAGGCTGGTCATCTTCCAGGCTTTCGTTCTGTACCAGGAGGCCAGCTTGTTCAAGAAACAGAAATGGTTGCGCCTGTACGTGGCGCCCGCATCGTATTAGCTGACCCCAGTAGCAGTGTCAGAGCCAATATGCCAGCCTCTTGGTTAGCGCAGATGGCCTGGGATGTATATGTAGTTGATGGTCTGAAGACATCTGACCTTAGTGAGGTAGGTGTTTGGAAAGCGCCCTTACCAACGCTTCCTCAAATTCAATTCGTGAATACTGCTATGGTCTCGCATTGGCTTAAGACTGATAGCAACACGATTGCGGTGGATTTTAGTACTCACGCCAATTATGTGAAGGGCCATATCCCAGGAAGTTGGTATGCCTTGCGCTCGCAATTAGCTGATGCAATCAAAAAGATTCCTCAAGTAGATCGCTATGTACTCACTAGCACCCCACCCCAATTAAGCATATTTGTTGCGCAAGAATTTCAATCTCTTACTCAGTCTGAAGTATTGGTGTTAGAAGGTGGCAATACAGCCTGGGCTGATGTAGGTTTTGAGCTAGAAAAAGGAGCAAGTCGTTTAGCCTCCCCACCATTAGATCGCTATAAGCGGCCTTACGAGGGTACTAGTGTCGATCCTGCTGCGATGCAGGCCTATCTAGACTGGGAGTTTGGTTTAGTAGCGCAACTGGGCAAGGATGGAACCCATCACTTCTGGGTTCTCTAGCTTTTGCCCTTAATACGACTGACCATCTTGATGCTGGGCCTTCTGGGGCTAACAGCCTGCGAGCGAGAAACTTACACTAGCTGGAACTGTAACTCGCCAGCAGAGATCAAGATTTCCATGATTCTCAGAAAAGCGCGTATGGAATTTAAGGATCTCAAGCTCGACTATTGCGGCAGTCTTGGCAATCAAAGCTACTTTGACCAAAAATGTCCTCCAATCATCCAAGACTCTGCCTATATATTTACCCCATCGTCTGGTGGACTCAGTAGCAAAGACCAGGTATATCAGTGCAGTGCACTATAAGTAGATGAATCCACTTAGCCCAAAGAAACTTTTACTAAGCAAATGGACGGCAGTTCAACCAATTGCTAAACAGAAACATTTTTTAGTAAGTAAAGTGATTTTGCCTGAGCCACCCAATGAAAAAATTGAGTTTGTAGAAATTGAAGCAGTCTTAACGAAAAAGGTTTTGCTGATTGCCTGGCGTGATCTGACCAATAGTGAGTTATGGATACAGGGTTGGTAATAAAAAAACCGCCTCAAATTTGAGGCGGTTTTTTACTAAGGCTGTAATGGTTAGTCAGACTTCTTTTTTGATTCTGAGGATTTCTTGACCATCTCGTCAATATTTTTTTCTGCAGTATCCGCAACCTCATTAACAATGCGGCGGCCTTCTTTAAACATCTTCTGACCAGTAGTAGACATTTCATGCACCACTTTTGATAACTTCTCGGCATGTGAAGGCATTTTATTTTCAGCATCTTCAAGCCAAGTCACTAATGAAGCACGCACCTTCTCAAGATGCTTCTCTGTTTCATCGGCAGCGCTGTCACTAAGATCTTTGAGAACGGATTTCACCTTCTTCTGATAGGTAGCTGCGCGTTTAGAAGCCTCTTTAGCAGCCTCTGCTTGTAAATCCTTTAGCTTAGCAAAATCATTTTTAGCGGCTGACTTTGCACTATCTAAGGCATTTTTCATGCCCCACTCCATCTCAGCCATGTGATGTTCGCCGAGTTTTTTGGCAGCCTCTAATAGAGTATGCGAATAATCAAACAATTCTTTTGCTTTTTCACGCTGCCATTTTTGCAATTCTTTTGCATCCATTTTTAAGCTCCGATCAATAAGGGGTCTATGAAAACCTTTAATTCCACTCTAAACCTAAATTAGCAAATTGCCAATTTCTCCTACTTTAAGGCATTAATATGACAATATTAGGATTGGGGTTAGAAGCCAAATAGCTAATCGAGCTTTGCTCCAGCCTGGTTGACTACTTTTGCCCAGCGGGGTATTTCTACTGTCAGAAATTTTGTAAATTGATCAGCATTGAGATAGGCTGGATCAGCCCCTTGCTCAATCATTCTCTTCTGAATATCAGGCGACTCTAGAGTCTCTTTAAAGGCTTGGCTTAATTTATTGGTCACATCAAGTGGCGTGCCTCTAGGGGCCAGAATTCCATAAAAGCCAACGACCTCAAGATTGGCTACCCCCGTTTCAATCACGGTAGGTGTATTCGGTAATGCAGAATTACGCTTCGCACTAGTTACTGCCAATGCCTTTACCTTGCCCTGCTTGGCATAGTTCGCAGCCTGTGGAACAGACTCCGCCATAAATTGGACATGGCCTGCAATTAAATCTGTGAATGCGGGTGCGCTTCCCTTAAATGGAATGTGCACCATAAAAATGCCAGTCTCACTTTTGAGCATCTCAGGAACTAAGTGCGAGATACCGCCATTTCCGGCAGAACCATAATTCAACTTACCTGGATTAGCCTTGGCATAAGCAATCAATTCTTTTAAAGAATTGACAGGCACATCTTTATTCACAATCAATGCCAGAGGCTGTTGAGCAGTTCTGGCAATGGGTTGAAAATCTTTGAGGGTATCGTAAGGTGCTTTGGTGTAGATCGCTGGGTTAATCACCATCGTGCCAGTATTTGCTAAGAGAAGTGTATATCCGTCTGGCGGAGACTGCGCTACAAATTGGGCGCCAACAGCCCCGCCAGCACCTGCTTTGTAATCTATGATCACCGTCTGCCCAAGAGCAGATTGCAGCTTATCCACTAAAAGACGTATATGCGCATCTAGCGGACCTCCTGCTGGGAAGCCAATAATAATTTTGATCGGTTTATCAGGGTAAGCGGCTTGCACATGGAAAGGTATTGCCAGCATGATGCTCAGCAGTAATGTCCTGACAATTTGTGTGGGCTTAAGCATTGAAATCAGACATTGAATTTACTTAGATACACTTTACCTTAAGCCCACTTTAGAAATAGAAATCAATGGATAGTCTTTTACAGCTGATGAGCGATCCCAATGCTTGGGTAGCATTTTTAACACTTTCTGCCCTAGAAATTATTTTAGGGATAGATAACATCATATTTATTAGTGTCATTGCCAATAGGCTCCCTTTAGAGATTCGAGAAAAGGTGCGGCGCTTTGGTCTCATTTTTGCATTAGTGACCCGAATCTTATTATTACTAAGTCTGTCTTGGGTCATGAGCCTGACAAACCCTCTTTTTAGAGTGAACGATCATGCCATTAGCGGAAGAGATCTGATTTTATTATTAGGGGGCTTCTTCTTAATTTGGAAAGCCTCAAAAGAGATCTATGTAGAAGTAGAGGCTGACGAAGATGGTGATGAAAAAGGCGATATAAATAAAGCAAACGTCAATAAGTCCATGTTTTCATTATTTATTGGTTCCGTAGTACAAATTGGCGTCTTGGACATCATCTTCTCGCTAGACAGCGTCATTACTGCTGTTGGTATGGTAGATGAAATCAGCGTCATGATTGCTGCAGTATTAGCGTCTGTGATCATCATGTTGATTGCCGCAAAACCTATTGGTGATTTTGTGCATCGTCACCCTTCTATTAAGGTGCTAGCCTTATCCTTCTTAACTGTTGTAGGTATAGTGCTGATTGCCGAAGGTATGGGGGTTCATCTCCCTAAGGGTTATGTATATGTCGCGATGGCTTTCTCACTCGCCGTTGAGCTACTCAATATTCGCTCTCGGCAAAAGAAGAAAAAGTTAAAGTAAGTTAAAGCGCCTGGGCACAAACAAAACCACTTGCCCAGGCCCATTGGAAGTTGTGACCACCCAAGTGACCAGTGACATCCACACACTCACCGATAAAAAATAATCCTGTATGTGTGCGTGACATCATCGTTTGACCATCTAAGCCCTTGGTATCGACACCACCTAACATGACCTCAGCCTTTTTCCAACCTAAGGTCCCGGCAGGCTTTACCGACCAATTAGTGAGCAACTCCTTAAGTAATTGACGATCTTTTTTTGATACCTCGGCCCACTTACGACCAACAAGATTTGTTTGTTCAGCAAATGCTTTGGCCAAGCGCTGTGGCAATACAGAAGACAGTATACTTTCGGTGAGCTTTAAACGATTGTCCTCATCATTAAATAAGGTATCGCAATTAAATCCACCAGCTACTTCAATAGCGCCAAGCCAATCAATATGAATAGGCTCACCCTCACCCCAATAGCTACTAGCCTGAAGAACCGCTGGACCTGATAAGCCTTTATGAGTCAAAAGCAAGTCTTCATTAAACCTGCAAGGGCCATAACGATAGCCTTTTGAGCCAGATGCAATCCTGACGGCAACGCTAAGGCCTGCTAAATCATTCAGGTTGCCAAAAGTATCCGCTGTAAATGACAAAGGCACTAATGCGGGTCTTGGATCTACCACTTGAAGCCCAAATTGTTTAGCAATATCTAAAGAGTAAGCAGTAGCACCAATTGCTGGAACCGGTAAGCCTCCTGTTGCCATGACTACGGTCTTGGTTTTTTCAATACCCACGCTGGTATGTACTAGCCAGACCGATTCTTCTTGGGTAATCGCTTCAACAGCCAGAGGATGACGAATGCTTACCTTTCCTTTGGCGCACTCTGACATGAGCATATCAATAATCTGCTTCGCGAAGTCATCGCAAAAAAGCTGGCCTTGATGCTTCTCGTGATAAGCAATCCCGTATGAGTCAACTAACTTGATAAATTCTTTTGACGGATATTTAGCAAGTGCGCTTTTGACAAAATGGGGATTGAGTGAAAGAAAATTGGCTGGGCTACTATGTGAATTAGTGAAGTTACAACGCCCACCGCCGCTAATGCGGATCTTCTCACCCAACACGGGAGCATGATCTAAGACTAAAACTTTTTTCCCTAATTGGCCTGCAACACCAGCACAAAATAAACCGGCTGCACCACCGCCAACAATGACCGCATCCCATATCTTAGTCATATCCTATTTAAAACGGTCAATGATTTCAGAAGAAATATTGAGTTTTTCCATATGACTCTTGGTATAGGCTTGCCGAAAATTTTTCGTCATGGAGATCATGACTGATGCAGTCCAAGCAAAAGCAAACATGCCGGAGAAGGCAATGATGACTGCCAGCATTTTCCAGCCATCTGGCAAGATATCTTCCATGAACCCCATTGCTGTATAAGTGCTACCGCTAAATAAAATACTCTGGCCTAAGGCTGGGAGTAACTTTAGAGCATAAATCGCAATACCCCAGAGAATAATTTCAGAAATATGGGTTAAAAATAAACAGAAAATGCTGATATAAAAACAGAGTGCCACTTCTGAATATTTCTTTTCACCCAGATATAAGAAAGATTTGACCTCATAACGTTTAGAAATTTGTAATAACAATAGGCCATGGAAAATCATCACCAGCAATAGCATGATGGTGCCAATAAGGTAGCTGGGCAAGTCTAGAGAGGTGGAGATAGTGATGTCTTGTGGGGTCATGGTGAGGTTTTGCCTTATTTTACAGGCGAAACAATTTGAGCGATGAGTGCTTTCATCAGGTCAATTGGTAGTGATTTTTAATAATTGCCCAGGCCTCTTTCGCAGTCTCTGCAAAATGAATTACTTGTATGTCAATCGCATCAATCACGCCAAACTCAACCATCTGCTCAAACTTGAGCATTCCAGTCCAAAACTCTTTCCCAACAAGGATGATAGGAAAGGGTGTGACTTTTTTAGTCTGCATCAAAGTGAGCACTTCAAAGAACTCGTCAAATGAGCCAAAGCCACCTGGAAACACGACGATTGCCCTGGCCCGTAACATGAAGTGCATCTTACGTAAGGCGAAATAGTGAAAACGAAAACTGAGGCCAGGGCTAATGTATGGATTGGGATACTGCTCTCTTGGTAGGCTAATGTTAAAACCAATAGTTTGATCACCCGCCTCAAATGCGCCACGATTAGCGGCCTCCATAATACCGGGACCGCCACCAGTGCAAATATGTAATTTATTGCAGCCCTCATCTTGGGTAGCGTTATAGTGGGCAACTATCGTGCCAAACTCCCTTGCAGACTCATAATAATGACTATGCACTAACGCTTTATTTGCTTTAGCCTTCTCGTCTGTAGTTTGCGCATTCTTTTCCATCTCTAAGGCTTTTTCATGACTGACAAAGCGCGTTGAACCAAAGACCGTGATGGTATGGTCAATCCCATGCTCATTTAGCAAAATTTCTGGTTTCAAAAGCTCTAATTCAAAACGAATCCCAATCGTTTCTCTGCGAGCTAAAAAAGCTTCATCATCAAATGCAAACTTATAGGACTCCTCTGAACTTTCTTCAGAAATTTGATGTGGCTCGAGACCTAAAAAATCGGTAATGGTCTGAGCATTATTAGTGGGAAGCTTTGGGCTCATATTCTTGCCTTTGATATCGGTGTCATATCATCTTACCCTTTACGCCTTATAGTGACTAAGCTCCATCAGCCTCCCTAAAACTTGGTATTAATGCCTAAATAAGCCATAGCAAGTGGCATATAGGGATACTGGGGATTTACCCCGATTCCAACAAAGGTTAAGATTGTCCTAATTTCAACCAAACCGAAGGAAAAGCAATGAGTAACCGTTCAATCATCATCATGGTACTGGTATTAGTTGGTGCCACTGCCTATTTACTCATCAAAGGCGACGGCGATATTGATATGGGCGGCGAAAAGCATGGTGCTGAAGCTGCTCATGTTGAAGAAGCTAAAAAAGATGCTCCTGCAGCAGCTCCAGCTGCACCAGCTGCCGCTCCTGCAGCAGACACTAAGAAATAATTTTCTTCGGCCAAAGGAAACCGCGGTCCGCCGCGGTTTTTTTATCTCTTCCTGAATATGAAATTCTTACTCTGTCTTACTTTCTTCTGTTTTTCACAACTGACATTTAGCCAGTCATCCCAAGCTATGAAATCGATCGACCCCACTACTCTCAAATCATTTGTGCCAAGCAGCACCTTGCGCGTTGCAATTAACTTAGGGAACCCAGTGCTAGCAAGCGAAGATACTGCCACTAAAAAACTGAGTGGTATCAGCGTTGATATCGCCAATGAAATTGGTAAGCGGATCAATTTACCCGTACAACTTATTCCATTTAAATCTGCTGGCGCAACTGTTGATGGCATTAAAAATGGTGGTATTGATATGGTATTTGTAGCTATTGACCCCGTGCGCGGTGCTGATATCAGCTATACCCCAGCTTATATTCAAATTGAAGGTGCTTATATGGTGAAGGCATCCTCTCCCCTAAAGAGCAATATTGAGGTGGATGTCGCTGGCACTGAAATCGTCGTCGGTAAAGGTAGTGCTTATGATCTTTACCTCTCTCGAGAGATTAAGAATGCGACTCTTTTACGCGCCGCTAGTTCACAGGCAGTAATCGATGACTTCATGTCTGGCAAAGGCAATGTTGCGGCTGGCGTGAAACAGCAATTAGAAAGTGATGCTAAGCGCTATGAAGGCTTGCGCATGCTGCCGGGACGATTCATGGTAATTAATCAATCTATTGGCATCCCCAAGGCAAGACCTGATTTTGAAAAAACTACTGCATACTTAAGCGAAGTGATTACACAACTCAAACAATCTGGCTTTATAGCCAACTCTATGCAACGCCATCATATCCAAGGTGCGAAAGTAGCGGAGTAAACTGTTATAAAGCCCTATGCAATCAATAAGTACAGCAGAACATCAGCGTCGACACATCTACGGCATCCTCATGGCCGGAGTTGGATCGATACTCTTTTCTGGTAAGGGCGTTCTTATCAAACTTTCCTTTAGCTATGGGACTGATTCAGAAACTCTTTTAGCTTTACGTATGCTCATGGCCCTCCCGCTGTTCTGGGTTATCTATTGGTGGGAGTCTCGAAGAAAAACTATGAACCCACTTAGTTGGTCTGATCTACTGAAAATATTTTTCTTGGGCTTCTTGGGTTATTTTTTTTCAAGCTATTTAAATTTTCTAGGATTGCAATATATCTCCGTTGGGCTCGAGCGAATTGTGCAATACCTCACTCCAACAATCGTGCTCTTCATCTCATACTTTGTTTTGAAAAAGGCTATTTCTCGATTGCAATGGTACGCAATGGTTGTAGGCTACATTGGGGTGATGATTGTATTTATTCAGGATGCCAGCTCTACCGGTATCAACGCATGGCTTGGTATGGTCTTGGTATTCGGTAGTGCCTGCTCCTACGCAATCTACCTCATTAGCTCAGGGGAAATGGTTCAGCGCGTTGGTAGCATCAGACTAGTGGTCTATGCAAGCACTATCTCTGCGCTCTTAAGTTTAATTCAGTCTACCTTTTACAATCCCAGCGCTATCTTTGAGCAAGCCCAAGCGATTTATTGGTTCAGCCTCCTGAATGCAGGCTTATGCACTGTCGTTCCAATGCTCCTCATCATGATTGCCATTAATCGTATTGGCTCACCACTAGTTGCACAAGCTGGAATTCTAGGGCCTGTATCTACCGTCTTTTTAGGTTATTTTATTTTGTCCGAACCCATTACCTGGATTCAAATCAGCGGAATGAGTTTAGTGATTGCTGCGATGTGGTTATTGCTACGTAACGATGGTACAAGAAAAAAGTTGCCGAACTCTAGTGAGTCAGATGACTTTAATAAAGCTGAATCCCTCAATTGATTGAGGGAAAAATGATTACTGAGTAGCTGCGTCTGCAGCAGGCTTAGCTTTCTTCTTAGATTTCTTTTTCGATTTTTTCTGAGTTTTCTTTACTTTCTTCTCTGCTGCTTTATCTGTTGGAGTTGCTGCTGGAGCTGGCGCTACAGCTGGTGGCGTTGCAGGAGCTGGATCAGCAGCCATTACTGAAATTGGAGAAATTCCAATGGCAGCAGAAATGAGAGTGGCTAGACCTAAACGAGCGATAGGAGGAATCATGGAATTCTCCAAGATGGTTTGTGGATAGTTTGATAATACTCATAAATTTGCTATTAATGCATCGTTTTTAAAGAACAGTGCCTTATTCAAGGTAGCGCCTCAAAATACCCAAGGGTGGAGTCCACAAAAAGAAAAAGGCCATCCTGAGATGGCCTTTATTTTCTCTATCACAATAATTACGCAGGTTGAGCTTCTGCCTCAGTAATTCTTTCCAAGGCAGCAGCCAATTGACCAACAGTACGATCAATATGAGTCAACTTTTCTAGGCCAAATAAACCAATGCGGAATGTACGGAAGTCTAGTCTTTCATCGCACTGCAAAGGAACACCAGCAGCTGTTTGCAAACCCAGTGCAATGAACTTTTTGCCAGATTGAATATCAGGGTCGGAAGTGTAGCTCACTACTACGCCAGAAGCCTGGAAGCCCTTTGCAGAAACCGAGTGATAACCTTTAGATACCAATAATTCACGGACCTTGATACCTAATTCCACTTGCTTTGCCTTGAGTGCTGCAAAACCAAGTGATTGGGTTTCTTTCATCACACTGCGTAAGATCTTAAGAGCATCTGTAGGCATCGTTGTGTGATATACGTGACCGCCCTTTTCGTACGCTTCCATGATCTGCAGCCACTTTTTAAGATCCATGGAGAAGCTAGTACTCTGAGTTGCATCAATCTTTTCGCGTGCTCTCTCACCAAGTGCGATCAATGCGCAACATGGAGAGCTGCTCCAGCCTTTTTGGGGTGCGGTGATCACTACGTCCACATTGCAGGCTTTCATATCAACCCACATTGCGCCTGAGGCGATGCAATCTAATACAAACAAGCCATTGACTGAGCGGACGGCTTCACCAACTGCTTTAAGGTAATCGTCAGGCAGGATGATGCCTGCAGAAGTTTCAACGTGAGGTGCGAAAACGACTGCTGGTTTTTCTTTTTTAATGAAGGCTACAACTTCTTCAATCGGAGCTGGTGCAAATACACCCTGAGTAGACGGCTCTAACTGACGACCTTTGATAACGGTAACGTCATTCGTAATATTGGCTAAATCAAAAATTTGTGTCCAGCGATAACTAAACCAGCCATTGCGTAATACTAAACATTTTTGATTGTTAGAAAATTGACGAGCCACAGCTTCCATGCCGAAAGTGCCGCTACCAGGAACGATGACCGCAGAGCTGGCGTTGTAGGCATCTTTAAGGACGCTAGAAATATCGACCATGACGCGCTTGAACTCTTCAGACATGTGATTTAAGGAGCGGTCGGTATAAACAACCGAGAACTCTAATAAACCGTCTGGATCAACATTGGGGAGTAAACCTGGCATGGGAATTTCCTAAGAATTTTAGTGGTTAGGCCTAAATGATACCGATATAGCAGTTTACCGCACTGCAACCTTATTTACTTTGTTTAATTTTGCCTGTTTTGATTGATTTAAGCATAGAAATGCAGGAAATCCATCCTCAGTCCGATTAATCAGCACCAAATTGCAAATGGTTTTTCTGGCGCTTTTCGATGGAATTCTTTAACAATGCAGCCACTCTAAATATGCCATGGGCAAATTTGCCATAAGGCATCGTCAAAAAGAAGCCCATAACAAAACCTAAATGAACTGCTAGCAGGGAAGCCATAGCGACAGAATCTCGATAAGCCAGCAAGAGTAAGCCTGAAGCACTAATTAAAAATAAGAGCACGATAAACGCTCTATCCATTGGTTTTTGACTCGCATCTCCGTGCGCAGAATTTCTTTTCAAATTTAAATACAGCAAACCTACGGGGCCAATGAGCAAACCAATACCACCCAGTGTTCCTAAAATGACGGGTAGGCTACTCAGAGCATAAGGTGCATGCCAATCAAAGAAGTAGTGATAAATCGTTGCAACGCTGGTAGAAGCCAAGCACAGCATGAAGCCATAGAAAGTGAAATGGTGGAAACGTTTTCTCCAAAGAGAAAAAGCATCATCTTCATTATTGCAACCATCACCGTGCCCTCCTCCAAGATATTTCAGAGTCAGAGCATCATGAGTGGCCTCTGCCGCAGCGCTAGCAGTGATTGTTCCAGCAGAAATACTCCTCCAAAAATCAACAATGCCAACTGAAATTGCAATTAATGAAAAACCAAACACTGCTCCAAACATCACTACCAGAGTGTTGTGGGAAAAGATTGCATAGAAATTACCATCAAGCGGCCCTGCTAATAAAGAGCCATTTAACAGTGCGCTTAACAATAAGAAAAAAGTGACTGATAGTGACACCGCCATTGAGACACTAATTCCATTGCTTTTATATAAAGCGCCGAATGACTTAGGCCATGCATAGGTGATGTAAGTCTCTTTACGAACCTGAGCCATGACCCGCGGTATATTAACGCCGAACTCATGAGGTGGCGCATATTGGCAGGCATGTAGACAGGCTCCGCAGTTATGGCACAAGTTGGCTAAATAATTTACTGCGCTGGGAGTGAACTCAATCCGGCGTGTCATTGCTGGGAATACGGCACAAAATCCTTCGCAATAGCGACAGGCATTACAGATCTGTAGCATGCGATTCGCCTCAAACTCCGGCGCTCCCATAGCCAAATCTCCCGCTTCTTGAATCAGCGACTTAAGCTCTTGCATACTCAGCCTCCATACTTTGCTTCTTCGATACCTGCGCAGCTTGAGTTCCCGCAATACGACCAAAGACAGTACCAATAGTCATACCAATGCCAGCAGCATATCCTTTACCTAATATGTTGCCTGCCATCATTTCACCAGCAACAAATAAATTGGGGCTAGGTAAGCCATTAAAACGAACAGCAGCAGTCTTGTCAGTCTTAAGGCCTAAGTAAGTAAATGTCACGCCTGGACGAACCGCATAACCATAGAAGGGTCCGGTGTCAATCGGCAAGGCCCAGTGAGTTTTAGCTGGCTCTATCCCTTCGGTATGACAATCATCTAAGATGGTGTGATCAAAACTGCCTACATGGCAGGCAGCGTTATAAGACTTGATGGTTTCTTGAAGCGCTTTTGGATCTAAACCTAGCTTGATAGCCAGATCATCTATGGAGTCGGCTTTTCCACCTGGAAATACTGGTGGCATAAAGCGGCCTAATACTTTTGAATCAATAATGGAGTAGGCAATCTGGGCAGGTTGTTGAGCTACCAAGCGCCCCCAAAACGCGTAACGCTTAGGCCAAAAGTCTTCGCCTTCATCAGAAAAACGTTGGGCATTTTTATTCACCACAATTCCAAATGAAAGTGCATCGATACGAGTGCAAATACCGCCATCGTATAAAGGCGCCCGCGCATCTACAGCAACCATATGCGCTTGGGTTGGATCGCTTACTGAATCAGCTCCTAAGGTAATGAGTTGCTTCAGCAAAACACCATTGTTATATCTAGTGCCACGTATTAAGAAATTATCTGCTGGTGATTCACCGTATTGGTTTATACCCCAGGCCTCCTTGAGCCATTCACGATTAGACTCAAAACCACCCGCAGCCAAAACACAGGTCTTAGCTTCAATACGTTCATCGCCAACATAAGCAGCTAGAAATTTTCCATCTTTGATTTCAACTGAAGTCACTGGAGATTCATATCGAATTTGAATTCCCAACTTTTCTGCGCTGCGATAGTAGGCGTTAACCAAGGCTTTACCGCCACCCATAAAAAAGGCATTCGTACGCGATAGGTTCAAAGTACCTGATAAAGGCGCCTGAAAGCGCACACCATGATGACGCATCCAATCACGACATTGGGAAGAGGCGCGAATGACTAATCTTGCTAATGACTCATCGGTGATCCCGCTGGTGACTTTCAAAATATCTTGCCAATATTCCTCTTCAGGATAGGCTTCAAGCATGACATCTTGAGGTTCATCATGCATTGCGCGGATGTTACGAGTATGAGAAGAATTTCCACCGCGCCAATCTTTGGGGGCAGCCTCTAGAAGTAAAACGCTAGCGCCCGCCTCCCGAGCCATCAGGGCAGCACATAAGGCAGCATTACCACCGCCAATCACCAATACATCCACCATGGCTCAAACTTCAATAGAAAAGAAAATACTTTACTGTTTTTTCAGCTTTTTTACCTAGACTCAGGTCAAGTCTTGGCAGAACGGCTTAGGTTTGATGAAACCCAGATACCCGTCACAATCAAAGCAAATGCCACGCCATGGAATAACTGCGGGGGTTCGCCCAAGATGGCAGCTGAAAAAATTGCCGTAAATAATGGAATGAAATTCGCAAAGAAAGCTGCGACTGTAGGTCCTGCGCCGTTCACTCCCAAGCCCCAGCAACGGTAAGCAATCAATGAAGGGCCAATGGCCACAAACAGGATTAAGGAGGCAGTCCAGAGGTTGAGATCTAAATATGCATGACCAGTGGTAATCTCAAAACTATCAAAAAATCCTGTCCACAACAAACCTGCAAATACCTGCGCCATTAAAAATTGCGCCCAAGGCCACTGACGCTCGGTGCTTGAGCCGGGCCTGGTCAACATCCAACTATATAAAGCCCATGTGATAGTAGCCAGCATGATTAAAAGATCACCAAGTACCATTTGCATCGAAAGCAGGGTCGATAAATCCCCTCTCGTTAATACAATCGCAACCCCAAAAAGTGAAACAACTGCTCCAACTAACTGCAACAAACGAGGTTTAGTTTGATAAAAAACAGCGCCAATCAATAGCATCCAAATCGGCATACTTGCACCGATTAAAGTGACATTGATAGCGGTTGAGGTTTCTAAGGCAAGATATAGAAGAGCGTTGTAACTACCAACGCCGAATAAACCTAGGAAAAGAAAGCGCTTCTTGTTCAGCCATAAAGCACTGCTCGGCGCAAAAACGCGCCAGCCCAAAGGAAGGAGCAGCAATGCTGCTAGACCCCAGCGGACTGTACTTAAGGTGATTGGTGAAACAGCGCCGCTAGCAACTAAAACACGGCCCGCAATCGCATTACCAGCCCATAAGGCAGTAGCTATCAATAAATATGAAATCGTTGCGAGGTTCAGTTGAGGCATTCAGAAGAATCAAAAATAGACAGGCATTCAAGGGCCCCGAGAGGGATACCTTAGCATTGTAGAAACAAATCCCAGGTATTGCTAAGATAGAGCTTAATTAAATAAATGTCTCATATAGCTGGCATTCCATAGAAGGATACATTGTGGCAATCATTACCAATATCGAAGACTTAAGGGTACTCCACAAAAAACGTACCCCCAAGATGTTTTATGACTATGCCGATTCAGGATCTTGGACTGAGTCTACCTACCGCGCCAATGAATCTGAGTTTCAGAAAATCAAACTACGTCAACGTGTAGCAGTTGATATGACTAATCGAACCACGAAAACGACGATGGTAGGCCAAGAAGTAAGAATGCCTGTAGCACTAGCCCCTACTGGGCTAACAGGCATGCAGTATGCAGATGGTGAAATTCTTGCTGCTAGAGCGGCAGAAAAATTTGGAGTGCCTTTTTGCTTATCTACTATGAGTATCTGCTCTATCGAAGATGTAGCTGAACGCACTACCAAACCATTTTGGTTTCAACTTTATGTCATGAAAGATCGTGGCTTTATCGAGCGTCTCATTGAGCGCGCTAAAGCTGCCAAGTGCTCGGCTCTGGTTCTCACATTAGATTTACAGATTTTGGGGCAACGCCATAAAGATCTCAAGAATGGTCTAAGCGCCCCACCAAAGCTGACGATTGCTAACATGATCAATATGGCAACCAAACCACGCTGGTGCCTTGGTATGGCGATGACGCCACGCAGAACCTTCCGCAATATTGTTGGGCACGCCAGCGGCGTAGGCAATATGTCCTCCCTCTCATCCTGGACTGCTGAGCAGTTTGATCCAGGATTAAGCTGGAATGATGTGGAGTGGATCAAAAAACTCTGGGGTGGGAAGCTTATCATCAAGGGCATCTTAGACGCAGAGGATGCCCGCCTAGCGGCAAACACTGGTGCTGATGCCTTAATCGTTTCCAATCATGGCGGTCGACAATTAGACGGTGCTATCTCTAGCATTGAAGCGCTGCCAGGAATTGTGGCAGCCGTGGGCAAAGATATTGAAGTTTGGATGGATGGTGGCATTCGCTCTGGTCAAGATGTTTTAAAGGCTTGGGCTTTGGGTGCCCGTGGCACGATGATTGGCAGGCCATTTCTCTATGGCTTAGGTGCTATGGGTGAGGCAGGTGTTACCAAGTGTTTGGAGATTATTCAAAATGAATTGGATATCACGATGGCATTTACCGGGCATCGCGATATTCAGAATGTGACTAAAGATATTTTGTACCCAGGAACTTTTTAAATTACACACCTCCTAAACTACCCCATCCTTGTTTTTGGAATTACATTCCTAGTATTTGCATTTGCTGTTTTTTTTGGTAATGTCGTATTGAGTCCTTATCGCACCAAGGATACTGAGACTTCAGAAGATCTTGGAATCATTCAAACGGCGACACTTACCTTACTTGCATTGATTATTGGCTTCACTTTTTCTATGGCGATTGATCGTCATGATCAACGCGAACTCCTTGAGGAGAGTGAAGCTAACGCAATCAGTACAGAATATTTAAGAGCTGATTTACTCCCTCTAAAATTAGCTACGACCACTCAAGATTTACTGAATCAATACCTTGATCAACGCATCCTGTTCTACTCAAAACAGTCTAGTGAGATGTCACGAGAAATCTATCAGAAAACAAATGCCATTGAGCAAACACTCTGGAGTGAGATTTTGCCAATTGCTCGTACCAATCAGAGTCCAACTATCGCATTAGCAGTATCGGGCATGAATGATGTGTTCAACGCTCGGGGTTACGTTGAGGCCACTTGGTTGAATCGCATTCCCAATACTGCATGGGCCCTGATGACAGCAATCGCTATCTGCGCGAATCTATTGGTGGGATTTGGAGCGCGAAATTTCAAAAAGAATATTGTATTATTTATGATCTTTCCTTTTGTAATTGCGGTATCGTTCTTCTTAATTGCCGATATTGATAGCCCAAGAAGTGGCGTCATTCGAATTGAGGCCCGAAACTTAATTACACTAAAAAATGCATTAAATTCACAAACCAAGATCCAAAATTCCTCCCAAGGTAGCAATTTAGCATCACCATAAAGGCGGTACATATGAAACGTGTAGTTGACGTATTTAAGAACCACGGTCGTGAGCTCGTTTGGACCTATGTAATCCACCTGCAAAATGATGATGAATTTCATCCTGGCCAACTTGACTTTGAAGCTGAGGCCCTCAGACTTTCGCAAGTCGATAAAAGAGGTTCCACCAGTGAATTAAGCGCAAAAGTCAGGCTGAATTAAAGGGCTAAGCCCCCTCATACCCCAAAAATAAGGGAAATTACCCATAAAGTTGCTATTGTTATTCTTAATGAGATTCATTATCATTTATGATGAACTTTCATTTTAAACAGCACAATATGTCAACAACCCGTTATCACCCTGTCTCTATCTTTCTTCACTGGTTTGTATTTCTACTGGTAATTGCAGCGTTTATTGCCATTGAGTTAAAGGGGCAATTCCCAAAGGGAAGCGAGCCACGTGAGCTTTGTAAAACTGTCCACGGTGTCTTTGGGCAGCTCATTTTCCTAGCCATGGCTCTGCGCCTGATGCTCCGCTTCATTTACGGTGTTCCCAAGCCTACCAATCCCAAACCTTTCTTCATCACCCTGGCTAAGACAATGCATTGGCTAATGTATGCCCTGCTATTGATATCGCCTATCTTTGGCATTCTGTATTTCCAGTATGGCGGCAAAGAAATCCATTTCTTTGGCTTAGTATGGCCTCAACTAGTTATGCCTAATCCAGAAATGAAAAAGCTGGTTGAAGGGATTCATGAGTTTTTAGGAAATACCCTTTACTTTTTGATTGGCGCCCATGCATTAGCGGCTCTATGGCAACATTACGTTGTGAAGGACGATACACTTCGTCGTATATTAAATAAAGTTAAAGCACAAACTTAGGAGTTCGCAAAAGATGAAGCCATTATCTAAAAAAGCGAAGATAGCCATTGGCTGGACGGTATTGATGACTGTAGTTGGTACCGCCATGTTGCATCAATGGCAATTCTTTGCCATGGGTTGCGCCTCTATTGCACTGCTACTGGTTGCCAATCAATACGATCTTCTGAAAGATCCTGAAGATAAAAGTGGTCATAAGTAACTAGCCAGCGAAACAACCCTCTCAAACTTTTTACGAATCAACGTAAGAGTGAGCACTGCAATAAGAATTGATGAATTTTGCTAAATTCTGCAGAATGAAGGGCCCCAAGAAAAAAAGTGAGATTAAATTTAAAATAGGGCTCTGATATTCAGGAGATAAATATGAAAACTTGGCAATGTATCGTATGTGGCTTCATTTATGACGAGGCACAAGGCTTACCAGAAGATGGCATTGCGCCTGGAACATTGTGGGCGGACATCCCAGATAGCTGGTCCTGCCCAGATTGTGGTGTAGAAAAATCTGACTTTGAAATGGTTCAGGTAAGCTAAGCACTTTCACTGTTGTTGCTTTATTGATTTTTTTGCTTTACTTGGGAGCTTAGCTTTGACTCAAAATACGCCTAATTCATCTACCATTGTCGTTATTGGTAGCGGCTTAGCTGGATATACTCTGATTCGTGAAATTCGAAAATTAGACAAAACTGTACCAATTACCTTAATCACGCGCGAGCCTGGCTATTTTTATTCCAAACCGATGCTCTCTACCGCGCTTGCCAGCAAGAAAGAAGCTAGCCAACTGATTACTACGGCCTCTGAAGGAATGGCATCACAGCTAGAAATTAATATTCTTTCTCAGACTGATGTCAGTTCAATCGATACTGCTGCGCAAATACTGCAAACCAGTGCAGGCCATATCCCCTATGGAAAGCTAGTATTGGCATTGGGCGCAGATCAACTACGGATCCCTTTAGAGGGCAATGCCGTAAGTGAAGTTCTGACTGTAAATGATCTAGAGGATTATGAAAAATTTCGTCAGGCGATTGTAGGTAAAAAGAAAGTAGCAATACTTGGTGCCGGATTAATTGGCTGCGAATTTGCAAATGACTTAGTTTTAGGTGGCTATGAAGTTGATGTGATTGACCTTGCCCCACAAGTACTTGGTCGACTATTACCTGAAGCTGCAGCTCAAGCGCTCCAAAATAAGCTCAGTGAAGCGGGTGTTCGTTGGCATTTCTCCACCACTGTTCAAACAGTCAACCGCAATGGTGATGTCCTAGAAATTCATCTCGTTAATGGTGACTCCATTATTTGTGATGTGACCCTTTCTGCTATTGGATTAAGGCCTCGTGTAGATTTAGCTAAGGCTGCAGGAGTAAAGACTGGGCTGGGCATTCAGGTTAATCGCGAATTAGAAACCAGCTCTAGTAATGTTTACTCACTTGGTGATTGTGCAGAGGTTGATGGCCTGATCCTCCCCTATGTCATGCCCATCATGCAAGCTGCACGAGCATTGGCACCGACACTGCTTGGACAAGTCACCATACTCAGCTACCCAGCGATGCCTGTAATGGTTAAAACTCCCGCCCTGCCAACAATTGTATCTCCACCAGCCCAAGATGCTGATGGGCAATGGAAAACAAGCGCGATTGAAGGCGGCGTTGATGCTCGCTTTGAAAGCCCTGACGGTAAGCTGCTAGGATTTGCATTAATGGGAACTGCTACGACGCAACGCGCTACGCTGACGAAAGAGCTGCCACCTGTATTGCAATAGCTTTACTAGCAATAAAAAGGCCCGCAATGCGGGCCTTTTCTTTAATACTATAGCGGTGATTAAGAAACCACTACAAACCAAGTTGCATTGTGTGACTGAGCACTCATCAAGAACAGCATCGGCACTGAGAGCACTGTATTGATACGAGAAGTCAACATTGCAACGCGTGCTGACTTTGCTTTTACATCTGGCTCAACAGCAACGATACCAAGAGCGCGCTTCTGATTTGGCCAAATGATGAACCAAACGTTGAATGCCATTACTAAAGCAATCCACATGCCTAAACCGATTGCGCGGAATGGTGCTTGTAGCGTGAAGGCTTGATGTGCATAGCCGTTTAAGATCGCTACGATTAAACCAGTAAGAACTGTCAAGAGTGCCGCCCAACGGAACCAAAACAATGCAGTTGGGGCAATCACCTTACCAATTGCTGGCTTTTGCTCATCAGGGATTTTTGGCATAGAAGGAATTTGCACAAAGTTGAAGTACCAGAGCAAACCGATCCACATCACACCACACATCACGTGCAGCCAACGGAATATGAAAGGCAATTCAAGAGAGCTAAAATTACCGCCCAACGCGAAGATGATGAGAATGAGCAGTACGAAACCAGCTAAAACAGTACGTCCCAAAGAGGTCAAGATTGATGCCATGGAAGGAGCTCCTATCAGTAATAATGGGTCTAACTATAAACGATTCCCGCGATTTTGTTCCATCCTACAAAAATATATAAATCTTACTTAAAATAGACACTTAGCTCAATCTAGGGCGCAAAATCCACTTATACATGACAAGTACCTTATCTCCTCAAAACCCAAAAAGAATCTATATCCAAGAGGTAGTCACTCGAGATGGATTTCAGGCAGAAAGTGCGTTTGTGCCTACAGAGCAAAAAATTGCCCTTATCAATCGCCTCAGTCGAAGTGGTTATGCCAAGATTGAAGTGACCTCTTTTACTAGCCCTAAAGCTATCCCCATGCTGGCTGATGCTGAAGCAGTCATGCAAGGGATTGATCGTGTGCCAGGTGTTGAATACACCGTCCTCATCCCAAATCTCAAAGGTGCTGAGCGTGCCTTAAGCGTTGGGGTTGATGAATTCAATCTTGTCATGTCAGTGAGTGAAGCGCATAACCAAGCCAATCTCAAAATGAGTCGCGAAGATTCTTTCAAAGGTTTAAGCTCTGTGATTGACTTGGCACATTCCAACAATACTGCTGTAAATATTTCTTTATCTACCAGCTTTGGCTGCCCCATGTCTGGTATCACCTCTTTAGCAGAATTAATGCACTGGGTAGATCGCTTTGCCGCAACTGGCATACGTGGGATCACAATCTGCGATACCACCGGCATGGCCAATCCAGCACAAGTTCAATCTATCTGCGAAGCAGTTCAAGCCAAATATCCTAAGCTGCAATGGACATTACATTTTCACAATACCCGCGGCATGGGTCTTGCCAATACTTTGGCTGCGGTCAACAGCGGTATTGATCGCTTTGACTCTTCATTGGGCGGGCTGGGTGGCTGCCCTTACGCCCCAGGCGCAACAGGAAATATTTGTACTGAAGAACTGGTGCACATGCTTGATCTGATGGGCTTTAATACTAATATGCAGATTGACACATTATTAGAATGCTCTAACGACTTGCAATCCCTCATTGGGCGCACATTACCAAGTCAATTATTAATGGCCGGTAAAGTTGATAGGCTCTATCAAGCGCCCTGCCAACTCTAAGTAAATTGATTACATTAAAGGATGCAAGCCATGCTCCACTTCAGTAAAGTTACAATCACTTCCTTTTTTATTGGCAGCTGCTTTTTATTCAATGTGAATGCACAAGAATTTCCGCCAAAGAAAACTATCACTATTATCGTCGGCTTCTCAGCAGGAGGCTCGGCGGATAGCGCAGCACGGATCATCGCCAAAAAACTGAGTGAAGACCTAGGGCAAAATGTCATCGTCGATAACAAACCAGGTGCTGGTGGCAATATTGCACATGCCTATACAGCTACTGCACCCGCTGATGGATCTATTATTTTATTTGGCTCAATCGGACCGCTCTCGATTGCGCCACATCTTATGAAGTTACCATATGACCCTCAAAAGGATTTAGCGCCCTTGACTATGGGCGTCACTTTTCCAAATGTCTTAGTAGTCATTCCAGAACTGGGAGTAAAGAATTTTAAAGAATATATCGCAATGGCCAAAAAGAATCCAGGCAAGATTACCTTTGCATCTACAGGCAGTGGATCTGCATCCCACCTACAAGGCGAGCTCTTGAATGTCCGCGCAGATATTGATACTGTGCACATCCCTTATAAGGGTGGCAGCCCCGCAATGGTTGACCTTCTTGGCGGCAGAGTCTCATCCTACTATTCAGCTTTGGCGACTGCTGATCCTTATATCAAAAATAGCAAGCTGATTCCAATTGCAACTACCGGCTTAAAGCGCGCACCTACCCTGCCAAACGTACCAACAATTGCAGAGTCTGGCTACCCTGGATTCGATGCTAGCAACTGGTATGCATTTGTAGCGCCAGGTAAAACACCGGATGTTATTTTGGAGAAATGGAATAAAGCACTCGTCGCAGTATTAACTGACAAGGCTACTAACAAGCAATTGGCAGAGCATGGTCTAACCCCCAATCCTGGTAGCCGAGAAGATCTAGCTAAATATATTGCAAGTCAATCTACTATGTGGGGCAAGATTATTGCCGACAGAAAAATTACAGCCGAGTAAAACCCGGCTGTAAAAGCTTAAATACTTAGGCTGATTTATTGCGCAGTCCAGCCGCCATCCATATTCCAAGCAACACCCCGTACTTCTGAGGCATCCTGACCACAGAGGAATACAGCTAAAGCAGCCAACTGCTCTGGAGTTACAAATTCTCCAGATGGTTGTTTCTCAGAAACCAAAGCCATCTTAGCAGCGTCATTTGAGATGCCTTCTCGCTCTGCGCGCGCATCCACCTGCTTTTGCACCAAGGGGGTCAAGACCCAACCTGGGCAAATTGCATTACAAGTGATACCAGTGCGCGCAGTCTCAAGTGCAGTCACCTTAGTTAAACCAACAATGCCATGCTTGGCTGCAACATAAGCTGATTTTTGAGGGGAGCCTACCAAACCATGTGCAGACGCGATATTAATAATGCGACCCCAATTACGTTTTTTCATACCCGGCAATGCGTGATGCGTTGTATGAAATGCAGAGCTAAGATTAATGGCAATAACAGCATCCCACCTCTCTGTTGGAAAGTCTTCAATACTTGCCACATACTGAATACCAGCGTTATTAATCAAAATATCCAATGAGCCAAAACGTTTTTCAGTCTGCTTAATGAGATCTTCTATTTCAGTAGGCTTGCTCATATCGGCGCCATGATAATCAACCTCTACGCCGCATGCTTTAATCTTTGCAATGGCTTCGTCTTTTTCACCAAAGCCATTGACCATGATGTTTACGCCTTGCTTGGCCAAAGCCAATGCCATTCCCAAGCCAATGCCGCTCGTAGAGCCAGTGACTAAAGCTGTTTTACCTTTTAAAGTGGACATATTAATATTTACCGTATGAAGTTAACTAAGTAGTCATGCCACTTAAGCTGGCGGCAAAGACCAAAACTGGATGTTACAGGATGAGGGAATCGGAGTGGACTAAAACGTCAGATCTTCTTAAGAGCCCGTAGAATCTTTTCACAGGTAATAGGCTGGTCAAAAACAGCTGTATTAAATGGTGCCAAAGCATCGTTAATAGCGTTTTGGACAGCCCCTGGCGCCCCTGCCGTGCCTGCCTCACCAGCCCCTTTTGCCCCTAATTTAGAAGATTGGGTTGGAGTCTCAACGTGAGCCACTTCGATATCCGGCATCTCGTTTGCCATGGGTACTAAGTAATCGGCCATGCTACCGTTACGCAATAGGCCGCTTTCGTCATAGAGACACTCTTCAAATAAAACTCCACCGATACCTTGAACGATTGCTCCGCGTACTTGCTCATCTACTAACATTGGATTTAGTACACGACCACAATCTTCCACGGCCCAGTGTTTTAATAATTTAACAAAACCAGTTTCTGGATCAATCTCAACGTAAGAAGCTTGTACACCATTAGTAAAGATGAATGGATAATCTTTTTGCGTGTAATGACGAGTTACCATTAGATCAGCTGAAAAACCTGGCGGCAAAGTATCAGTCCGGAAATAACCAATTCGGCCAATCTCGCTAAATGGCAATAACTGCTCTCTAGTGGCTTTATCCAAAATATGACCACGATGAACTATTAATTCTGAAGCTGGGCGGTTCAAAATTGCAGCAGCTAATTTCAGAATATTTTCTTGCAGGGCTTGACAGGCTAATAAAACTGCTTCGCCACCAACCCCAGCACCACGCGAGGCCCAAGTGCCTCCACCGTATGGCGTAACATCAGTATCGCCAGTGACTATACGTACCTGATTAATTGAAACCCCAACAGCATCTGCTGCGATCTGCGCGTAGATACCCTCAGTACCTTGGCCTTGCTCGCCAACGCCAACTAATACTGAAACTACGCCACTTGGATCAAGGCGTACCGATGCACCATCTTGCGAGGCAATGCGCGCACCACCAACCCCATAGAATGCTGGACTTGGATTGGTTAATTCAATCAAGGTTGCGAAACCAATTCCTCGATAGATACCTTTTTTACGTAACTCAGCCTGCTCTTTACGCAATGCTGAATAATTCATCATCTTTTCAATCGTACGCAAGCATTGCTCATGCGACAACACTTCTAGCTTAATTCCAGAAATCCCTGAGCAAGGATAAGCATCATCTGGAATCACGTTGCGTTTGCGGAACTCTAATGGATCCATCTGTAATTTCTGGGCAGCTAAGTCAACCAAGCCTTCGGTAACCGCACAAGCAATGGGGTGGCCTACACCACGGTACTGACAAGTAGGTGTTTTGTTTTGAAAAACCACATTCAGCTTAGCTCGATAATGTTGATGCTTATAAGGGCCGCCTACTAGATTGACAACTTGGTTGCCTTCAATCGCACTAGTTCTAGGAAACATTGAGTAAGGACCAATGGCGGTGAGGTCATCAATCTCGAATGCCAAAATATCGCCAGCTTTATTGGCAGCAATTCGACCTTTAATCCGATGTTCGCGCGCATGAATATCACTGGTAAATGACTCCAAGCGATCAGCGACAAACTTCACCGGGCGCTCCAACATCATCGCCAAGCCTACAGTGGCAAAGTCATCAGGATATGCGTGCACCTTAATACCAAAGGAACCGCCCACATCTTTACAGATAACATGCACGTCAGATTCAGATAAACCAAACTGACGGCAGTACAAATCTTGCATCATATGCGGCGCTTGTTGAGAGTGATAAACCGTGAGGCGACGATCGCCTGGGTTGTAATCAGCAATTTGACAGCGAGGCTCTAGCGTCACGCCCGTATGACGTCCAAATCCAAAGGTTGCTTCTGCAACCACATCTGCAGTCGCAAATACCTCATCCACATTGCCTACATCCAAGGTGCGGGTAAAACATAAGTTATCGCCTAGCTCAGGATGAATCAATTGGGTATCTGCATCCAGAGCGGTTTCCATCGAAACCACTGCAGGCAATTCTTCCCACTCCACTTCAATATGTTGCAAGGCATCTTCAGCTTGAGCTCTAGTTTCTGCCACCACTGCTACTACTGGCTCACCCTGCCAACAAGCTCGTTCAATTGCTAATGCATGTTGTGGTGCAGATTTCATACCAGCGAGGTGGCCTAAAGTAGCTACCCATGGTTTACAAATTTTTGCCATTTGCACACCATCAACTACCGCCAGAACGCCAGGCATCTTGCTCGCCTGCTCAATATGAATTTTTCCAATCTTCATATGGGCTACTGGTGAACGCCAGAAGACTACGTGACCCATCCGGGGGAGTTGAATATCATCAATATAAGTACCTTGACCTTCGAGCAAGCGGCGAGCGCCATGTCTTGGCTCACTATTGCCGATATAACGCTGATCATCGGTAACAGGATCGAGTACTAGTCCTTTTAAATCAGTTGGCTTATTCATAATGCAGTTTCCTAAATATCTTAAGCGTGAGCAACAACAGGTTTAATTTTTTGGCCCTTTGCACGAGCCTCTAATACATCGACGATTGCATCAACAATAGAGTGATAACCAGTGCAACGACAATAATTCCCAGAGATCCACTCACGCACCTGCTCCCGCGTGGCTTTCGGCTGCTTTTCAATCAACTCTGCAGCAGCAAGCAACATGCCTGAGGAACAAAAACCGCATTGCATAGCATTACGACGCATAAATGATTCCTGAAGATCGGCTAAAGCCCCACTTTTAGTCAATCCTTCAACCGTCTCGACTACAGCACCATTAGCCTGTACTGCTAAAAATAGGCAGCCCCTAATAATTTGACCATTCACCTTAACAGTACAAGCCCCACACGCTCCCTGCTCGCAACCTAGGTGTGGACCTTTTAAGTGCAAATCTTCGCGTAAGAAATCGACTAAATGTTTGCGTGGCTCAATTTCAGCATTCACAAGAACGCCATTTACTGTCATTGAAATTTGTTTCTTCAGGGTCATTTAGTTCTCCAAATACTTTTTCTATTTTTTTAGTTTTAACTACTCAAGCAAGCATGTGCTTTAAGCCGCGCTCAAGTAAGACGCCAAGCAGGTGCTCTTTAGCTTCTGCACTATTAGTAATATCAGCAATAGCCTCGATCTCAGCGCGAGCGGCTGCTACCGCTTTTCCAATAATTTCGTCATTGAGCTTTTGTCCGTCTACTAAATCCTGAGCCTTGATTGCCATGATGGGCTTCGAACTTACTGAGAAAAAGGTAAATGCGCACTTACTCAAAACATCACCCTGCTTTTGAGCAACTGCCGCCAAGCCTGCAACAGCATAATCCCCATGACGTCTTGCCAGTTCATGGAAATAAAAAACAGCTCCACTTGTAGCGATCGGCATTTCGGTAGCTACCAGAATTTCATCGGGCTCTAAGGAGGTGGTATATAGATCAATAAAGAAATCATTAGCAGAAATTCGGCGCTCCCCACTAGGGCCCTGAATGATCATGGTCGCTCGTAATGTCAAACTACAGGCTGGCCATTCCGCTGCAGGATCTCCGTAAGCGAGAGAACCACCCCAAGTACCCAGATTGCGAATTGCACGATGTGCGATATGAGGTGCAGCTGCTTTTAGTAAGGGTGCATGCTTTGCAATTAACTCAGAATCTTCAATTTCAGTATGGGTAACCAATGCACCGATTCTCAACTGATCACCTACCAAGGTAATGCCTTTAAGCTCAGCTAAATCAGTAATATCTATGAGAACACTTGGTTCTGATAGGCGCAAATTGAGAGTGGCTAGCAGAGTTTGTCCGCCAGCAATTAATTGGGCATCATCTCCCGCTTCAGCCAGTAAGGACAAAGCGTCTTGCAGGGCCTTGGGCTTTACATAATCAAATGCTGCTGCTTTCATTGGGTCTCCTCCACCTCCAATTATTGAAGTCTGATGACTTTTATTTTGTCACTACTGTGTTATTCATTACTAGCATCAGCATCTAGTGCTATTGCTTCACCACCTAATTCTTTTGCAAATTTCTGAAAAAAATCATCTGCAATCTTTTTTGCGGATGCGCTAATTAAGCGTCCACCAATTTGTCCTAGCTTTCCGCCGATCGATGCTTCGGTTGTGTAAGAAACCAAAGTGCCCCCTTCAGCCTCCTTTAGTTCCACGCGAGAGCGGCCTTTAGCAAATCCAGCAGCGCCACCGGATCCTTCAAACGCCATAGAGCATGATTGATCTGGAATGACGTCACTTAAGAGCAATTTCCCAGAAAAACGTGCTCTGACGGGCCCAATCTTAAACATCACTTTGGCATGGACCTCTTCCGGCGAAACTCGACTAATTTCCTCACAACCCGGAATAGACTTGGCGAGTACATCGATATCATTCAATCCCCTCCATACCTCGGGGACAGAAGCGGCTATAAGTTGCTCGCCATTTAGTTCCATTTGGTCTCCTTGGGGTTTATACGAATAGAGTCTTATCTGCTAACTGCTGAACAATGTACCATTATTTAACTTTTGGTCAATAAGTCTAAATTCGGATAAACCCTGAGCATCCATGAGCTTTAACGAAGACCCTACCTTTGGCATTAGAAAAGCTGAAAATTTGGCTGAAGAAATAGTGCCAATCCGTCGCCGCATGAATACTGCGGACCGAAAGCGCCAAATCCTAGATCGAGCCATTCAGTTCTTCGCCAAACATGGCATCGACGGTCAACTCAGAAATCTCACGAAAGAGTTGGGCGTTACCCATACTCTGCTCTACCACTACTTCCCCACTAAAGAAGCTTTAATCCAAGAGGTCTACAAGGAAGTATTTGAATCAAAATGGAAGCCTGAGTGGGAAGACCTGCTTGATGACAAGCATCTCACGCCAGAAGAAAAATTCAACGCGTTTTATCTTGACTACACCAATACCGTACTTACATATGACTTTGTTCGTATTTTGATTTTCTCTGGTTTAAGTGATCACTCTATTAGCGATCGATTCTTTGGACTTCTACGCTCTCGTCTACTGCCAAGACTCATACGTGAAACGCGTAAATACTGTGATCGCTCAACTAGACCTAAGCCGACCCATCGAGAACTAGAGTTTTTAATGGGCCTGCATGGTGGTATCTTTTATATTGGCATGCGCCGCTGGATCTATGGTCAAGCTATCTATGACGACAGCAGCCCAAATGCCGAACAAGACATCATTCGTGATCGCATCAGCTCCTATCTGCTTTCTGCTAAATCCCTCTTTGCTTAATTCCAAAGGTAACTATGACTAATTTAAGCCTCAATCACTTCTCTATCCGCAGTCTCGAAATTGAAAAGACTACAGAATTCTTCAGCAAGCTACTCGGCCTTACTGTGGGACCGCGCCCAGAGTTTCCCTTCCCTGGTGTATGGCTATATAACGGCGATGACAGTAGCTGGGCCAATGCAGTACTTCACCTCATCGCAATTGATAAGAACGATCCAAACGGACTAAAGCAATACTTAGGAGAGCGTGATCCTGCCTCTCTGTATGGCTCTGGCGCAGTGGATCATATTGCCTTCTTTGCCAATGGCCTTGAGGATAAGATCAAGCTCTTAAATGAACTGAAGATCCCTTACAGAGAACGCACTGTTCCTGCCATAAAGCTGCATCAGATCTTTTTAGATGATCCTAATGGCGTAGTGATTGAATTAAATTACCCCGCGGAAGAGAAAGCTACTTTGGATGCGAAAGCAGCTTAAGAGAGAGCATGGCAAAAATACTAGTCGTTGGCGGATCTCTTGGTGGCTTGTTTGCAGCAAATATTTTGCTGCGTCAAGGTCATGATGTCATCTTGTTAGAAAAAGCAACTGGCTCCCTAGATGGTCGTGGTGCAGGAATTGTTACCCATGATGCATTGGCAGAAGCTTTGCGTGCTGCCGGAGTAACAGTTGATGGTTCCCTCGGGATTGAAGTGACAAAGCGTGTCACCTTAGGCGCTGATGGGCAGACTCTTGGTGAAATGGAACTGCCGCAAATACTCACCTCTTGGAGTCGCCTGTATCACATGCTCAAGGAAAGCTTTCCAACTGAGCGCTACCTGCAAGGTAAGAACGTAAAAACGGTTACTCAGAATGCTAATACAGTTCAAGTTGGCTGTGAAGATGGCAGTCAATATGAGGCCGAACTATTAATTGCTTCCGATGGCATTCGCTCTGGGGTTAGAGCCCAGCTTGCTCCAGAGATTCAGCCTGAATATGCAGGTTATATCGCGTGGCGCGGAGTATGTGATGAATCGGTACTGTCTCAGTACACAATGGATACGCTCTTTAATTACTTCGGATTTTGTCTGCCCAATGGCGAGCAGATGCTAGGCTATCCAGTAGCTGGCTCTGGCAATGACACCCGCCCAGGTAAACGACGCTATAACTTTGTTTGGTACCGGCCTGCATCTGAAGCTCAAGAGCTGATTGAGTTACAGACTGATGATGATGGCCATTACTACCCTACCGGCATCCCACCCTCTAAAGTTTCTGGCAAGCATATTGCCAATATGCGTAAAGTAGCCCAAGAAATCCTCGCACACCAATATGCAGAGATACTTGAAAAAACAGTCTCTCCATTTTTACAAGCTATCTATGACGTTCGCTCCGAACAAATTGTCTTTGGAAGGGTTGCCTTGATGGGCGATGCAGCATTTGTAGGTAGGCCACATGTAGGTATGGGTGTGACAAAAGCGGGAGATGAGGCTATCGTCATTGCTAAGCATATTTCCAATCTGGGTGCCACTCCAGCAGCTCTCCAGGCCTACGGGGATGAGCGCCTGAAATTAGGGCAACAGGTGGTGGCTAGAGCCCAGTATTTAGGCCGCTATATGCAGGCTCAAGGCATTAAAGGCACTAGGGATAACGATAGGCTCAAAAGAAACGCCAGCACTGTCATGGCAGAAACCGCAATAGATATCAGCGCCTTATTAGCCACAGGGAAAGCAGTGCCTGAATCTACCCATTAATTGGTGCATTCAGTTAAGATTTACCAAATAAAAAGTATTCTTATTAAAACCAGTTTTAAATGGAGGAGACAACCATGAAACAAAAAGTAACGAATCAAACTAGACGAAAAATGCTGATTGGTGGAGCTGCAGTTGCAACTACCCCGCTTTGGTTAAATGTCGCCAATGCGCAAGCCGACACAATTAAGATCGGTTTTCCAGTGCCGCTAACAGGGCCGTTTTCTGCGGAAGCTCAAGACCAAGTAAAAGCTGCTGAGTTGGCCATTAAAGAATTCAATGACGCCGGTGGATTTAATGGTCGTAAAGCAGAACTTTTAGTGCGTGACGATAAGCTAAATCCAGGTGAAGCCGCCACTCGGACTTTGGAATTAATTGAAAAAGATAAGGTCAACTATGTAGTTGGCTCTTTATCTGCGGCAACACAACTCTCCATCAATGCAGTTTGTAAAGAACGTAAGATTCTTTTTAATTCAATTAGTCAATCTGACGCTATTAACGAGGTAAAAGACTGGAGTATTTATACATTCCATGAAGCGCTTAATCCAACCATGACAGCCGGCGCTGTAGCACGCTACTCTATTCCCCGCTTTGGCAAAAAAATTGTCTTTTTAACTGCAGACTATGCTTATGGACATGAAATGGTCCGCGCATTTGAGCGTGCTGGCAAAGAAATGGGTGCTACTACATTGGCTGATATTCGCCATCCACTAGGCACTTCTGATTACTCTGCCTTCTTGCCGCGTATCAAAGCATTGAATCCAGATATTTTGGTACTGTGCAACTTTGGTCGCGACCTTGTGAATTCGGCAAAACAATGTACTGACTTTGGTCTCAAATCAAGTATGAAGATAGTTACCCCCGTACTGCTCTATACAGCACGTCTTGCTGGTGGCCCCGAAGCATTCGAAGGCATCATTGGTGGCACCTCTTATTACTGGGGACTAGAAGATCGCATCCCAACTGCCAAAACATTTAATGACGCATTCCGAAAAATGTATAACGGCTCAGTGCCATCCGACTATGGTGCGCTGGGATACGCAGGTGTCAAGAGCGTATTGGCATCCGTCAAGATTGCGAAGTCCACCGATACTCCAAAAGTGATAACAGCAATGGAGAACCTGAAGTACGACTGGTACAAAGGTCCAGAGTACTATCGCAAGTGCGACCACCAAGCCGTTCAAACAGTCATTATTGTTGAGTCCAAATCAAAGAATATGAAGGATAAATATGATGTCTTCAATATTTTGACCATTGAACCCACTACTGAGAAAAATATGCGCAGTTGCGCTGAGTTAGGCCATAAAGCCTAAAACTAGACTTCAAGGTATATCACTGATTTATCTTGATTCACTCCCCCTGATCTTAACGGATCAAGGGGATTTTTTCTGAGTACATTTATGACTGGTTTGACATTCGAACTTTTATGCATGCAACTGCTCACCGGCATAGCCCTGGGTAGTATCTATGCACTCCTTGCTCTTGGTTTATGTCTGATCTTTGGCATGCTCAACGTAGTGAACTTTGCTCATGGTGCTTTCTTTATGGTGGGCGCATTCTTGGGTGTTTATTTTCTTGGGATTACGGGAAACTTCTGGTTCAGTTTATTTTTAACGCCACTTTTCACTGGTTGTCTTGGTTTAATAACGGAGCGATTCTTAGTTCGCCCACTTTATGGACGTGGCCTAGATTACCCATTACTACTTACCTTCGGGCTTTCTTATGTCCTGATTGAGGCCATGCGAGTGACTTTTGGCATTGAAGGCCTCCCATCTATGACCCCAGCAGGTCTTGGAGGGACGATGAATGTTGGTATTGGTTACTTCCCTAAATACCGACTCTTCCTGATTGCTGCAACTGCTCTCATTATTTTTGGCGTTTGGTTCTTTATCCAAAAAACCCGTTACGGACTCATCATTAAAGCTGGTGCTGCTGATCAAGAAATTGTCAAAGTTCTAGGTGTGGATATTGCTAAAGTCTGGTTACTGGTATTTGGCTTGGGTTGTGCGATCGCAGGTCTTTCCGGAATTTTGGCTGCCCCCACACGCTCTGTAAATCCAGAGATGGGTATTCCAATTTTGGCAGAATCTTTTGTAGTCACCGTCGTTGGCGGCATGGGCTCACCAGTTGGCGCAGTAGTAGCCGGTCTTTTAGTCGGGATCGTTTACAGCATGACTTCCCTATTCTTTCCAGATCTTGCCGAACTATCTATTTTTATTTTGATGGCTGTCGTCTTATTGATTCGCCCACAAGGCCTATTCGGCAAAGCGGGGGCTATGGGCTAAGCCCTGTGACTTTATGAATTCTCTTTTCCAACTTATTGCGCGTCATCGTGTATTAGCCAGTACGGCATTCTTAGCCGTCTTTCCATTCATCATGCCCTATGAGGCATTAGCAGTTAACATTTTGATTTTTGGCTTATTTGCCATGGGCTTCAATCTCCTATTTGGCTATATGGGTCTTCTGTCATTTGGTCATGCGGCCTTCTTGGGTATTGGTAGCTACTTCACTGGTATTGCAATAGTTCATTACGGTGTGCCTTGGGCAGCTGCCATTCTCCTTGGTGTGATTGGTGCAGCCATTGGCGGCCTCCTGATGGGCTTTCTGGCAATCCGTACACGCGGCATCTATTTTTCAATGGTGACCTTAGCCCTTGGGCAAATTATGTATTACATTTTTTATAAAGCTGAGAGCCATACTGGTGGCGAGAATGGTTTACGCGGTGTGCGTGTGGACTCATTCAATATCTTTGGTATACCGGTAGACTTTTTAAATCCATTAATAAAGTACTACATCATTCTATTTTTTGTAGTCATTGCCATCTGGCTGATCTCACGTATTCTGAACTCCCCTCTAGGGGCGGTCATGGAAGCTATTCGCGAGAATGAAAAACGGGCTGCAGCCTGTGGGTTCGATGTAGCTAAAACAAAATTACTAGTATTTATATTGTCTGCAGCTATCTGTGGGCTCGCCGGATCTCTTCGCGCTCTGCATCTCTCTATCGTGCCAATTGATTCTTTACATTACCTTCAATCTGGCCAAGCAGTGATGATGAGTATTTTGGGTGGTATGGGCACATTCTTTGGCCCCTTCATTGGTGCGGCAGTCATGCTTTACCTAGAAGATGTGGTTACCACCTTTACTAAACATTGGATGGCAGTTATCGGCTTAATCTTTATGTTCTTTGTATTGTTCTTTCCTAAAGGCATCTGGGGCACTATTGTGAGTAAGCTACACATTCAACAGGGTTCAAAATAATGAATAGTGTGACTACGCCCATTCTTGAGGCTCGCAACGTTAGCAAAAGTTTTGGCAAGTTCAAAGCATTGCAAAATATCTCAACCAACTTTATGCCAGGAACATTAACTGCCATTATTGGCCCTAACGGGGCAGGCAAAAGTACCTTTTTCAACGTCCTAAGTGGCGCATTTCCACCTATAAGTGGTCAAATATTATTTAATGGCAAAGATATTACTGGCTTACAGCAACATGAGTTTGCTCGCATTGGAATCTCTAAAAGTTTTCAGATTACCAATGTTTTTAAACAGCTAACTGTTCATGAAAATGTTCGCGTTGCCGCGCAAATGGAAACTGCCCGCTATAACTTTATCCGCAATGCGCAAAGTTATGCTGAACCAATAGATCTTGCTGACCAACTCTTGCGCCGCGTTAATCTCGAGCACCTGCGCAATAAAAAAACAGGTGATCTTGCTCATGGTCAGCAACGTGCGTTAGAGATTGCTATGGCTCTGGCCTGCAACCCTAGTCTCTTACTGCTAGATGAACCCACTGCTGGCATGTCGCCGGAAGAAACACTGGTCATGATGGATCTCATTAAAACTTTAGCTAATGAGCGCACCGTGATCCTGGTAGAGCATAAAATGAAACTGATCATGGGCCTTTGTAAGCGGATCATCGTCCTTCATCATGGTGAGTTCTTAGCAGAGGGCTCTCCTGAAGAAATTCAAAATAATGCCGAGGTACGTCGCGTGTACTTGGGTCAAGATTAAATTGAAAGTTCTCTATGTTGCGTATTGAAAACTTAAATGCATGGTATGACCGTAGTCACGTCCTGCAAGGGATCTCTTTAGATGTCAACAAAGGTGAAATAGTGACCCTCATGGGACGTAATGGCGCTGGTAAGACCACTACACTGCGATCACTGATGGGGCTACTGCCTAAACGTCAAGGCAAAGCCTCGATTGATGGTATTTCTTTTTTAGATCTACCTGCCCATGAACGGTTTCATCTTGGTTTGGCATATGTTCCGGAAGATCGTCGGATTGTTCCAGGTCTAACCGTCAAAGAAAACTTAGAGCTTGGCATTATTAGCCAAAAAAATCGCGGTGATATGAGTGTTCTTGTGGATGAAATTGCTGAAACCTTTCCGAGGCTAAAAGAGCGTCTTCATCAGGATGGCACATCAATGTCAGGTGGAGAGCAGCAGATGCTGGCGATTGCAAGAGCAATGATTGCCAAACCTAAGGCCATCTTATTAGATGAGCCATCGGAGGGAATCATGCCAGTTCTCGTTGAAGAAATGTTTGAGTTATTTGCCAAACTTAAAAAACAAGGCGTCACCATTCTCTTAGTTGAGCAAAATGTGCAGAAAGCTTTGAAGATTTCTGACCGCGCTTATATTCTCGATCAAGGTGAAATCGTCTTCCATGACACTGCTCAAAATCTCCTAAATAATGATGAGATCCAACAAAAGTATTGTGCTGTCTAAAGTGATTTAGAAGATTAGATCAAATGAAACCAATGGCCTAATTGGTGCCAAAAGCTATTGGGAACTAAGGTTAGCAACCACGTCATCGTGAGATAACGCAGCAATTTACCTATAAACATATAAATTAGGCACGGCAGCCAAGCCAGACGAAGCCAGCCTGCTGCAATACAAAGAGGATCGCCAAATCCAGGTAGCCAAGATAGCAACAACATCTTAGGACCCCAATCTATTAGCCATTGTCGCAAGCGTCCATCGGTGCTTGGCGCATCAGATTTAATTTTTTTGTTGGCTACAAGTCCCAGCCACCAATCCAACATCCCACCTATAGTATTACCAACGGTTGCAACAAAGATCGCAATCCAATACATGCTGGGATTGAGCTCGGTATACCCGAACAAAATGGGTTCTGAGCCAATTGGTAGTAGGGTCGCAGAAATAAATGCGCTAATAAAGACGGCTGGCAATCCAACGGATGGCATACCAAACCATCCAAAAAAATGCTGGAGCGCTTGATCCATTAAGCGAGGATTCCAGATTTTTTCAGAAGAGTAATTTGTTCTTCAGTCAAGCCAGCGGATTTCAGCACTTCATTAGTATGCTCTCCTAATGTAGGAGCGCGATAACGAATAGAGCCTGGGTTTTGAGAAAGCTTAGGAATGATGCCGGGTACCTGTACCTTGAGGCCATTCGCTGCTTGCACAGTCTCAATCACGCCCCGTGCACGATAGTGCGGATCTTCGGCAATATCTTTTGCCGTATAAATCTTGCCAGAAGGTACTTGAGCTTCCAATAGACCTTTAAGAACTTCATCCAAAGTTAAAGTCTCAGTCCATGCATTAATCGCTGCATCAATTTCAGTAACTCGTTTAGCACGACCGTCATTAAATGCCAACGTAGGGTCTTCGCCCAAGTCTACTCTGCCGATTAAGGTCATCAAACGCTTATAAATAGAATCGCCGTTGCCAGCGATCAAAACATACTGTCCATCACTGCATCGATAGGCATTAGAAGGAGCTATCCCCGGCAAAGCGCCCCCAGCTGGCTGACGGATTGCACCAAATGCTGAATACTCTGGTAATAAGCTTTCAGTTAAATTAAATACCGCCTCGTATAAAGCAACGTCAATCATCTGACCCTCGCCACCACGTGCATCTCGCTCGTACAAAGCCAGCAATACGCCGAGTGCACCATGCAAACCTGCGATCGTATCGCCAAGAGATACACCCGCCCTCACTGGCACTTCATTCGGGTGCCCAGTGATGTAACGCAAGCCAGCCATCGCTTCACCGATCGCTGCAAAACCAGGCTCATCACGTCTAGGCCCATCCTGCCCATAACCAGAGATACGCAACATGATGAGCTTTGGATTTACTTTATGTAACTCTTCCCAACCCAAGCCCCACTTCTCCAATGTGCCAGGTCGAAAATTTTCAATGACGACATCTGCTTCAAGCGCTAGCTTTCTGGCAATCGCCTGACCCTCTTTTACACGCAGATCTAAACAAATAGATTGTTTATTGCGCGATTGCGCTTGCCACCAAACTGATGTTCCCTCATGCAGCATGCGCCATTTACGCAGTGGATCACCTAGGCCAGGAGCCTCAACCTTAATCACCTCCGCCCCAAAATCAGCAAGTGTTTTTGAGGCAAATGGGCCGGCAATGAGCTGGCCTAACTCTAAAACTTTGACTCCAGAAAGAATTTGTTGGCGATTCTTTTGCATTGGCAAGCTCATGCCCCCTTATTGATCTATGTATACAGATTATTTAGGCTATTTTCGCCTGATTTTCATCATTTTCCAGAATTTTCAAATCTTGCTTAAACTAGCGTCTAAATCACGAAATAAACCATAAAACCTATAAATCGAGAGTTCCATGAATCACCCTATTCCCAAGCCAGACCAGTACCAAGAAATACGCGAGGCCTTACGAGATCTCTGTGGAGCATTTGACTCAGCCTACTGGCAAAAAGTAGACCATGAAAGAGGCTATCCAGAGGCTTTTGTTCAGACCTTGACCGAAGCTGGCTGGTTGGCAGCTTTAATACCAGAAGAATATGGTGGTTCTGGACTGGGTTTAGCAGAAGCCTCCGTCATCATGGAAGAAATTAATTTCTCGGGTGGCAACGCAGGTTCTTGTCATGGGCAAATGTACAACATGGGCACCTTGCTCCGTCATGGATCTGAAGCCCAGAAAAAAATATACCTACCGAAAATTGCTAGCGGGCAATTGCGTTTACAAAGTATGGCTGTAACAGAGCCCACTACTGGCACCGATACTACTAAACTCAAGACCACTGCTGTCAAAAAAGGTGATAAGTACATTGTGAATGGTCAGAAAGTTTGGATTTCTCGTATTCAACATTCTGATCTCATGATTTTGCTAGCTCGCACCACTCCAATTAGTGAGGTGCAGCGTAAATCAGAGGGGATGTCAATCTTCATCGTCAATCTTGCGGATGCGATTGGCAAAGGAATGGAAGTCAGGCCTATTGCCAATATGGTGAATCATGAAACCAATGAGGTGTTCTTTGATAACTTAGAAATACCAGCAGAAAATCTCATCGGCACAGAGGGTCAAGGTTTTAAATACATCTTAGATGGCCTCAATGCAGAACGGGTTCTGATTGGAGCAGAATGCATTGGCGATGCCTATTGGTTTATTGACCGCGCACGACGCTATGCTAATGATCGCGTAGTGTTTGATCGCCCGATTGGCAAAAACCAAGGCATCCAGTTTCCGATTGCTGATAGCTACATTGAAACTGAGGCTGCTAATCTCATGCGCTTTAAGGCGTGTGCTCTGTTTGATAATCATGAGCCCTGTGGACCAGAGTCTAATATGACGAAATACTTAGCTGCTAAAGCGTCCTGGGAAGCGGCTAATGTTTGCTTGCAAACTCATGGAGGATTTGGCTTTGCTAACGAATATGATGTTGAACGTAAATTTAGAGAAACCCGCCTCTATCAAGTTGCACCAATCTCAACAAACTTGATTTACTCCTATATTGCTGAACATGTTCTTGGCTTGCCAAGATCCTTCTAACTGATAATTAAAATGAGTATTCGTCCACTAGATGGAATTACTGTCGTTGCGCTAGAGCATGTTATTGCTGCGCCCTTTTGCACTCGTCAGCTAGCTGACCTGGGAGCACGCATCATCAAGATTGAGCGTCCCGGCGATGGCGACTTTGCAAGAGGCTACGACACTCAAGTTGATGGCCTCTCATCCCACTTTGTCTGGGTGAATAGGTCAAAAGAAAGTTTAACGCTTGACCTCAAACAAGATTCCGCCATAGCAGTACTAAAGCGTTTACTAAAAACTGCCGATGTCTTTATTCAAAATCTTGCCCCCGGAGCAGCTGCTCGCATGGGAGTAACTGCGGAGGCTTTGCAAAAAGAAAATCCTGGACTCATCATGTGTGCCATTTCAGGATATGGCAATGATGGCCCTTATCGCGATAAAAAAGCCTACGACTTGCTAATACAAAGTGAAGCGGGCTTCCTCTCAGTTACAGGAACTCCAGAAACACCTAGTAAAGCTGGCAACTCAATTGCTGATATCGCCGCAGGGATGTATGCCTATACCAATATCTTGGCAGCCTTATTGCAAAGAGGAAAAACTGGCAAAGGTACAGTGATCGATATCTCCATGCTTGAATCACTCAGCGAATGGATGAGCTTTCCGCTGTACTACGCCTACAAAGGCGCAAATCCCCCGTCCAGAAACGGCGCATCTCATGCCACTATTTACCCATACGGCCCTTTCAAAGCTGGTGATGGCAAGACTGTCATGCTTGGACTTCAAAATGAGCGTGAGTGGGTGCAATTCTGTGAAACAGTATTGGAGAACCCTGCGCTAGCTCAAGATGAGCGCTTCGATAGAAACTTCAAGCGCAATGAAAAGCGTATTGAACTACTCGAAATTATTAATTCCTGCTTTAGTAAGCTCACATCAGAGCAACTCATTGAGAGACTAGATAAAGCGCAAATTGCCAATGCCCATTTAAATGATATGGCAGGCCTTTGGAAGCATGAGCAGTTAAAGGCACGCAATCGTTGGACTGAAGTGGGGACGCCAAATGGGAATATTGCAGCCCTGTTACCGCCGGGATTAAATGACAGCTACGACTATCGTATGGATCCTGTTCCAGCGGTAGGCGAACACACTGACGCTATTTTGAAAGAACTGGGTTTGGCGGCCTCTGATATTGCCAATATGCGGGCTGCTGGCGCAATTTAAAGTAGCGGAGAGGTTAGATGGGCTGCATTTTCTAAATAGCGGCGCCAATGAGGACGCTCTGCCCATGTCTTTGGATTGATGTAATCAGACTGCGCTAGATATGACTCGATCAAGGTTTCGAGCTTTGAACAGAAATCAACGTTATAAACAATCAGGCTGATTTCAAAGTTGAGACGTAGGCTACGTTGATCAAAATTGACCGAACCAAAGATAGCTGCTTTTTTATCAACTAGTAAGCTCTTAGTATGCAGAAGGCCGCCATGGAACTCGGCAATCAATACCCCCGCGCTCATGAGATCCTCATAATAACTTCTACTGCTCCAAGCGACCAACCTTGAATCATTTAGTTTGGGAACAATTAAGGTCACCTTCACTCCACGTCTGGCAGTCGCCATGAGCGCCTGCATTAATCCATCATCTGGGCCGAAGTATGGAGTGGTAATAGTTAACTCTTCGCAGGCGCTAATAATCGCTGAAAGCATCACTTGATACAAAATATCGTCACGATAGACTGGGCCTGATGCAAATTCTTGAGCAATGACTCCCCCCTCACAAGGAGCTATCGGAGACTTGTGATCACTGAAATGCGTAATCTTAGGATTGTCAACGCTCCAATCGAAAGAGAACGTCAGCTCAAACTGAGAAGCAACTGGACCCTCAACACGCACCATTGCATCGACCCACTCACCCACTCCAGAATCTTGCTTGAATGTGCGTGGATCTACTAAATTCATGCTCCCAGTCCAAACAATAGCGTTATCGATGATGAATATTTTTCGATGTAAACGTAAATCGGCACGACGAAATTGAAACCGTCCAATCTGGATAGGCAAAGCTTCGGTTACCTCTATCCCTGAATTGCGAAAGCACCCCGGCCATTTAGATTTAAACCAATCCTTACTTCCTAAGGAGTCTAATAAAACGCGACAAGCAACACCGCGCTTAGAGGCTGCAATCATTGCTTCGCCCACTCTGTCAGCATCACCACCTAGAGCCCAAATATAGAACTCGAGATGAAGACTTTCTTTAGCCTGGTTAATCTCATCAATAAAGAGCTGCAGGATTTGCAATGAATTGGTATGTAACTCAACCTTATTTCCAGCAACTACTGGGGTGCCGTTGTTAGCTTCTGCTAAAAGACTGAATGCACGGCCTGCAATTCCTAACTTCTCACGATCCTGGGCGTACTTGATCCGCATATTCTCAGTGATTTGAGAATATTCACGGTTCATGCGCGTAATTTTTCTGGTGAGGGCGCGGCCTACAGGACGCTCGCCAATGAGTACATACATAGCAATTCCGAGAACAGGGAAAGTCATCACAATAAAAATCCAAGCAAACGCTACTCCTACTGGCCTTCTAACAGAAATGATGACGCCAATAAAATAGGCGACTAAGACAAAGTGAATAAATAAAAGCCAATTGATGTTGAAATCAAAAAGATATTTTAGAAAAATACTCAGTAGGTCATTCATAGCAATTCCAGTTCCGCTGTTATTCCTAAATGATCAGACAATTTCATCCAGTCGTGCAAAATTTCTGCAGAATGAATCTTCAGGCCTCGCACATAAATCCGATCCATTGCTAATAAGGGCTTCATGCTAGGGAAAGTCTTAGCTGGTAAGCCAGTCAAGACCTCAAAGACTTCTTCAAACCCAGCAGCTTTCATTGGCGCGCCAATCCGGTTACGCCAATCATTAAAGTCTCCAGCCACAATGGTTGGGCCTTGCTGAGTTAACTCTTCAATATGGCCAATAATTTGTTCTAACTGACGCTCTCTACCCCGCTCAAATAAAGCTAAGTGCACACAGAAGCAATGAATGGGCTGATCTACTCCATCAAGCCAAGTCACGCTATGAAGCAAGCCTCGTCTCTCGAAACGATAAGCAGAAATGTCGTAATTTAATCCCTTGTGAAGTGGGTGCTTAGACAGAATGGCATTACCGTGGTGACCGTCTGGATACTCCATATTTTTTCCATAATGCCAGTCGTGCCAAAAATCTTCTGATAGAAAGTGAGTGAGCTCAGTTGAAGGCCATTGCCTAAAACGCCGAATTCTTCCGCGATGCTCTTGCTGTAATTCTTGAAGAAATAATAAGTCTGGGTGATGACTTCGAATCCTTTGCCGCAACTGATGAATAGTAGAGTGTCTATGCAATGGAGAGAGTCCTTTATGCACATTCATACTCATGACAGTAAAACGAGTGTTTCTACTTTGAGCCATTAAATTTGACCTGCCGCACTCTGCCGCCTCTGCCGCGCTAAATAAATCTCACCCTCAACCAAATCTTGGCACTGCATGCATTTATTACAAATGGATGCCTGCTCCCGCAACTCCTCTATGGAGTCGATAGGATGGGTATCGAGATACTCTCGGAGATCCACATCAAGGATCTCGTTACAGAGACAAACTACTTCGGCCATGAGTCGGAAAATAGGGGTATCGATTGCATTAAGCTTATTTTGCCATTGCCTTGATAGAATCAAGCCCATGTTGATTGCTTTTCAAGACGCCCTAGCTCTACTCGCCCATCTAGATGGCGGGGTTCTGGGAATCGTCCTAGTTTCCCTGCAAGTAAGCTTAACCGCCCTATTCTTTGGCACCCTCATCGGCCTGCCAATTGGGGTACTGCTTGCTACTGAAGAATTTAAGGGCAAGAAATGGATCATTGTGGTCTTAAACACCTTGATGGGGGTCCCAACGGTCATTGTTGGAGTCCTTGTTTATCTCATGCTATCTCGCACAGGGCCTCTAGGAGCTTGGGGATGGCTCTTTACTGTCAAGGGCATGATCCTTGCGCAAATCCTTCTGACAAGCCCTTTAATTGCAGCCCTAAGCCGGCAAATTCTGGAAGATTCCTGGAGGATTCATCGGGATACCTTCTTGAGCCTCCGATTGCCGCCTTTGACCTGCTTTAAGTGGCTGATTTGGGATTGTCGCTTCTCTCTGACTATTGCCATCCTAGCCGGTCTTGCTAGAGCCATTTCTGAGGTTGGCGCTGTCATGATTGTGGGCGGTAATATCGATCACTCCACTAGAACCATGACTACCGCAATTGCCCTAGAAACCAGCAAAGGCGATCTTCCGCTTGCGCTTGCTTTAGGATTTGTTTTATTAGGTATCGTTTTATTGGCAAATCTTTTCACATTTGCAGTGCGTCAAGTAGCGGAGCGTCGCTATGGATAATACGAACGAACAATTTGAGAAGTTCATTGAGCTAAAAGACATTACCGTTAAAAGTAATGGCAGAATAATTCTGAGTATTCCGCACGCCATCATTCCGGCGGATCGGATTACTGCTTGCATTGGGCCTAATGGTGCTGGCAAAACAACTCTATTAAAGCTGCTTGATGGCCTCATCAAACCAGATACTGGAACAGTGAGTTACTCATTTGCCAATAAGACTGCATTAGTTTTACATCACACTCCAATGATTAAAGCCTCTACTAGAGCGAATATGAGTATGGTCAGAGATGCAGACTCCAAAATTAATACAGCAGAAATACAGCAAGTGATCGAGCGAGTAGGCTTGGAGAAACTAGCATCTGCACCTGCCCATAAACTATCTGCTGGTGAGAGACAGAAGCTTTGCTTGGGGCGTGCAATTTTGCAAAAGCCCAACTTAGTCTTGCTAGATGAGCCTACTGCAAATCTAGATCCCAATACCACTGAGCAAGTTGAAGAAATGATTCGTCAGTTTGACGCGCAAGATACCGATGTTATTTTTTCATCGCACCAACTTGCTCAAGTACAAAGGCTTGCACAGCACATTATCTTTATTGATCATGGCGAGATAAAAGAAAAGGGACCCGTAGGCCCCTTCTTTTCGAATCCTCAAACACAGGCTGCTAAACGCTACCTATATCAAGAATTAATCGCTGAATAAGTACAGCAGTTAATTACTTTGCTGCCGCTACCGGAGCAACAAATGGAGGTGGCGCTGTACAAGCAGCAGGCGCTGCTGTACCAGACATCTTAAAGCGATCAGCAACCCGGTTTTGAGCTTGGCAGAGTTGATAAGCGCCCATCCTGTCACCATATGCGCTTTTTGCCTTAGCCAATGTCGCAGCCTCTTGTGCTTCCGGAGTTAATGGCGGCAATGTAGCCATGACAGAGGCAGCAGCAAATGCGCCAATTGTGAAAGCAATGATCTTTTTCATGGCTTTGTCCTTATTTATTAACTTTGTTGTACCAGAGCTCATGGTGCTCTTTTGCCCAGGTTGCATCAACGTAGCCAGACATCATGCCATCCGAGGAGCCTTGCATACCAATAGAGCCGATATAGATATGCCCCATGGCCATAGTCATCATTAGAACTGATGCACCGCCGTGAATAATATTAGCAATCTGCATAGTTCCGCGGATGTACTCAACCTGCATAAACGGTACGATCATATCGAGTACAAGGCCAGAACCCGAGATCACTAAGCCTAAGAAGGTCATACCAAACCAGAACCAAATTTTTTCACCAAAGTTGAAGAAGCCGGCAGGAGGATGTTTTCCACCAAACATTCCGCCAAATGACTTTATCCAAGTCAGGTCGCCTTGTCCCGGGATATTTCTGGTAGCAAACAGGAGGAAGAAAATAATGATGCTGAGCGTAAATAAGGGGCCAGAGTAGTTGTGAATATTTTTACAGATATTGAGGAAGGTGCCATAAGCAACCCCACCCATTAAGGGCATTGCAAAATACTTACCCCACAAAATTAGTCCGCCAGTCAAGGCAAGTCCAATGAAACTAGCTGCCATTACCCAGTGAGTAAAACGCTCGAAGCCATTAAACCTCTTAATTTTTTGCCCAGATAGCGGCGCATGTAATTTGATTGGACCCTTGATGATAAAAAGGGCTGCAATTCCAAAGAAGGCAATCGCCAATAACCAACCACCATAAACGGTAATCACACCATTACGAATCACGCGCCACTGTTCGCCAGAGCGCTGAATCAAAACGCTAGCCTCTTTGTCTGGGATACTGACAAAGTTATATGGGTCACTATTAGCAGAGGTAAAGATCGATGGATTGGCTGGTTGTGACTGTGCCTGAGTTCCATTAGCTAGGCTATTGGGATTAGCTGGCACTGATTTAGGGGGAATGTCTACTCCGCTAGGAGAAGGCAAAGGCGCCATTGGAGCGCGTTCTGCATAACTCATTCCGCTCGCCAGAGTCAGCGACAAACCAGCAGCCACTACCAAAGTGCGTAGAACTTTAGAAAATGATCGTTTCATACACATGTCCTTAAACGTTTTCGTTTTATTTATTGTTATTTAGTTGATCACTTAACGCGACTGTATTCATTCTGACCCTGATTGCGCTTATCAACAGATTCAGTCCAGCTGCCCTGATTTCCAGGGGTCCAGTTTTTGGTCATGAATCCATTGTTCGCGCCCATATATGGGGCAACATCAGGACGCTTTGCCGCCTTGGCCGCAATCTCTGGTGGCTCAGAACATGCAGCCAAAAGAGTTGCTGCTGCAAAACACAGACCAAGAGATTTGAAATTGAATTTCATTATTTAGCTCCTGGAATTTTTGCAGCTGCCGTTGGGGTTGGTGCCGGAGTATCTGGCCCACCATAAGCAGTGGTCCAACCAAAAGCTTTAGAGCCAGCGTACTTACCATTCTTCTCGCGAATAGCAACACGTTGATTAAAGATGCCCGAGATGATTTCGCTGTCGCCACCAATCAAAGCTTTGGTAGAACACATTTCTGCGCAGAGAGGTAACTTACCTTCTGCCAAACGATTACGGCCATATTTTTCAAATTCGGCAACGCTGCCGTTCTCTTCTGGCCCACCACTACAGAATGTGCACTTATCCATCTTGCTACGGGTACCAAAGGCGCCTTGACTCAGGAACTGTGGCGCACCAAATGGGCAAGCAAAAGAGCAGTAGCCGCAACCGATACAAATATCTTTGTCATGAAGGACAACACCTTCATCGGTACGGTAGAAGCAATCGACTGGGCAAACAGCCATACAAGGTGCATCGCTACAGTGCATACAAGCCACTGAGATCGATTTTTCCTGGCCGATGATGCCATCGTTCACCGTTACAACACGGCGACGATTCACACCCCAAGGTACCTCATTATCATTTTTACAAGCAGTGACACAACCGTTACATTCGATGCAACGTTCTGTGTCACAGATAAATTTCATTCTTGCCATTGTGTTCTCCTGACTTTATTTTTTAACTTAGGCAAATTTTTCGATTTGGCACATAGTGGTTTTCGACTCTTGCATCATCGTCACCTGGTCATAACCATAAGTAGTCGCAGTATTCACCGCTTCCCCTAAAACAACTGGGGCGGCGCCTTCTGGGTAATACTTACGCAGATCATTGCCTTGCCACCATCCAGCGAAGTGGAATGGTACGAATGCAGTACCTTGGTCAACACGCTCGGTCAACATAGCACGCACCTTGATCTTGGCACCAGTAGGCGACTTCACCCAAACATAATCCCAGTTCTTAATGCCACGATCTGCTGCAGCCTTCGGGTTAATTTCCACAAAGTTTTCTTGTTGTAACTCAGCCAACCATGGGTTAGAACGAGTTTCATCTCCACCACCCTCGTACTCGACCAAACGACCTGAAGTCAGAATAATTGGGAACTTCTCATACAGTTTCTGATTCAAGTTTTGATCTTGAACTGTTTTATACAGAGTTGGCAAGCGCCAGAAATTCTTCTTATCTGCAGACGTTGGATACTTACGCATCATCGGCGCGTTAGTGCTGTAGAGCGCTTCACGGTGAATTGGAATCGCATCTGGGAAGTTCCAAACAACTGCACGGGCCTTTGCATTACCAAATGGATGACAACCATTCTTCATCACAACGCGCTGAATACCACCAGATAAGTCAGTCTTCCAGTTCTTACCTTCAGCAGCTTTTTGCTCATCTTCAGTCAACTGATTCCACCAACCGAGCTTCTTCACAAATACATGATCAAATTCTGGGTAGCCAGTGGTAATTGCTGAGCCCTTGGAATAAGAACCATCCTCAGCCAACAAGGTCTTACCTTCACGCTCAACACCAAAGTTGGCGCGGAAGTTACCACCACCCTCCATCACACTCTTACTGGTGTCATAAAGGTTTGGAGAACCTGGATGTTTAATCGCGGCTGTACCGTAGCATGGCCAAGGCAAACCGTAGTAATCGCCAGTAGTATCGTAGCCGCTTACCGGGTCAACACCACCGCGTGATTTCAAGGTCTTCGGATCAAATGTAGCAACCATTCTCATATGAGCCTTCAAGCGCTCTGGAGTTTGACCTGTGTAACCAATCGTCCATACACCCCGATTAATTTCTCTCAAGATAGATTCGACCTCAGGCTCTCTCCATTGCTTACCAGCAAATTTAGAGTTGAGCATCTTGTAGTTCTTTGATAGCTCATCGCCAAAACCTAGACGATCAGCAAAAGCTTGCATGATCACATGATCAGGCATCGATTCAAAGAGCGGATCAATCACTTTCTCGCGCCACTGTAATGAGCGGTTAGAAGCTGTAGCAGTTCCAACTGTCTCAAACTGAGTTGCAGCAGGCAACAAATACACATTGCGATTCTTGTTGACTGATTGTCCTTCTGCAGGAGGCATTGCAGCCATTGCAGCAGTTGCACTTGGATATGGATCGACTACAACTAGCAGATCCAATTTATCCATCGCACGCTTCATATCAAGGCCGCGAGTTTGTGAGTTAGGAGCATGACCCCAGAAGAACAAACCTTTTACGTTTGTCTGCTGGTCAATCATGTCGTTATTTTCAAGAACGGCATCAACCCAACGAGAAACAGTGGTTCCAGACTTCTCCATCATGTCTGGTGCATAGCGACCCTTAATCCATTCATAGTCAACACCCCACACTGCTGCGAAGTGTTTCCATGAGCCAGCAGCCAAACCATAATAGCCAGGCAATGAATCTGGATTAGGACCTACGTCTGTTGCGCCTTGAACGTTATCGTGACCACGGAAAATATTCGTACCACCGCCCGATTTACCGACGTTACCTAAGGCTAACTGCAAAATACATGAGGCACGAACCATGGAATTGCCAATGGTGTGCTGGGTTTGACCCATACACCAAACTACAGTGCTAGGACGATTCTTCGACAAGGTTTCAGCAACTTTGTACATTTCTGCTTCTGGAACGCCACAAGCCTCTTCTACGTTTGCTGGAGTCCACTTTTCCATCACTTCTTTGCGAATCTCATCCATACCGTAAACACGGTCGTTGATGTACTTCTTATCTTCCCAGCCATTTTTGAAGATGTGATACAGAAGACCAAATAGGAAAGGAATGTCAGTACCTGAACGAATACGTACGTACTGATCTGACTTTGCAGCTGTTCGGGTATAGCGTGGATCTACTACGATGACTTTGCAGCCGTTTTCCTTGGCATGCAACAAACTCAACATGGATACTGGATGAGCTTCAGCAGCATTTGAGCCAATGTACATGGCAGCTTTAGAGTTCATCATGTCGTTGTAGCTATTGGTCATCGCACCATAGCCCCAGGTGTTCGCTACACCGGCAACAGTTGTGGAGTGACAAATACGAGCCTGATGGTCTGTGTTGTTTGTACCAAAGAAAGAGACCCACTTACGGAGTAAGTAGGCCTGTTCGTTGTTGTGCTTAGATGAGCCAATAAAGAATAGTGAATCTGGGCTGTACTTAGTACGCAGATCTTTCATCTGAGCAGTAATTTCAGTGAGTGCTTGGTCCCAAGAAATGCGCTGATACTTTCCATCAACTAACTTCATTGGGTAGCGCAAACGATAGTCGCCATGACCGTGCTCACGCAAAGCAGCACCTTTTGCGCAATATGAGCCCATGTTGATTGGGGAATCAAATACAGAGTCTTGACGTACCCAAACACCATTCTCAACAGTAGCATCTGTAGCGCAACCCACTGAGCAGTGGGTGCAAATTGTTCTTTTGACTTCGATCTTGCCTTTGCCATCTAGCATTGCTTTGCTTGGCTCAGCTGATGCCTTTTGCACCAAGCTCAGTTGGCTAGCGGCAATACCAGCACCAACGCCAACACCTGATCGCTTGAGGAATGTTCGGCGGTCCATGGTAGGTACCGCTGCTTTTAAGCCGCGGGATAGACTACCAATCAGATGTGATGAGGAGCGACTGCTTTGGGGGGTATTTGATTTACGAGTCAGACTCATATGTGGTCCCTGAGAAAGTTTTTTTATTTATTTAACAACAATTAATCAATATCTAGCGGTAATAATCTATTTAAAGCATGGTGCTTTCGTAATACTTACGCATATGTGCAGTAATGGTCTGGCCATCACTCTTGCTTTTCACTGTGCTTCCAATTTCCTGAATAACAGCTTTGCCAATCGATGTTTGGGAAGCAACTGCAACAGCGCCAACTGCTGCGCCCGCGCCTACAAAAAACTTACGGCGTGATGGCTTGGTTTCTTCACTTAAAGCAACTTTGGATTTAATGCTCATGGCATGCTCCTAATTAATGATTCTAGATTTCTAACAAGTGTAATTCGTATTCGCATTTTTGACATATTTATATAGTAAGTAGGGAGTAAGGGAAATCCCTTATATGCGCTGCAACATCAAATCATGTCAAAACCTTGCCCTTCGATGGCCAAGAATTCTCGGGTCAGCGCGACTACTGGGTGATAAAGATGCATCTCGGGGATAGCTTCAATTGCATCGCATAAGTCGTCGTACCAGGGACGTATATGGGCATTGAAAAAAACCCTTTGATTTGTAAGGTTTGATATCTCTACGTCATCGCCGGCAATCAGATAACGCATCACCTCACAAAGCGCTGAAAGATGATCCTCAGTCTCAGTGATTTCCTCGGCAGACTCAAGACCAAACTCTTCAAGAGCTTTGCGAATATTGACTAGCGGTTTTTCATTAAGGTGCCCAGCCATATAGAAGGAAGCATTGAGAACCACATTAGGCTTGCCAACACTAATAAAATTGAGGTCAAACTCTTCCTGCCAAGCCTTGGCAGGCTTATTTTTAGCTACCTCAACCACATCCATCCAAGCCTTCGCTAATGGTGCCTGATCAGCAGCATCCTGTTGACCAGCTGTAGCAGCAATTTGATCTAAAAGGGCTTGATCTGGCGGCAGATGAAACAATCTGGCGATTAAGCCGTAGAGATCGGCTCTAGCCAAATCCTCTGGCAAGCCTATATCTCCCACTTCAGTGAGCTGACCATCCTTTGCCACTGCTTTCTCAATTTCGCTCATGTTTCTTTCTTCACCATATCTACCACTCGACAATCGCTACACATCTTGAGCCTATCCATTGCGGCGCCCGCAAAGGCACCATGAGTGCCTAGCTTGCTCAACATAAGATCCACCATCTTTAAGGTTCCAAAAGGTTTGCCGCAACTAATGCAATTAAAAGCCTGGGTCTCATTTAAGGTTGTTCTTTGTTTGCGCTGCTCAACAGTCTGCAAACGGGGGTTCAGAGTCAAGGCTTGCTCAGGGCAAGTCTGAACACAAATGCCGCATTGAACACACTGCTTTTCGATAAAGGAGAGAATCGGCTCATCTGGGTTATCTAAGAGAGCGCCCTCAGGACAACTGCTTACACAAGACATACATAAGGTACAAGCATCTTTATTAATCAGTAGGCCTCCTAATAAAGATGAATTAGGAAGGGCAATACCCGCCTCTGGTAATGGAGTCTTGGCTTGTTTTTGCAAATGCTCTAAGACTGCCTCAAGGGTTTCCCGTTTCTGGGTAGATAAACCAAAACTGGCAGGGGTACAAATGGAGTTCAGAGCACCACGCTGGCGCAATGCACTCATCGCCTTAGAAACGGTTTGTAAATCATCGGCTGATTGAGCCATGATTAAATGAATTCGCTCATCAAAGCCGTAAGCCTTAAGGATGGCGTTGGCAAGGTTAGCCTGCTCTTTAAGCGCGGTACGATAAGCTGGATCCTCATCACCACTTAATAGCAAGACTACTTCTGCAAATCCATAACTAAGAGCGCCAAGCCATAAATCCAAACCAGTAGACGCAATATGCTCAATGCCATAAGGAATAACAAATGATGGCAAGCCTTCAAACTGTTTAGGCAAGACATGAGCAGAGCGGCCCAAGCCATCAATCATTTGGGTACCCGCTTTTAAGGTATGCAAGAGCAGACTTGGCGCTGCAGCTTGACTGATTTTTTTAGCCTCAGCAGTAAAGACCGTGGCAATGGTCTTTAACTCTTTACCTTGATGGGGCACGCTGGGGTAGTTATAGCGTATTGCACCTGATGGGCAGGCTGTAGAGCATGCTCCACAACCCATACAGAGATTAGGATTAACCTCAACACTACCTTGACCATTTTTGAATATAGAACCAATGGCACCAGTCGAGCAGACATCGATACAAGCATTACACCCTACTTTGCCATTGCGGCCATGCGCACAAATTTTTTCGTTATAGACAAAGTATTTGGGTTTCTCAAACTCACCCACCATCTCTAATAATTGATTTACCACCAAGGCCTGATCTAGTGGATCCTTACCGGGGGCAAAGTATCCTTGAGGGGTTTGACTCATTCGCATTTTAGGATCAGCACGCAGATCCAAAATCAAATCAAATTCAGCATTACGCTCGCGGTCCTTGCGATCAAAAGAGATTGCCCCAATACTTGCGCACGCAGTAACACAATCACGATGTGATTTGCACTTACTCATATCAATCTGAAATGAGAGATCAATCGCATTCTCTGGGCAGACTTCAACACAGGCGCCGCAACGAGTACACATTTCTGGGTCAATTGGGTTTTGCAGATCCCAGTCAACTGTGAACTTGCCAAGATAGCCATCTAGCTTAGTTACTGCACCGGTATAGATGGGGTAGTTACGTGCCAGGGGTAAATCACCAGGCTCAGTACACAAGACAGAAACATCCAACGAAGCACTGAGTTTTTCTGCCCAAGGTAATGCTAAAGATCCTGCACCAATAATAAAGAGTCTGCCTTGGCTTTCATAGTTCACGACGGGGACCGGCTCAGCTTCTGGCATATCTGCCAAAGCAAGCAAAGCAGCAATCTTTGGTCCTGATGCTTTAGCTTCTTGCGTCCAGCCCGCTATTTCACGAATATTGACAAAACGTAGTGGCGCTACCAAAGGCTTTTCTGACTGCTCTGCTAACTCGTTAAATAGAGCACCCTCTTGGGTACAAGCGACTACCAATGAATCGGATCCGTCCAGCGCCTTTAAAAAAGAGCCAACTTCCTGCCTACATAAAGAGCGATGCACTGGAACGCCAAGGGCCTTTGCATCCAAAGGCATGGTGCCGTTACAGTTACAAACTAGTTTTTGACTCATGCACTATCTTCTTAGGTTTTTTTCTGGGTGGGCTCTATTGGCACTTCATCCAAGTTAGCAGCTTTTGTCTGCATTATGGGATCTGTGGATGTTAAATCAGTTTGACCCTGAGCCTCTAAAAGGCTCTCGTTTGATTGGGATGACACCACTTGTTGCTTCGGCTGCTTTTCCCCCTCCACTGGGGCATCATCAGTTTTGCTGAACAGTCCTAGCATATCACTCTGCACCATTCTTTCAAGCATGCCCGGCGGCAAAGGATCAGGCTTGGAATAGTCATCTATATAGATATCTAAACCATCCATCACATTGAAATGGGGATCAGTAAACATCTTTTTGAGCGCGGCCTGCCGAACGGTAGGATCAACATCTGGCTTCATGAAGGAAGAGAAGTCAGGATCAAAACGATCGATCTTCTCGACGTCGTCTAATGAGGCTGGTGGCGGAGCCTGAGTTTCTGGTGTGATAGGCGCAGGGGTCTGGGCAGCCTCTTTAGGCTGCTCTTCTGGATCCTCTAGTTTTCCAGTTTTACGCTTAGACCAGCGACTTAAAAAACCATCTGCCATCAGTCCTCCGCTGGGCGATTTGCGCCCTTGAATGATTCAGGACGATGACGCTTTTTCGGCTCAGGCCGATAATTTTCATTCACATACTCTTGTAACCAAGTGGCATGCTCATCACTCATGGTGACTGTGTCAACCGATTCTCCACCGTCCAGCAATCGTGCAGCCTCGTTATAGCTCACGCAAATTCGGTGTGGTACTGCCATTGTCGTTTCAGCTTTAGCAAGCGTAAGAGATTGCTCATCAATGTAACGTTCAATATCCTCTTCTAGTCTCCACATGACAAACCATGCAGGCGTTGTCGCAGAGACATTGAGATAGTAGCCTTCAGCCTCATCTGGAAACAGATTTAATTCAAAGCCAGTAAATAGCCAGGATTCTCCATCGGCATCTCTACCTAAAAATTGACCTGAGATCGCATTACTTTCAAGACTCTGAGGATTGAATTGTCCAAAATCAGGCAACACTTCCGCAGGCGCCCATCGATATGAAACCCATGGGTTATCTATATTTTGCTTACGCATTAATACTGCAAAGCGCATAAATACTCGAGGCCTTAAGTGTTTTGCACAACAATGCTTGGAAATTTACTGCTCATATCTTTAGACAGAGTAGCAACACGTATAGCGACTTGTCTGGCAATATTTTTATAGATTGCACTAATAGCACTGTCGGGGTCAGCTACTACGGTGGGGCGCCCTGCATCGGCCTGCTCCCGAATCGATAAATTGAGTGGTAAGGCACCTAAAAAATCAACGCTATATTCTTTGCACATTTTTTCACCGCCACCACTACCAAAGATATGCTCTTCATGGCCACACTTTATGCAAACATAAGTACTCATGTTTTCAATAATGCCGACAATTGGAACGCCAACCTTCTCAAACATCTTTAAACCCTTGCGCGCGTCTAATAAGGCAATGTCTTGCGGGGTAGTGACGATCACTGCACCAGTCACGGGAACTTTTTGCGACAAGGTCAACTGAATATCACCAGTACCTGGCGGCATATCCACGATTAAGTAATCCAAATCACGCCAACGGGTTTGGCGTAACAGTTGCTCTAAAGCAGAAGTGACCATCGGACCACGCCATACCATTGGTGCATCTTCTTCAATCAAGAAGCCAATAGAGCTTGCTTGCAGGCCATGACCTTCCATTGGCTCTATCGTGTTTTCTTCGATGGATTCTGGTCTACCTGTAATGCCGAGCATCATTGGCTGGCTTGGGCCATAAATATCAGCATCCAAGATTCCGACTTGCGCACCTTCAGCAGCCAAAGCCAATGCTAAGTTCACGGCAGTTGTTGATTTACCAACCCCGCCCTTACCACTAGCAATGGCAATAATATTTTTTACGTTAGGCAATAATTTAACGCCGCGCTGCACAGCATGCGCAACAATCTGGCTACTGACATTCACACTGACATTCTTAACCCCAGGCAATTCTCGCACAGCATTAATGACCAATTTACGAATGGCATCAAATTGGCTTTTGGCCGGGTAACCTAAAACAATATCGAGTGAGACATCACCAGCTTCAACACGTAAATTTTTGAGGTTTTTAGCTGTTACAAAGTCGATCTTTGTATTTGGATCAACCAAGCCTTTGAGGGCTCCTTGCACAGCTTCTACAGTAACTGACACTACTCTCTCCTAAACGTAATAATTCTGAAGACATTTTCAGAATTACTTTTATTAATTGTTAATGAATAGCACTTAGATTAACCCCGTCAGCCAAAAATTGCTTGAAAGGAGATGAATTGATCTCATTTTTGAATTTAGAAAATGAGTAAGCTAAGGTAATAGACAATCATTGACATCAAGGCAGTGGCTGGAATCGTAAAAATCCAAGCCCAAAGGATGTTTCCTGCTACACCCCAACGAACCGCACTAGCTCTCTGTGTAGAGCCCACACCAACAATAGCCCCAGTAATCGTGTGGGTAGTGGATACAGGAATACCCAAGGCAGTTGCTGCAAACAGGGTAATGGCTCCGCCAGTTTCAGCACAGAAGCCGCCCACTGGTTTGAGTTTAGTTATTTTCTGTCCCATTGTTTTCACAATACGCCAGCCACCGAACATGGTACCCATAGCAATTGCTATATAACAACAAATAATTGTCCAAGTTGGTGGCATTTTGGCGCTTGCCTCTGCATAACCGGTAATGATGAGCAAGAGCCAAATAATGCCAATGGTTTTTTGAGCATCGTTACCACCATGGCCCAAGCTATATGCGCCAGCTGAAACTAATTGCAGACGACGAAACCAGCGATCTGTTTTTGATAGGTTGGCATTTTTACAGGCCCAAGCCACTAACAACATCATCAAGGAGCCCAGCAAGAAGCCAACTAATGGGGAGATAAAAATAAAGGAAACTGTTTTAATGATGCCCGACCAAACCAGGCCATCTGTGCCCGCTTTTGGTAAGGCTGCACCAACCAAACCACCAATTAAAGCATGAGAAGAGCTTGATGGAATACCGTAATACCAAGTGACTATGTTCCAGATAATGGCGCCAACTAGGGCACCAAAGATCACATGCAAATCTACTGCAGCGGGATGAACAATACCTTTACCCACTGTCGCTGCAACACTGAGGTGGAAAATGAAGATTGCTAAGAAATTGAAAAAGGCAGCAAATACAACTGCCTGCTGAGGTTTTAGTACCCCAGTAGAAACAACTGTTGCAATGGAGTTAGCAGCATCATGAAAACCATTCATGAAATCGAATGCAAGGGCTAGCGCTACTAAAAGTGCTACAACCCAAAACGCTACTTCTATCGCTGGCAACTTAATTCGCCTTAAGAGTTTTCAAGAACGATGCCTTCAACTAAATTGGCGACGTCTTCACATTTATCAGTCACTTCCTCAAGCAACTCATATATACGCTGGAGTTTAATTAATTCGCGAACCTCAATTTCTTCACGGAATAATCGAGTAATCGCAGTAGACAAGAGACGGTCAGCACCAGATTCAAGATGATCAATCTCATCACAAGTCTTTAAGGCTGCTTTAGCAACTTCTGGATCTGAAATATCCTTCAAAGTAGCAACTGCATTTCTCATACTGATACAGCACTGATTACATAACTGCGCCATTTGCAATATCTCAGGCGTCATCTGCTTGACGTTATAGAGATGCATTGCTTCAGTACCGTTTTGTAGCAAATCGGCAACGTCATCCGTCGTATTAATGAGTGAGAAGATCTGATCACGATCGATGGGGGTAATAAAAGTTTTGTGCAGGCGGCGATGAACCTCTTTCACGACGTCATCGCAGGCATGCTCTGCCTGATCTACTTCTTGCGTATATTTTGTACGGAGAGCTTCATCGTTATAGTGCTCAACGAACTTTAAGAAAGATTCGGATGCAGAAACGATACTGCTAGCGTGCTGATTAAACAGTACGAAGAAATTACCATCGTGAGGCATTAACTTACTGAAGAACATAAATCACGATCCTTTAGAAACAAAAACTATGGGTTTTGCTAGGTTTGCCGACATTCTAAACAAAAGCTTAATTGGCAACGGGAAAACCAGCATCTGTTATGAGCTGGCTAGCCTGGGCTTGGGATAAGGAAGTTTCTAGAGAGACCATCTGAGTATCCAGATCTACTTGAACTGTTGCACTCGGATCCTGGGCTTGAATAGCCTTGGTAACAGCTTTAATACATCCCCCACAGGTCATGCCAGATACTTTTAGACTCAACATATCAACCCTTTTGAAGTGACTTTGTTTGGTATACGGTAGATTATCTTCCATATGAGCACTGCAAAAGAGATGAATTCTGAGTTATTTACCCTAGATATTGGTGGAATGACCTGCGCATCTTGTGTGGGCAGGGTTGAGAAGGCTCTTATACGCATTCCGGCGGTAGAGGCTGCCAGCGTTAATTTAGCTACTGAACAAGCAAAAGTCCGCCTAAGTGCGGATTCTGAGACCACGATTGATAGCGTTATCGCTTTGGTCCAAAAAACGGGCTATGAAGCCAAGCTCAGCACTCCCCATAAAAATGCCCAACTAAATCATTCACACTCCCTTTGGGGTGCAGATGGATTAGGGAGAGTCTTATTGGGATTTACTCTTTCAGCGCCATTATTTTTGCCCATGTTGCTCATGCCGTTTGCCACCCATTGGACGCTCTCTCCAAAATGGCAATTATTGTTAGCAAGTCCAGTGCAATTCTTTTTGGGCTGGCGCTTTTACAAAGCAGGTTTTAAATCACTGATGTCCGGCACTGGGAATATGGACTTGCTAGTCGCACTGGGTACAAGTGCCGCTTACGGCTTAAGTGTGTATCAAATGATAGCCTCACCCCATGCGGCGCATGAACTGTATTTCGAGGCCTCAGCTGTAATTATTTGTATGGTGCTATTAGGTAAGTGGTTAGAGGCTCGTGCAAAGCAACAAACCAGTGCAGCGATTCGAGCACTACAGAAACTGTGGCCAGAGCATGCCAAAGTACTCAACCAAAATATCCTTATTGCAGAAGGCACTCCACTAGATCAATATCGCGACCTACCATTAGGGCAAGTATTTCCTAAAGACCGTGTATTGGTTTTGCCGGGTGAGCGTATTCCTGTGGATGGGCTCATTTTGCTTGGCACTAGCCATGTAGATGAATCCCTTCTTACTGGAGAAAGCGCCCCCGTTAAAAAATTGATGGGTTCAAAAGTCATCGGGGGATCCCTCAATGGTGAAGGTGTTTTGGTGATTGAAGCACAAGCCGTTGGCATCGAAAGCGTTCTCTCTCAAATCATTTCTTTAGTGGAAGATGCGCAAACTCAAAAAGCCCCGATTCAAAAATTAGTAGATCAAGTGAGTGCAGTATTTGTACCTAGCGTGATTGTGATTGCCGTCATTACTGGATTAGCCAATTGGTTTTATTTAGACTCTGCATCGATCGCAATACTCAGAGCAGTGTCTGTAATGGTAATTGCTTGCCCCTGCGCTCTTGGCTTAGCAACGCCTGCGGCCATCATGGCAGGAACTGGAATTGCGGCGCGCTTTGGTATTCTGATTAAAGATCCACAGGTTCTTGAACTTGCACACCGGTTAAATATTATTGCCTTTGATAAAACTGGGACGCTGACGCTTGGTAAGCCAAGACTGCTTAATTTAATTTCATTTACGAGCTCGGTAAATGAAGATGCCATCCTAGCGAGTGCTGCTGGTTTGCAATTGGGTAGCGAGCATCCTTTGGCCAAGGCTTTGCTAGATGCAGCAAAACAAAAAGGGCTGAGCCCCATCCCGCCTTCTGAGAGTAAAGCCTTACCAGGCATTGGCATCAGCGGTAAGCCTAGCGCTGGGCCTTGGATTGGCCAAAATCTCTGCTTGCAAAGTGTGGTGTCGCTCAGCTCGAACATTTATTACGCAGACATCATTCAACAAGCGCAAGTTTGTTTTGATGCAGGACAAACCGTTTCTGTTTTGATGAATGAATCCACATCATCACCGATTGCAGTTATCGCTTTTGGTGATGAGCTGAAAAGTAATGCAAAGGCAGCGATTGCTTCTTTACATCGGCTACACATTCAGACTGTCATGCTCTCAGGCGACAATACTGCAGCAGCAAATAGAGTAGGCCACCTCATTGGCATTGATGAAGTCTATGCACAAATCATGCCAAACAATAAAGCGGACATAATTCGTAAGCTTCAATCATCTACAAAGGATGGCAAGCGCCAATGGGTTGCAATGGTAGGTGACGGAGTCAATGATGCCCCTGCTCTCGCAACAGCAGATATTGGTATGGCTATGTCTACGGGCACTGATGTTGCAATGCAGGCTGCGGGTATTACCTTGATGCGTGGAGATCCTACTTTGGTTGCAGATGCCATTGATATCTCCAAAAAGACTTGGGGAAAGATTCAGCAAAATTTGTTTTGGGCTTTTATCTTCAATTCCACTGGAATCCCCTTAGCAGCTTTAGGCTATTTATCTCCGATACTGGCGGGTAGCGCCATGGCGCTTTCGAGCTTTTGCGTCTTAAGTAACGCACTCTTACTCAAACGCTGGCGCCCTTCTCAAGGCTAACTTTATTTTGGATTTTTGCGCACTAGCTCGATATCGCCATAGAGAGCCCGCGTTTCTGATTTTGTATTATCGGTATCCGTTAACAAGGCAATCCCGATCACTTCGCCAGGAGCCTCTCCATAGGCCAGCTTGTAATCAGCAGCAAGGTCACGTTGATGCTTGTGCCAAGCGCCTAAGTTATCCCAACCAGAATCAACCACAATCATCTTAATGCGCGAGGTATGTGCATTACTAATAATCGTATCTACTGGCGATTTTCCAGACCAGATATACATGAGAGTGGCATAAGGCATTTCTTGACCACTAATGAGATTGGCCATCTCGAAGTTCATCTTCTCTTTTAATGGCAATTTCGATTTATTACCATCAAAGGCTACTAATATTCTGAGGGGTGCATCGTCGTGATAACGCTCAGCATTATCAGCTTCAGGAATAGCACTCAAAGCCTTCCACTCCCACTGTAGCCATAAATTATTTGCTGGCCTTGGGCGTAACTTCACAGCTAGACCTGAGGCTGAAGTTTTGGAGTTAGCGCTTAGTACAGTTCTGCCTTGGTAGTTCTCAAGACGGTAAACCGTATTCTTCTTAAAGGGCGCTATACGATAGAAATTCCAACCATTAGGCATGCCATTTCGCGCAGTCTGCGCAGAAAACTTCGGGAGCTCATCCTGTGCTAGGAGCGCACTAGGATCAAAAGTTTGTCCTGACTCATCCTGAACTGACCCCCCGCCAAAACCAGCACAGCCAGCTAATGCAATCAGCGTGGCGAGAATGAGGGGGCGTAAAACATCTTTCAACATATTGCTAATTGTCCCAAAGAATTGCTCGAGTGAGTCTAAAATCGGCTTATGCGCCATCAATCACCCTCAAGTTGGGCAGCAATCTGCATTTGCATAGCAGCGCTAGTGCATTTTGCCCTGGGATTTTCAGTTGAATTTTCGGTTGATGAAGCTCATTACGCACTATATGCCCAACATTTAGCTTGGAGTTATTTTGATCATCCACCATTGGTGGGTTGGATTCAGTGGCCGCTAGTTGCTCTCACCTCTTCGGAAGGTTTCATTCGTTTAGTTCCCGAGTTGCTTTGGGTGATCTCCTGTCTTTTGGTTTATCAAGTGACGCTGGAGATTCACCACTTCATCCAAGGTCGCAATTCGGGATACCTCACCAGCGCACTACCTTCAGCCAATACTTGTGGACTGATAGCAGTTCTCACTATCATCGCAGCACCAATGCCGCACATACTTGCCATCGGCTTATTGCCAGATACTTTGTTGACGCCATTAAGTCTTGGTCTGATGTTCATGGCACTTCGTTGGTTAGTTCAAGACCACTTCACAATTGGGGATTGGCTTTTAACTGGGCTACTGCTTGGATTCGCTGGCTTAAGTAAATACACTGCCATCTTTACCGCTTTTGCTTTGCTGCTTGTATTTATTAGCGCTCGCAGAAAACCATGGCTTGGAAAAATAGGTTTCTGGTTAGCAATCTTGCTCGCGTTAGTCTTGATAGGGCCAGTGCTTTACTGGAATTGGGTTAATGACTGGATTTCCTTTAAGTACCAAATCGCCCATGGCAGCGGTGGTGAATGGTTATGGCGGAGATTCGGCGCCTTCCTTGGTATTCAAATTCTCGTATTTGGTCCCCTGCTCATGTTGGGCAGCTATATCTTCCTTAAAGACTGCATGCATGCAACAAAGCTTTCTTTACTGTCATTACTTGGATTCTTCTTCATCCCTTTTGTTATATTTGCAATTCTTTCTGGTGGTGGTGGCCTGCCTCACTGGACAACGCCTGCATGGTTTTGCTTGGCTCCATTTGCTGGCATTGGGTTAGCTAAAGCATGGTCTGTTCAACATAAAACTGTCATACGTGTTTTATTCATTTTTCAAATTGCACTGTGCATGATTGGCTTTGGATTTGTTTTATCTGGCGGCATTCCTTCTGCATCGATTAAATCAAATCCAATTGCCGATCTTTATGGCTGGAAAATTGCAGGGCAAAAAGCTACCCAATTAAGTCAAGCTACTAAAACAGATGGTATTGCTGTCCAAAACTGGACTCTGGGTAGTCGTGCTGCTTGGTATGCAAAACCGATTCCAGTGTTTGTGCTAGATGAAAGAAAAGATCAATTTGACCTTTGGTTTGGACAGCTACCTCTAGGAGCAAATATTCTGCTCATTAATTGGTCTGGCATGAGCTTCTCACCCCCCGTTGGTAGCAACTTAGCCTTTGAACGCTGCGAGCCCCTAGACAGTCTAGAAATCCAACGCTTTGGCCAAGTATTGTCTAAATTTGACTTTAGCCTCTGTAGCAACTGGCAAGGACCCGCTTTAGCGAAGTAATTAGCCTAAATTCAGGACCGTAGATGCACAAGGCATTATCCTTACGCCTATGAGTTCAATACCCCAATCCACCCCTAAAACCCCTTCTGGGTGGAAATCAATGCTAAAGCGCGCATGGCCCACTATCCGTATTTTGCTGTCGATTGCTCTGTTATGGAAAGCAACCAGCGGAATTGACTGGCATACCCTACTTGACTCTGAAATCAAAATGGAGCCAGCCTGGTTAATTGCTGCAGCCCTGGCAATATGCTCTGCATTTATTTGTGGCGGTTTACGCTGGGGCTTCATCATGCGTAGTGCTGGCTTTCAGGGCAGCCTTAAAAGTTATATTGCCCTTTATTTCGCAGGCGGACTAATTAATCAAGGGCTACCAAGCACATTGGGTGGTGATAGCTATCGCGCTATCACCGCGACTCACTTTACTAATGGCGACAAGCTTAGCGGCACAAAAGAATTAGATGAAGAACTACATCATGCAGTTGATCTGGGACATGCAACCCCCAAACTACGCCTTAGTTTTGCAATGACTTTAGTTGATCGACTGCTCGGCCTTGCTGGCAATAATTTATTGGGCGGCATTGGTTTAATACTAGGCGGCGCCACTATTGCTGCTTGGGGCCAAGATTTAGGTTACGCAGTAATTTGCATCATGATTCTTGCTGGGGCTATCATCGCTTTCATCTTGGCATGGCCTAAAACCAGAGAGCTATTGCAAAAGCTCTTAGACCGTCTACAAATGAATAATGCAATGCCAGGAATTCAGTTGGCGTTTTCATGGCCGATGAATATCGCCCAGGCCTTATTTGGGGTTGCCATACATAGCTGCATTATTTTGGCTTTTAGCTTTTGCCTGAGAGCCTATGGTGCCGAAGCGCCAATATCGAGTTTGATGATCGGTTTACCAGCGCTCAGTTTATTACTCATGCTACCGATTAGCATCTCAGGCTGGGGATTACGTGAGGCTACTCTATCTTCTGTATTGGCGCTGTGGGGTGTTAATCCTTCCCTAACTGTATTGGCGTCTATTAGCTATGGTGCAATCACTGTTTTATCAGTATTACCTGGCGCATACTTTTTACTAAAACGAAAATAATTCTTTCAGAGAAAAACGATGACTATTAGCGT
>JBAXVK010000079.1:0-2704 GCA_037129175.1 Polynucleobacter sp. | reverse complement strand
GAAACTGTATAGGCAATTTTGCGAGAATGCTCAGCATCCTGAATTTGAAAGTATCTCGTCTCAGGAGTAATGCTTTTTGTCTTACCATCGAACGATATAGCTTTAGGTTCATCCTCTTCAAGGGTTGCAAACACGACATCGTCAACTATAGGCATTTCGGAGCCTGGGGAAACTTGTATTTCACTAGAGACAATTTCTGCCTCAGGAGGTTTTAGTGACTTGAGAACCTCAGCTTTTATTTCCATCAATAGATCAAAAATCTTTCTCTTCATTAAAATCTATGTTCCTTATCAACGCTGGTACGAAAACTTATCAGTCCTAAGGTGTCTACTGTATACAGCCTTCATGACAGAAATACTAAAAAGCACTTGCTGGTACCATGAGAGAATTACCAGGCTGTCTTTTTCAGAAAAAGTTTTTTAATATTTTTTTCACACAAGCCCCTTACTCTTAAGCGCTCAGCCTTAAGCCAACCTAAGGCAAAGAGTAAATTGGGATTGATAGGGGCCATGCCCTCTATCCGCTCTATTGCAACATGGATGTCGTTATAGTCTCCCAGGTGATCCAATGAACTTGAAAGAAGTTTAAAAAATGGTTGATATTTTTTGCGGTCACAAAAATCTTTAAAAAATTCTAAGGAATATCTTAAAAACTTCAACTTTTTACGTAAAACATGAATAGCTGAATCTTCGAGTCCATCTAGCTTGGTGGCTTGAAAGGCAGAATACTGAAAAGATTTATTGAGCACCTTGAGCATCTGTTTTTTTACCGCAGATATATTCTCTTCAATTTTTGCGTCATCCAAAGATTGACTTGCAGAGCCTAAACTTAATGACATTATTTCTATTAATAAAAGCTGAAATGCGTTACTTTGAATCAGGAATTTGGGATGAGGCAAGGTCTGCATATCTTTAATGTCTACTGGCGGTCCATTATGGGATATGAGCAGGGGGTTCAGCACCCGAGAAATGAAATTGTCATCTCGATACTCGCCTAATTTTTTAAATACTTCGTCTAAAGAATTTTTTCCAGCATCGCTTAGGACAATGTGATAACGAGAAAGATATTTTAAAATTGTTTTTAATCTTCTTAAACCCACCCTCAATTGATGAAGGTGCTCAGCATAGCCGGCATATTCAGCATTCAAAACGCTTTGGTTAGGTAATATTTGTCCTGCGCAGGAATGAATCATCAAGTTGATGATTTCACTCGTAGTGGAGGCCCCATTTAAACCAATGGCACTAGCTCTTGTGGGCGGGCTCACCTCATGTCCACATGCAAGCAAATATCCCCGCTCTGATTTACTGCAGGTATCCAGGTAGGCCTTAAAACGTTTGATCATGCTTTGTGCATGACGCAATACGTCTATACATTGACCTTCTTTTAATTCGATTTCCAACTCCTGAACAGGCTTACTTCGCACAACACCGTCTGTATTTACATAAATACTGCCTTCATCTAAGGCGTACTCTAAGGCGCCTGTACGTGTTTTGACCAAAGCTTTACGTCGCCAAATATCAGTTTGATATCGAATCCCTAAGTCTTCTATTGGCAAATTAGGTAGCGCTTGACGTAATAGCATCCCTGCTTGATGGTCGCGATGATAGTCAATGGACCAATACGGAATCGCCCCTCCAGAACCATCTAGGATGACATTGTGCTCAATTCGGTCTAAGGTATTTGAGGTGGATAGCTTCAAAGTCTGAACCCATTGACGCCCTTCTTTTCTGATGCGAAAGGCAATACCAGACTTTGCTAACAAAAAATCAGGGGTATCGATGTATGCCGCCTCTAAATGCTGACGACGAACACCGCCCCTAGAAATAATAAATTTCTCTATTGCCGCTAACTTGCGCGACGGAAAAAGGAGTTTAATTTCAAATTCTTTGCTGCTATTTGGCATGGTTGTAATTACATTTTGATGCGTACATATAAACCTAATTAATTCAATACATTAAACTTGCTTGCCTTAATGGTTGGCACTTGATCCCAGTTCTTTATTTCTAGAGTCAATTCAATTAATGCACAAGTTGACATGGAGATAGGCTCCCCAGTTAACGTGGAGGCCAGGGCATAAATGCCAGGATTGTGGCCAACTATCATTAAGGTGTCTACTTTTTTAGGGACAGACGATATCAACTTCAACATGACTTCAACATCAGCCTCGTATAAGCTCTTTTCAACTGCCAAATGCTTTTGTTTATATCCCAATTTATTTGCCACAATTTGCGCTGTCGTAATGGCGCGTATCGCTGGACTTGATAAGATCAAATCGAAATCAAATGACTTTTTTAATAAGTAATTGCCCAATTTTTTAGCATCTTTAATACCGCTCTCAGATAAAGGTCGGTCTTGATCTGGAATTAATACCCCCCCATTAGTTGCTTTGGCATGGCGCAGGAGGAATAAAGATTTTGTAGCCACGATTCATTCGTCTTTTTTTTCTTTGCCTAATTTTTCCAATTTCCCATTCCCATAGGTGCACCAGTATCTAATTTCGTCGCCCAAATTATCAAGCTCTTTTCTCGATAATTTTCTATATTCCATTAGATCAAAAATTCCTGTTTTTCTGAGCTTCTTCAGAATATCGTTATATAAACTCATCATCCCATTCAAATCATATTGTTAGCGCTGTTGTTTTAGATAGCAATTTTGTGAAGTGTACCTTAGCGCTTCAAACTGGTGCATTGGGGCTATTTAATAC
>JBAXVK010000078.1:0-2735 GCA_037129175.1 Polynucleobacter sp. | reverse complement strand
GAGTGTAGCTTGCACCTGAATATCTGGCATTATTCGAAACCCGTAGAGTGTCGATCGGTCAACGACAATTATAATTTCCCTTCAGCGACAATTAAAATGACCCCGATTTGATGCGGCGGGTTTGGGGTGTCTTTGGCGGCGGGGGGTGTGACTTTTTTCAGTGTGGAATGGAGCCCGTGCCCGCAGGGCTGCCGCGAAGCGGCAAGGGCGCAATGGAACACTGAAAAAAGTTCGCGATCCGGGGGGCGGTTACTTTTTGATGTTTTCCTTGGCGGCTTTGGCGCGGTGGCTGTTGCCGTCGAACTCCAGGATGATGGCGTGATGCACGAGGCGATCGATCGCCGCCATCGTCGTCATGGGATCTTTGAAGATCTGGTCCCATTGCGAGAAGACCAGATTGGAACTCACCAGGAGGCTGCGGCGCTCGTAGCGTTCGGCCAGGAAGGTGAAGAGGATCTCCATTTCTTCCCGGCTTTGCTGCACGTAACCGATGTCGTCGAGGATGACGACTTCGAAGCGGTCGAGTTTTTTGAGCGCTTCCTCCAATTGGTTGCCGGCCTTGGCCTGGAGCAGCCGGCCGACCAGTTTGAAGGTGGAGATGAAGAGCACGCGCCGGTTGTGCCGCAGGATCAGCTCACGTCCGAGCGCGGCGAGGAAGTGGGTTTTGCCCCGCCCTGGCAGGCCGAAGGCCAGGATGTTCTCGTTGCGTTCGATGAAGTCCCCCGCCAGGAGCGCCGGCAGTTGCCGTCGCACGCGATCGGGCAGCTCGGCTTCCTGAAGGGTGGCCAGGCTCTTGCCCTCGGGCAACCCGGAGGCTTTGAGCAAGCGTTCCGTGAGCCGGGTGCCGCGTTCCTGCGCCTCGCTCTCGCAGAGATGCAGCAGGAACTGGCGATGGCTCCAGCTTTGCTTCCCGGCCGCCTCCAACGCCTCTGGCGCGATCCGCGCCATGGTGCTCAGATTAAACGCGCGCAGCAGGATCGAAAGCGGTTCGTCTTTAGCTGGCATGGCGCATTTCCTCCTCGCTTTGATTGTCCGCGGCGGTGGTCTGCAACAAGAGATCGTATTCACTCAAGCAGACGGTGGGTTTGGGCATCTCCATCGGCGCAAAACCTGTCGCGGGCATGCTGCGACGGATGGCATCGAGGCTGAGGACGGCTCCCGCGTCCATGATTTTTCCCAGCGCTTCCTCCACTGCGCCCTGGCTGGTATCGGCGGCCAGCTTTAGCAGATGAAGATAATCGCGCTCCCCGCGACGTTCGCCCAGCTCCTCCACGAAACGGTCGTAGGCTTTCCGGAAAATGACCGCCGGAAAGAGCGACTCCCGATGCCGCCAGCGGGCAAAGGCGCCGGGTTTGCGCACCAGATCCGCGATGACATGGCGGAAGTCGATCACCGCTCCGGCCCGTCCGTGCCGACGCGGCAAAGTGCAGAGGATCTCGCGCCCGACATGGACCTCGATGGTCGTCTCGCTCACGCGCGCCCGCAGCTTTTGGCCGATCAGGCGCGACGGCACCGAGTACGCCATCTCCTTGAGACGAATCGTGCTCTGCCAGCCGACCCGCACCTCGTACTCCTGGTAATCCGGCAGCAGCGTGGGAGGCAGCTCCCGCATGAGCGCCAGCTCTTGCGCGACCCTTTCCGTGCGGCCGGCATTCGCTTTCCTGAGCGTCTCGGCCAGGAAGAGGTCGTAAGCTTCGAGGCTGGCAAACTCAGCGCTGCCGCGCACCAGCAGATGCTGGCGCAGACGCCGCTTGAGATGTCCGTTGAGGCTCTCGACATCCCCGTTTTCATTGGGCCGCCCGACGTTGATCGTGCGCGGCTCCAAAGTGAAATGGGCCGCAATGGCCAGGAAATCATCGGTGAATCCGCGCTCCTTGCCTGCGTGGGTGAGCCGATGGGTGGCCGTCGAGGAGTTATCGATCTGCCAGATCCGCGGCACACGCCCCAAGTGCGAAAGGGCCGCCTGGATGCCGCTGCGCAACGAGAGCAACGACTCACTGCTGCAACGCGTGGCCCATTCCCAATTGGAGTGAATGAGCACGCTGTGGCAGAGCTGATGCGGATACGGAACCCCGGCGATGGTGATCGCCAGTTCCTCGGCATGCGTCCAGTCCGTCTGGATCACCTCGCCCGGCTGCGTGAGCTGGGCGAAATGCACCTCCTTGGCCGGCCCGTGCATCGCCCGCCATTGCCGCACCCGGCGCTGAAAGGTCCGCAGATGGCCCTCCTGGAAACGCCCCGCAAAGCGTTCCTGCAAATGCTCAAAGATCCTTTTGGCCTCCAACTCCGGCGCGGCCAGCAACATCGCCTCCGCCTCCGCCCAAACCTCCGCAAACTCATCCGGCCTGGTTCGCCACGTGTGGCGGACCCTCGGCGGATCCTGCGGATCCTTCATCTTCAAATACTTCGCCGCCGTCTTGCGGGTCATCCCCGCTTTCATCGCGCTCATGTTCAAATCACCCTTCTGGTTAAACTCCACGAGGAGTCGGTTTATCTGACGAGAAGTGATCATCGAGCCCCAGCACAACAGAAAGGGAAGCGCCTGACGGCGCTCCCTTTCCTGCCTGCTCAAACCCGAAAATCAGACCCGCACACACGGGTAATTTTAATTGTCGTCAGCGGGTATTTCTAATTGTCGTTGCGCGCGGTGGCCATAGCACACAGCCCAAGCCCCGTCGGCAACCGGTCCCACGGCCGGAAAACCGGCCAAAACCCGGAGCACGGAAACTCGTGTC
>JBAXVK010000077.1:0-2740 GCA_037129175.1 Polynucleobacter sp. | reverse complement strand
CCTTGAATCGATGATTTAACGCTTAATCTCTGTAATTAAAGAATTAAAACACCCGAGGGTGCTTGTAGAGGTTTCTGATGGCCCGGGGCAGAATCGACCAGATCTAAAAAATTCTTTATTGATCTCATCGGCCAATCAGGTCTTTGGCCTGCCCGGTATGAAACGAACGTACGAGATACGCCTTAGAGGTTTTAAAAATGATCAGGAATAACTGCAGAAACAATGACTTTAAGGTATTTAAATTAGGTGTTCAGTAAGCAACGAGAGCCTTGGTGTCGGGTGGAAATCGATGGATCCTGGAGGGTGTCCGCAGGCAGTTGAATTGGGAGATATCGAATTTGTCGCGTTAACCGACAAGAATACTACTGAGAGTCTTTTGCCAATCTAAATCCAAGATGTGACATTGGGCTAAACGGATCTGCTCCACGCCTTGCGCTTGGGCGATAAGACTGACAGTAATCTTCGTTGCACAAAAATGATCCGCCACGAATCACCCTCTTGGGTGCATTAGTGGGTACGCCATAATCATCTGGATCATATGCATTAGTGGGGCCTTGCGGGTTATTGGCCACAACATCACCAAATTCTTTGGCTTGCATCGCGAAATAATCTGAGCGATACCAATCAGCAACCCACTGCCAAGCATTACCAGTCATATCGTATAGGCCATAGCCATTTTGTGGAAATGTTCCTACTGAACTCGTACCAATTGCACCACCAGCTTTAGGACTAATGACTGGACTGACTACCGGGAATGCTTGCTTTTTTACATCCCAAATATTGGCTGGCAGCCTACCCTCTTGCTCTAGTTGGTCGCCCCATACATAGGTTGCTTGATTTAAACCTCCTCGAGCTGCAAACTCCCACTCTGCTTCTGTGGGCATTCTCTTTCCAGCCCACTTGGCGTATGCCAAAGCATCTTCGTAACTCACTTGAACTACTGGATGAGTGCCTTTGCCATCAATATTACTTTGGGGCCCAGCAGGATGACGCCAATTTGCACCAGGCACATACGCCCACCATTGAGAGTAGTCATTGAGATTTACTTTGGCCTTGGTTCCCACAAATACCATTGCTCCAGCTACAAATACTGAAGCTGGTGGCTTAGGGGTTCCTGGCGGTAACTGCACCCTGATTGTTTCCCAATCGGGAATTTGCTGGGCAGTGGTTTTGTAATTAGTTTCTTTTATAAATTGGGCGAATTGATCATTAGTAACGTGAGTGGTGTCCATCCAAAATCCTGGTACCTTCACTTTATGCGTAGGCTTCTCGTTGGCTTGCGCTTTTTGATGATTGCTCCCCATTAAGAATTCACCGCCAGGAATTAATACCATTCCCAATGGAGCATTCTTACCATTGCTCTGAATCACAACAAAGGGAGTCAAAGAAGCTGCACCGCTTTGAAGATGATACCAATAGGCCACCCCAACACCTATTAGCGCCATTGTTGAAGCAAGCAGGATAGTGCGGCGATAAATAAGTTTGCTCATCACAAACGCAGTAACCATATATGCATCACAGCTACAAACCGATAGCAGGATAAAGGACTTGCATAGGCATAATTCATATTGTCACCCTCTTTTATTCATAATCATGAAAGCCAAACTATTATTTTTGCGATGGGATGAGGAGAGAAGAAATAAAGTCGTATCAAAACTTAAAGGTTGCCGACAATTGTGGCCCCTGGAAGGTAGTCTTTTGTAATAAGCCTTGTCCGTTAGTCTTTGAGCTGTCCATATCGTAGTACAAGCCGCGATATGCCAACGTAACATCTACCCACTTCTCAATGGTTTTACCAACACCTAACATGGCTTGCCAAGTAACATTGGTAGTACCACCCCCACTACCGATATCAGCATAAAAAGGGATATACCAAGTAGAGTCGGCAACACGATAACGACCTTTAAATCCAACTATTGGATCAGCAGTAGACATAGCCTTAGAGTCGCTGAACGTAGTAGACCCCGTTAATGTTAGATTAATTGTCGAAGTTGTCCCTATCCAGCGACCTCCAACTAAAGCGTCTATATAAGCATTGTCATTTTTGATTAGCGTGTAGGTTACTGCGGTAGTGACAATGGTATTTTGCACCGTTGATTTATCGGCAAGGCTAATCTGGACACCCGGTTGAGGGGTAACGGGAATGGCGCCAGTTTTTTGTAGGGTTGCACTAACTACATCTCCTAGGATGCCCCAATTGCCATAGTGTGCCTCTCCAGAAATCATTGCGCCAGATTTAAGATTGTGAAGCACATCACTAGCATTTTGATCGACGGACTTAATATACTGATCGTTATAACTGAGGGAAGATGAAATGGAAGACGCCCATAAGTAGGGAGTTAGCTCAAAACGCCATTCGTCTGAAACTTTTGGGATCGGCGAAGGATCAGGCTGGGCGTAGGCAGGGCATACAAATACTCCCGCACAGAAAGAAATAATCCCTAGGCTAATTCGCACCAGTCTTACAAACCTTATTAAGCTGCTTGCAAATTTTTAATATTGAATCCACCACTCCTGAAGTACTGGGATCTTGGCTCTGAGAAGCAGCGGTAGCAGAGATCATAATTTCAGACGATTTATCACTTAATGGAACTACACTTAATGAAGCGCTGTTATTGCCCTCAGAAACCTTTAATTTTAAATTTTGAGAGTCTTGAGAAGCAATGGTGATGGCTTGATTTTGACTAACCACATTGACTGCCGTTGAGTAAACTTTGTTCGCAGGAGCATCTATGATTAC
>JBAXVK010000076.1:0-2760 GCA_037129175.1 Polynucleobacter sp. | reverse complement strand
GTTTCGGAGTTCAAAAATAGAGGCAACATACTGATAAATATATAAAAAAGCGCCCTACAGGAGTATAATTACGGTTAGTTGAAGACCCCATCAAACTCAAGTAGGACGCATAATGAATCGTGACACAAAAATGGCAGAACTACCAGCGCTCACTCTGGATTTTCTGAATGCAAAGGGACTATTAATCGATAATGTCTTCGCTAATCTCTGGAAAGAAACCGGCATGAAAACCCTATTAAGCCGTGTCGGCTTTAACAAACGGTCAGGGACACCGATGCCGGAAGTGATCTATGGCTTGATGCTCTGGATATGGCTGAAGAAAGACTCCATCGGCATGTTTTCTCGAGAAGGTTTGCAGGGGGCAATGGGTAAGGATGTCCTCTATGATACGATTAACAGGGAAGATCTGAATTGGCGAAACCTTCATAGACTGGCCAGTGCCAGGACAATCCAGTCCTTTAAAGCGCCTGGCAAAAAAGCCTTTGTGGTCGATGACACCATTGCCCAGCGCTTTGGCAAAAAGATGCCCAGCATATCCAGCCATTTCGACCATACCACGGGGCGGCACATGATGGGACAGCAAGTACTGACATTGGGCTTAAGTTGCGACGAGGGCTTTGTGCCGTTGGACAGTGAACTGTTTATTAGCCAGACAAAAGCAACCGAATTGCATCAGTCGTTTAAAGATGGTCGCAGTGCTGTCGCCAAACGCTACAAGACCGCACAGCAAGGTACGAAGCCTGAGATGGTGAAGTCCATGGTTAATCGCGCTTTAAACGCTGGAATAGTGGCAGACTACCTGCTGGCAGATGCCTGGTTTGGCACCAAGGCGATGATACGACTAACCCAAGAAACCGCATTAGTTCCGGTGCTCAGAATGAAGAAAAACAAAATGAACTACCGGATGAGCGAGATTGTTCGCGGCAATGCAGTGACTAAAGAGCTGGATGTTCAGGCGCTTTACAAACGTTGCGTGCGTAAAGCATGGCAACCCATTTACGGCCAAAAGTATCAAGCTAAAGCGGTCGATGTCGAGCTTAACCTGGCTGAGACAAAAGAGCCTGAACAATGGATTAAAGTACGCTTGCTGTTTGTTCGTGGCAATGTCGACGACACCCAGCAGACGACTGGTAAACATGATTGGGCTGTATTCCTGACCACCGCTACCGCATTGTCCGGGACTGAAATTCTTGAACTCTATTCCATGCGCTGGGCGATAGAGGTTTATTTCAAAGAAGCCAAACAACATCTGGGCTTCCTGAAAGAACAAAGCAACCACTATGCAGCTTATATTGCTTCCATCCATTTAACCGCCATCCGCTTTTGTTTGCTGGTGATCGCCAAACAGACACAAGGCGCTGAGAGTATTGCTGGAGTGCGGCAAGCCCTGTGCAGCAATAGCACTGACATCAGTTACGCAAGCAAGCTGTGGCAGGTATTTCGGGTAGTTATTAGCGGGGCTTTGGATAGCTTGAAATCGGTAATGGGCGATTCAGTTGCCATCGCAATGGATGTCATTGATGCCCACATAGAATGCTGGTTTTTGCAAGTTCTCCAGCTTGACACTAGGACGTTAAGGCTAGAAGCCCTGGAAACTAGGAATGAACGACTGCTATGCGGCTAAAAACGAACTCCGAAACTTTAGTTATTTGAATAAAACTGTTGAAGTGCGCGGTTTGCATATTCTGGCCCAACTTGAACACTCATTCTGATCCAACCTGAACACCTATTCTGATTTAACTTGAACACTCATTCTGGTTTCAAGCTGAACACTTTTCTAGATTTTTCCAGAATCGGTGTTCAAGTTGCCAGAATGACTGTTCAGATTGCCAGAATCCAAGCTAACGCATTGTTTATTCAATCAGACTATTCTCACCACTTTTTGTGGAAAAGATATGTCAGCGAAGAGAACAGCAATGCGAAAAATAAGAGAAGTACTCAGACTCAGTTACAGCGCTGGACTAAGCATCCGAAAGATCAATGCCAGCACCAAGATCAGTGTCGGCAGTATTCAAAACATCTTGAAACTGGCTGAGCAATTAAATATCACCTGGCCGTTGCCAGAGGATTGGGATGATCAAACCTTAACGCTGAAATTTTACCCCCAAGCAGAGGCTCAGATTTCCGCTAAATACCAAGAGCCGGTCTGGACAACGGTTCACATGGAGTTGAAGAAAAAGGGCCTGACCAAGCAGTTGCTTTGGGAGGAATACACCCAGCAGTATTCGAACCGTTGCTATAGCTACTCGCAGTTCTGTGCGCGCTATGCAGACTGGCGGAAAAAACAAAAACGCTCTATGCGGCAGACTCATCGTGCCGGAGACAAGTTGTTTATCGATTATGCAGGGCCCACGATGCCCGTGGTCTGCGCATCAACCGGCGAAATTCGCACCGCGCAGATCTTCGTCGCGGTGTTGGGCGCTTCCAACTACACCTTTGCCGAAGCCACCTGGAGCCAAAGCCTGCCGGATTGGCTGGGTAGCCATGTGCGAGCTTTTGAGTTTTTTGGTGGAACGACCGTGATGTTGGTGCCTGACAATTTAAAAAGTGGGGTGAGTAAAGCCTGTCGTTACGACCCCGAACTGAACCCCAGTTATCAACAGTTGGCGTCCCATTACTCGATCGCAGTGATGCCGGCCAGGCCATATAAACCGAAGGATAAAGCCAAGGCTGAGGCAGGCGTTTTACTGGTCGAACGTTGGATTATGGCCAAATTGCGCCATCAAACGTTTTTCTCCTTGGCGGAGTTGAATCACTGTA
>JBAXVK010000075.1:0-2815 GCA_037129175.1 Polynucleobacter sp. | reverse complement strand
GCAGGTAACTACAACATTAGCTACACTGCTGGCACCTTAACTGTCGGTCAAGCAGCGATTACAGTAACTGCAGTTAACCAAAGCCGTACTTATGGCGCAAGTAATCCGACTACAGGTACTGTCACACTGACCAGTGGTGCCTTATATAACGGTGATACGCTTAGTACTGCTACTGTTGGCACCAATGCTTTAGTAACTAGTAACGTGGGTAGTTACACACTCACACCAAGTGTTCAGACCTTTAGTGCTGGCACAGCAGGTAACTACAACATTAGCTACACTGCTGGCACCTTAACTGTCGGTCAAGCAGCGATTACAGTAACTGCAGTTAACCAAAGCCGTACTTATGGCGCAAGTAATCCGACTACAGGTACTGTCACACTGACCAGTGGTGCCTTATATAACGGTGATACGCTTAGTACTGCTACTGTTGGCACCAATGCTTTAGTAACTAGTAACGTGGGTAGTTACACACTCACACCAAGTGTTCAGACCTTTAGTGCTGGCACAGCAGGTAACTACAACATTAGCTACACTGCTGGCACCTTAACTGTTAATCAGCGCGCAATCACCATTACGGCTAGCGCCCAGTCAACGACTTACGGTACCGCCTTAACTTTAGGTACGAGCGCCTTTACTTCTACTACCCCAGCAACTAACGTTGGTCTGGCTACTGGCGATACGATTAGCGCTGTTACTTTGACGCAAGGTGGCAATGCGATAGTGCCAGCAACTCAGGGAGCCAATACTTATAGCGGTGCTGTAAATGGTATTTTGGCTAGTAGTGCAACTGGTACGAACGGCTTTAATGCTACTAACTACCTCATTACTTATGCACCTGGCACCTTAACTGTTAATCAGCGCGCAATCACCATTACGGCTAGCGCCCAGTCAACGACTTACGGTACCGCCTTAACTTTAGGTACGAGCGCCTTTACTTCTACTACCCCAGCAACTAACGTTGGTCTGGCTACTGGCGATACGATTAGCGCTGTTACTTTGACGCAAGGTGGCAATGCGATAGTGCCAGCAACTCAGGGAGCCAATACTTATAGCGGTGCTGTAAATGGTATTTTGGCTAGTAGTGCAACTGGTACGAACGGCTTTAATGCTACTAACTACCTCATTACTTATGCACCTGGCACCTTAACTGTCGGTCAAGCGACCTTGACGATTACTGCTAATAACGATAGCAAGACCTATGGTGCAGTCAAGACCTATGGCTCTGGTTCTACGGCCTTTACATCTAACGGTCTAAAAAATGGTCAAACGATTGGTACCGTGACTATTACCGATACTAATAGCGGTGGCTTAGCTACTGCGGCTGCTGGCGGTAGTTACGCCTTAACCCCAAGCGCTGCTACGGGTGGTACCTTTAGTGCAGGTAACTACAACATTAGCTACACTGCTGGCACCTTAACTGTCGGTCAAGCAGCGATTACAGTAACTGCAGTTAACCAAAGCCGTACTTATGGCGCAAGTAATCCGACTACAGGTACTGTCACACTGACCAGTGGTGCCTTATATAACGGTGATACGCTTAGTACTGCTACTGTTGGCACCAATGCTTTAGTAACTAGTAACGTGGGTAGTTACACACTCACACCAAGTGTTCAGACCTTTAGTGCTGGCACAGCAGGTAACTACAACATTAGCTACACTGCTGGCACCTTAACTGTCGGTCAAGCAGCGATTACAGTAACTGCAGTTAACCAAAGCCGTACTTATGGCGCAAGTAATCCGACTACAGGTACTGTCACACTGACCAGTGGTGCCTTATATAACGGTGATACGCTTAGTACTGCTACTGTTGGCACCAATGCTTTAGTAACTAGTAACGTGGGTAGTTACACACTCACACCAAGTGTTCAGACCTTTAGTGCTGGCACAGCAGGTAACTACAACATTAGCTACACTGCTGGCACCTTAACTGTTAATCAGCGCGCAATCACCATTACGGCTAGCGCCCAGTCAACGACTTACGGTACCGCCTTAACTTTAGGTACGAGCGCCTTTACTTCTACTACCCCAGCAACTAACGTTGGTCTGGCTACTGGCGATACGATTAGCGCTGTTACTTTGACGCAAGGTGGCAATGCGATAGTGCCAGCAACTCAGGGAGCCAATACTTATAGCGGTGCTGTAAATGGTATTTTGGCTAGTAGTGCAACTGGTACGAACGGCTTTAATGCTACTAACTACCTCATTACTTATGCACCTGGCACCTTAACTGTTAATCAGCGCGCAATCACCATTACGGCTAGCGCCCAGTCAACGACTTACGGTACCGCCTTAACTTTAGGTACGAGCGCCTTTACTTCTACTACCCCAGCAACTAACGTTGGTCTGGCTACTGGCGATACGATTAGCGCTGTTACTTTGACGCAAGGTGGCAATGCGATAGTGCCAGCAACTCAGGGAGCCAATACTTATAGCGGTGCTGTAAATGGTATTTTGGCTAGTAGTGCAACTGGTACGAACGGCTTTAATGCTACTAACTACCTCATTACTTATGCACCTGGCACCTTAACTGTCGGTCAAGCGACCTTGACGATTACTGCTAATAACGATAGCAAGACCTATGGTGCAGTCAAGACCTATGGCTCTGGTTCTACGGCCTTTACATCTAACGGTCTAAAAAATGGTCAAACGATTGGTACCGTGACTATTACCGATACTAATAGCGGTGGCTTAGCTACTGCGGCTGCTGGCGGTAGTTACGCCTTAACCCCAAGCGCTGCTACGGGTGGTACCTTTAGTGCAGGTAACTACAACATTAGCTACACTGCTGGCACCTTAACTGTCGGTCAAGCAG
>JBAXVK010000074.1:0-2869 GCA_037129175.1 Polynucleobacter sp. | reverse complement strand
CCTGACTCAATATGAATCTCGTTCATCTGGCGCTCTTTAGCAAGATAAGCCAAGAGTTTTGGTAAATCTACTTTGCCAAAGGGATTGGCCATTGCAATCACTTCAATACCGCGTTCTGTCAAAGCCTTAGCCTTCTCACGGTTTCCTGGAGCATTCAGATCCGCACACACAATCAGAACGCCTGATTGATCAAGGTGATTGAGGATCTTGGCATCCAGAGGAGTCTCTAACTTGGAATCAACAATAATTCTCCAGGGCTGACGCTGCGTTTCTACATCCCTCACATTAAGAGAAGGATCATCCTCTTTGACGGTGCCCACTCCGGTGACAATTGCGCAAGCCTGTGCACGCCAATGATGGCCATCTGCTCTTGCAAGAGGCCCGGTAATCCACTGACTCTTCCCATTTGACAATGCAGTCTTGCCATCTAAGCTAGCAGCGATTTTCATGCGTACCCAAGGAAGACCTCTTGTCATCCTAGAGATAAATCCGCGATTGAGCTCCTGAGCTTCTAACTCTAATAGACCAACCTGCACTTCAATACCGGCCATTCTCAAGCTTTCCAATCCCTTGCCATCTACTAATGGATTGGGATCAGTCATGGCGGCAATCACTTTGGATGGCTTGGCAGCAATCAAGGCATCAACACAAGGGGGAGTTTTACCAGTATGAGTACAGGGCTCTAGCGTGACGTAGATGGTAGATCCTAGAGGATTCTTGCCCTTGGATTTAGCATCAGCTAAGGCTTGAACTTCTGCATGGGCCTCGCCAACTTTTTGAGTGAAGCCCCGTCCAATGATTTCGCCATCTTTGACAATGACACAGCCTACCCGCGGATTTGGGTTAGATAAATAAAGTGCTTTTTTAGCCTCGGCCAAAGCCTCGCTCATAAATTGGTGGTCAACTGCGCTGTACATGTATCTATTAAACCATTCAATGGCAGCGCTTGGCATCTCTGGCTGGGTCACAGATTCTCCATCGGCCACCACTACCTAAAATAAGCTGGCGCTCAAGACTAGGCGCCCTATCATGGCCCAAAATGAGGCGATTAGCCACAAAGCCTCCTTGACCAGATTTAGCTGCCCCAGCGGCGTTGTACAAAATACCTCTTTTCCCGGAGTGGGGATCCGAAAACTGCTTACCACCGCCCTTGAAATAAATAGGCTCTATTCCCCCTTGAGCAAACCAATATTTAGGAACGCAGTTTGGCTTAGCAATCTTTCCAATACAAGCGCTCTGAACTACCCAGCCACTATCCCAGCCTTCTTCGGTAGATGGGGATAGCAGTACTTGCTCACCTAAATGTAATGCTTGCTGACGAGCAAAATGGGCGTGTGTAATAAATCGTCTGGCAACAGAATCAATTTCTCGTGCAGCGATTTGGTTTTGCAAGAGTGGCATTGTGATCATAGCGATGATGGCAATAATCAGTAAGACTGCCATTAATTCAAGCAAGCTACTTCCTTGGGATGGATGATATTTATTCAAATACTTGCCGCCAATTTAAGCGCCTAATGACGCCTGACTTTTCATCGAGAGCAACATGAACTTGAATGGCTGGTTTTTGTTTGCTCGTAATTAACCAAATGCCTTTAGAAACAGATTTAATAAAACAAGGATTTTCGGGTAACAAAGAAAGGGTAGCAAGATTGTTCTCGCAATCTAATACTACTTTTTCTGCGGCAATAAAATGTTGCTGCGCTATCTCAATGGTTTTGAGTTCAATCATTCGTAGCGCAGTCAAACGCTCAAGATGAATCACTAAAGATGTACAGAGAAGCAATAAAGAGATTACCCAAGCAAGAATCATGGTAGGTTCCTCGTGCTAAAGATGCGCTCTAGGTCTATATTTAATGAGGCTCCGTCAGTCATCTGTAAACTCACTTTAAAGAGTTTTTGAGTAGTTGCTTTATCTTGGATGTTGAGCTCTTCAACCAATAAAGCATTCACACCATTCATTAAGGTTGTATTTTGCAAACGTCCTTGGCGATCCAATGATTGGCAAATTAAAGATCCGCCATTTGCTTTTGAGCCCTTAGCAATGCTGGTCTGTCTATCCACTAAAAATCCCTGGCGCGCTAAACCATTCTTGGTGCGCTCTTGATTTAGCACATTACCAATACAGTCAAAGTCAACTCCAGTAGATAACTCATGTTGCACCGTCAAGGAATCAGATCCCCGGTAGCCTGTTTTTTTCTGAACTGCAATCCATTGATTTACTTGCTTGCGCTGCTGCGTAGAATGAATATTGCGATACCCTGCTATTCGGAGCGCACGGCCAATGAGCTCAAATGCGCGCCCTGCTTCCGAGATCAGGGATTGTCTTTTCTCATACTCAATTTGTTTAACAAGCAAATCAGCGCTGGTTTTTAAGAGTGGGTTGAGAAGTAACATGCTGAGCGCGATTGCGACTAGACACTCGAGTAGATTCATTGGTTTGGCCTTTGCTATTTATGCGGATACTTGCCCTAGCGTGCTCACCCATTTCAAAAGTATCGAATTCCTTTTGTAGTTGGACTCTTTTGCTTTCAGTTTGATTGGTGCGCAAAGCCAAGTTTTGATAGGCGCCTACCGAGGCCATCCATGCACCCAAAATGAGGCTCATGGCCACTAAGACTTCTAATAAGACGAAGCCCTGAGGCTGAACAACTTGAAGAACTTGGCATGGTTGGCGCATGCGAGTATTTTCAGGGGGTCTGCGAGCCCTTAAAAGACCTTACCAGAGCTCTTTGCTGTCTGAAAGTCGGCGTATTCCTGTAGGACCTCACAGCAATTGCCTGCTCAGCTTAAAATAGAGGACTATGCCAAATACTCTCGCCCCCACAGAAGAAATCATTGCTGACCTGCGCGCCGGCAAGATGGTCATTCT
>JBAXVK010000073.1:0-2870 GCA_037129175.1 Polynucleobacter sp. | reverse complement strand
AATTAAAAAGTATTCAAAAAACTCTTGAAGAAAGTATTTTTGAAAAAAATCAATTGCTTAAGTCAATGGCAACTTTATTCAAGTCTAATTCCATGGGTAGTATGGTCAGCTCTTTGGCCCATGAAATAAATGGCCCACTTGGCAGTATCAGCATTAACTCTGAACTATTGAAACTAGAGCTAAAAGAAAAGATTGAGCAACTTAATGTAAGCGATTTTGATCATTTCAAGCACATGGTTGAGCAAATTTTTGAAGCAACAAAAAAGGCTGGTTTGGTCGTTACTCGATTACGGTCTTTGTTTACGCATGGCGAGGATAAATTTGAATTATTCAATTTATCGGTAACTTTGGACGATATTTACAGTCTGATGAGCAGCGAATTTATGAATGAAAAAATCACATTCAATTTACAGATAGAAAATAATCTGATGGTCTATGGGGATGTCAGTCAAATCCAAATGGTGGTCATTAATACCCTTAAAAACTCAATGGAAGCCCTAAAAAATATCTCAGACCAGAAGATAATTAATTTACATGCACTAGCAACAAATGGCCAAACTAGGTTGGAGATTGCTGATAATGGGCCTGGATTTAATGATTCTATTTTGAAGAATGGCTTTGAATTATTTAAAACTTCAAAACCAAATGGCATGGGAGTTGGAATGTGGTTAAGTCGCGCCATTATGGAAAATCACAACGGATCGATTAATGCGACTAACGGTTCAAAGGGCGGGGCAAATATAACCCTTATTTTTTATGATAAAAAAAATGACAACCAAGGGGGCCGTCGCCAAGGGGTCAATCCACATCATAAAATTTAGTTCTTGCTGGGCTTTAATTCTAAAGCAAGAAAGATTTTAGTTAAATCTTGTAGCGTACTCACATCTAATTTTTCCATCAGATGGGACTTATGTAGCTTAACTACAGATTCAGAAACTGACCAATTAATGGCAATTTGTTTTAACATTTTTCCATCGGCTAACTCCACAAAGACTTCTTTTTCTCTGGAAGTGAGAGTTAAAAATTTCTCATATAAAGCTTGATAAGCCCTGTCAAGCTCAATAGACTCTTGAATTGATTTTAATAAATCTTCAATTAAAAATGGCTTTAGTAAAAAATTATTGGCCCCCCTATTTAGTGCCTTGATAATTTGCTGCGGGTGGCTCTGACCGCTAATAAAAATAATAGGGCAGCGTACATTCGAGTTGATCATCTCATCTTGAAGTTCAAGACCATTCATTTCTGGCATTTGCATGTCCAGTAATACAACAGCTGGATACGAAATAGTATCTATTTTTTCCAAGAACTGCTTAGCAGAGGCATAGGCGAAGACCTGGTAGTTAAAGCGCATTAATGCATTGCTTAAAGACGAGCGCATTAAGTCATCATCATCAATTAAATAAATATTACCCAATGTACTCATCACAATAGTTTTCTTTAGTAAAAAATAGTGATCTATTTTAGCTATTTTCTATTCTATCTGACCTGTCTCTAGAGACAGGTAGTAGGCCGCCCTCTTAATATTTTTTAAAAAGACTGTCTCAATGGATGCCTGTCTATACAACTAGGTGTCCCAAAAGAGAATTTATTTTTGCTTTGAAGGCATTTATCTTTCATTCAGATGAAATGGTTTATCAACGCAATCAGCGTTTTTCCATTGATCCAAAGTGTGAATGGAAAATAAATGAAGCGCATTAATAGTGAACAATTCAATTTCTTCAAAAAAGTTGCAAGTACGCTCTTTATATTTTTTCAAATCGTATTTAGCCATTCTGCTCTTTCTAACCCTAGTAATACTCAATTTACAGTTGAAATTCCGAATACAAGCTGGTGGCTTGCGGTGGCCAACAATCAAGCCAATAAAGTGCCGCCTTTAAATTCAATTGCTAGGACTGCTGACCTAGAGACGCTTGCTAGGGTGCGTGGGCGCATGAAAAAAATGGCTCAGTTTGATTTTACTATTGCAATCTCTAGCTCGGACACTATTAATGCGTATGCAAAACATCAAAATGGGATGAACTTAATTATTTTAACTTCTGGGTTTATTCATAAATTTGGGAATGATTCAGATGCCATTGCCACCACTATTGGCCATGAATTAGCGCATCACTATTATGGCCATGCCGGCCATGATCATGAAATCAACGCTTATGCACCCAATTCCACAACACATGCATTGCAATCGCTTGGCGAGTTAGTAAATAAAAACACTAGTGAAAGTGCAGTTGCTATCACGCAGGCTGATGCCTATAAAGACAGTCGCAATCAAGAGCAGGCTGCTGATTTATTCGGTATGTTTTTGGCGACTCAGGCTAGCTATTCAGCCTTTGGTGTCTATAAATTAGCCCAGGGCTTACAGGAATTACAAAGGAACTGGCAATATCTACCTACCCACCCCAGCAATGCTGAACGTATGGATGCGGCCCAAAAGTATGTTGAAGACAACGCTCATAGTAAATACACTGCTGATTTTAGGTTTGTTATGGACTCTAATTCTAAAACCTACTTATCCCGCACTAAACATGCTAGCCAATTGGTCCAAATCTCTAACGAGGGAGGTACAGAAGAGTTTGAAATTCATTAGTGCAGTGAGAAATTAATTGTTACCTGAGCAATAGGATCAGGTACCCTCGCCCTGGTTCGATGGCGCCCTAGGCCATCAAGAAACACCTAAACTACCTTCGAACGGCTTTTTCTTTTGAGCGCAAATTTAGTTTGCTTGTTATTCTTTGTAATACCTTCAAATATATAAATGAACTAAATGAACATCAATGCTGATTACAGTCAGAAAGTCGTGATTAATCACCATGACTTGCCTTGGGTTCCAAGCCCGGAGCCGGGCGTTCAAAGACGAATGCTTGATCGACTTG
>JBAXVK010000072.1:0-2880 GCA_037129175.1 Polynucleobacter sp. | reverse complement strand
ATCCATATATGCGTATTCCAGTGAAGTCTGCCACCCAAACCACGGGAAAGCTGCCACCTAATCCAGTCGAATGCTGCCACCCCCACCGAAGGTTATTCGGAGCGAAGCGACGCGGGTTTTTCTTTTTACTCTATTTCATTACTTGTCGTCAAATTGGTCTGTTTTTTTCTTAATGATTCTCCTTTCAAATTGATCTTATAAGCGTTATGAACGAGTCGATCCATAATCGCATCGGCCATCGTAGAATCACCAATATTGTCATGCCATTGATCAATAGGTAACTGACTGGTGACAATGGTTGAACGAGAGCCGTGTCGGTCTTCCAGTATTTCCAATAAATCACGACGCTGCTCAGCGGTAAGTTTAGATAAGCCCCAATCATCTAAAATAAGTACGTCTACTTTACTCAAGCGACTAAAGAGTTTGTTTAAACTGCCGTCTCCTTTGGCTAATACCAATTCATGAAATAGCCTAGGCACGCGTTGATAAAGTGCTGTATAACCTTCTCGACAAGCTTTTTGAGCTAATGCGCAGGCAATCCACGACTTACCTACACCCGTTGGACCACTAATAAGGATATTGAGATTTTTTTTAATCCATTGGCAGTCATGAAATCCGTGTACTAATGCCTTATCGAGTCCACGGTTGGCCTGATAGTCGATATCTTCAAGACTGGCACTCTGTTTGAGTTTTGCCTGTTGTAACCGATTTTTAAAACGGCGGTCCAGGCGGTTTGTTATTTCTCTATCCACAAGTAAGCCTAAGCGTTCTTCAAAGCTGAGCTGGTCTATGGCGGGATGTTGAGCTTGATCTTGCAGGCCTTGTGCCATGCCATAAAATTTAAGTGTATTAAGTTTATCGAGCGTTGGGTGGTTTAACATATAAGTCATCCTGTTTTTCTAAGTTCGTTTTTATTTACTCTGTTTTAGATATTTTAATAAACAAGTCTTATCCAAGAGTGAATGTTTTAAGCCGTGCATAGACTGAATGTGCCAACACACGGCTTTTCTATTTAGTGGTAGTAACCGGAACCACGCACATTTTCATGTTGTTGCGGTAAGACCGATTCTTCGGCGATCTCAATAGTTTTGCTATCCAATCCGTGTTTCAAAATAGATTCAATGCTTTTGTAGCGATATGTGCCTAATAACAAGGCACGGGCACAAGCAGCTTCCAGACGGACATCGCCATACGTTTTAGCTAAGCGTAAAATGCCAAGGCAGCTTCGATAACCTTGCTCTGGGTGCCGACGCTCCTGAAAAACAGAACGAATCACCTGTTGTGTGGCGACACCGATTTTCTCAGCCCAGCGTTGAAACCGTTCCGGCGACCAATCACCATATTGCCGATGGGATTCAGGCCTATGCGCTTCAAGCGTCGTATGGTGGCCTTTTAATCGTGAACGAATGTGGCTAGCAACGCGTTGACCTTTGTGAAAAAGTTCAACCGTATTTGCCGTGATACGCGCATCGAGTTGTTGCTTAAGCAACGTGCAAGGCACAGAGTAATAGTGCCCCTCAATATCAACATGGTAATCAATATGTACCCGAACCAGTTTCCATTCGGCATAGACATAAGGCATGGCAGGAAGTGGCTTTAGAGCGGCTTTCTCGCCGCCTTGAAACAGTTCAAGACGTGAACCAGGTAATTTTCTGAACGGACGCTGATTCATTCGCAATACCAACGTCTGTATGGCTTGATTTAATTCACTCAAAGCAAAAAACGGTTGGTTACGCAGCGCCGCTAAAATCCAACGTTCTACGATTTGTACGCCGACTTCCGCTTTGGCTTTATCTTTGGGCTTACGAACCCGTGCCGGTACGATAGCCACGCCATAATGACTTGCCATCTCTTGATAGGTTGGATTTAGATCGGGCTCATAACGGTGCGCCTTGCTCACGCCAGAGCGTAAGTTGTCGGGAACCACCACTTCCGTTACTCCGCCTAAATATTCAAAAGTACGCTGATGTGAGCCTATCCAGTCGGCTAATGCTTGCGTCCAAGTGGCTTCAGCGTAGGTGTAATTCGAGGCGCCCAGTACCGCAACAAAAATCTGCGCCAAATTCACTTCACCCGTTCGGCCATCAATTACAGGTATGGTATGTCCGGCATAATCGACAAACAATTTCTCGCCGATACGATGTGTTTGTCGCATTGAATAATCACGCCGACCTAACCAGACTCGATAGTGGTCACAAAACCAGCTGTATTGGTAACCTTTGGGATGCTGTTCGCGGTATTCCTGCCACACCAAAAACAGAGTAACGTTTTTCTTTTGTAATTCCTGATGGACAACAGACCAGTCAGGAAGACCGCGAGCCTGAGTAACTTGTTTGGGCAAAGGTGGAAACAGCAGTTGCTCCAATTGGACATCCGTCAGCGCATCCGGTAACGGCCAGGATAAACCCGCTAATTTCGCTCGTTCCACATAACTGACCACAGCAGGTCTTGATATGTTGCAATTTCTAGCGATATTTCGTTCGCTCAAATTGTTGGCCCATTTAAGGCGTAATACTTCTTTTATTTTTCGCATAGATAACCTATTTGCTGGCATCTGCTTCCTTTTATAATCAATGAAAAGAGGAGACAGATTACGTTAATGTTATCCCGCGTTGAATTCGCTTAAAACTTAACCTTTTAGTGGGTGGCAGCATTCACCGGAATAGGTGGCAGCTTTGAAATGGAATGGGTGGCAGCATTCGGCTGGAATAGGTGGCAGCTTTGGTCCGGAATACGCAAAAGTTGCAGCCTTCAATGGAAGCACAGCAATAGTTCTACCTTTTGACCCCCATTCAGCGCTATTTTTTTGTACCGTCATCACAAGTTTTGCTGTAGCTATGTTGGTGGGTATGACCTTAGAAATATCAAAACCCACAATGA
>JBAXVK010000071.1:0-3079 GCA_037129175.1 Polynucleobacter sp. | reverse complement strand
TAAAACTAAATAATGCACCCAATGATTGGGATGCATTTAAATACGAGAGCAATTCGTTTTTATTTGAAAAATTAAAAATTTGATCTTGATATTCTTTAGAAAGCCAAAGTTGGGCTGAGTGATTAGTTAATTCTTCATCACACTCCAACCTATTGCATAAAAATATCGTGCATTGCGAATTTAAATGATTAAACAACTTTTCTATTGCTCCGGCCTGCAATACATCGTCGCTAGAAAGCAGCCAGCAGTACTCGCCTCTAGCCATCTCTACCGTTCTTATCAAATCAACGTCTATACCGCCCTTTTTCTCAAATTTATAGTATCTAATATTAGAAAAACGTGATTGGTAATCTTTTACTATTTCCTCAGTATTATCAGTTGAATGACCATCCCCAATAACAATCTCAACTTCATCACATCGCTGAACAAGGATGCTGTCTAAAGTTTGTCCGATGAATTTTCCAAAATTGTATGTCGGTATACAAATAGAGAGTTTTATATCAGACATCTGAGTCACACCTCAATTGACCACTTAAATAATTGGTCCGATCGCCATTACAAATGGCTAAATTGGATATTAACTTTAAAAATAGTTTGATATGCATAAAATAAATTTAATATAAAAATTCTAAGGTCTTGAATCTTATTTCACTACCTATTTATCTAATTGCATTGACTATTTTTTTAAGGCGCTTATACAAAGGCTGTATTAAATCAAATAAAGGCGGGGCAAATAGAAGATAAATAGCTTTATTTATGTAACACTTAAACGATGAGTCCTGATACACGTACTTAACAATATGATCTAAGACCTTCCTATCTTCGCGTTCAGGAAAACGCCATGTGAGATTTTTTGCCCTAAGAAAGACCCTTAGGCTTAACTCATTTCGCAATACGCGACGAATATGGAAAGCCTCTAAGCTGTCTTTCCCAAAATAGTATTCAGAAATCCGCCCATATCCCTCGATACCAATTCGATATCGATTAACAATACCCTTATCGGAAAATGAATCATTTTCACCCCTTTGATCCAAAAGAACTTTAGGAATATATCCAACTTTTAATCCATTCTGGCTTAATTCAAATAATCTCGCAACATGCCCCCAGCAGCTCCCAATAAAAAGCGGTGGTAAATGAATACTCTTCCACTTTTCGGTCCTAACAATCAACCCACTCATAAAGCTAAAGAATGCTTCTGTTGTTGCTGCAGATTGAAACCATTTGGCTCTATCGGCAACCAAACTTAAGTCTACTGTGAGTTCGATATTTTGCGTGAGAACAGGATGTTCATTTAATATATTTAAGGACTTATCGCAGATAGTGTGTCTGCAAATATATACATCAAAGGAAAGCTCAAGCCATTCAAAAATTGCATTAATAGCACCGGGTCGCATAACATCATCGCCGCTAAAAAGCCAACAATATTCCCCACTAGCAAAATCTATGGCCCTTGACATATCAAGATCAATTCCGCCACGCTCTGCCGCCCTCTCATATCTCAGATGAGGCCATGACTTGAGATATCCCTCCATGAGCTCTTGGGTATTATCTGTGGAGCCCCCATCGAATACTATAACCTCGAGTAAATTTTCTCTTTGCGGCAATATGGAATCCAAAGCCTGGGGCAGGAATTCCCCACAGTTATATACCGGGATGCAGATTGAAAGACGCTTCTTCATAGAAGATATGTTTATATTAGGCATTCGCGATAGACGGAATAATGCTCTAGAGCAATTGCGTCCCATTCATTAATTAGATTTATCCCAATTCTTCGTCCCGCATACACCTCTAAAATAGAGGGCATGCTATTGATAGCGTCGCATGGGACATAATATGTATTGAGATTCGGATCATATCCACATTTATTGCTATCGGCACTTGTAGCCAAAGTAAAAATTCCTGATGCTTGCGCTGCCTTTAAAGAGCTATTCCAGCTGCCCGCGCCACCAGGAAAAGGGAAAACCGCGGCGTCCACAACTGAAAATAATTCGCCAATATCTTGCTCGGACAAATAACCCGTAATCGTTACATTATTAGCCCATTTATAGTTTTTGGCTTTCTCAAGAATTACATTTTGTTAGGAATTTAGTGGGTCTAACTCACAAATTAAAAGCAAGTGAAACTTTATTGGATCAACGACCTCAAACAAGTGTTCAAGACCCTTATTAGGGTTAGCAAAACCAAAAAAGCATACTATCTTTTTGTCTAGTGAGATTTCTTTTTTCAACCTCACTCTTTGAGTCTCACTCAGCCTTACTGGTGGAATTACTGTTGCATTTGGTATATAACAATTTGGAGCTTTTTTAATTAAAAATTTCATCAATGTCGACAACTTAGAAATAAAGTCATAGCGAACATAAATTAAGGCATTGCATGCCAGTAAATTTTTCCAACCTACCATTGTGCATTCATTTACATGCTCATGCCAAGTTTGTACTATGGGAATATTCTTAAATTTTAATATAAAAGGAAGTGCAGTCATTAGTGATGCCTGATACCCAAATGCTGGATATTGGATATGAATAAGATCTGGAGCGTAGAGATTGATGATTTTAATGATCTTTCCTAGGCTACCAAAATCCCATCTGTCGATAACAGGAAATAATTGCACACCATCATCTATCCGAGCTTCATCCCTAGCATTTACACTAGTCAGCACACCGACCCTTAAGGATGGTATCTTTGTCAGCGCCTTTGCTAAGTTAAAAGTATAGTCACCAACCCCACATTTGATTGGCGGATAAGTTCCACAAATAATCAATACTTTCAAATTAAGTATTCTTCTTTAGCACTAGCCAGCCAAATGTATATTTCTTGCCCCCGCACTCAATTGGCGTTTCTGCACCTTGATAAATCATTTCCCCAACCGGACTCAACCCGTAATCTGAAGCCCTATTAATAAAACCCGCAATCTCTTGCTCTGAAAAAATAGTCCAGTCCATACCAGGTGTTGTTGATCTTGCCAGGCTCGTCCAAGCCTGCCCCTGCGAGGTTGATCGCGTATTTCAGCGCGTTTTGCGACAAGGAGGACTCTAGGGAGGTGTATTGCTTTAGGAGGATCTCTTTCAGCCTTTCACGG
>JBAXVK010000070.1:0-3106 GCA_037129175.1 Polynucleobacter sp. | reverse complement strand
CGAACCAACCGTTACCAATATGGTATGGCAATGACATCGAGGTGTAACGAATGCGTGTTGGGAACATCTCAACCAGCATCGCCGCGATCGGGCCATAAACCATAGTTACCAAGATCACCAAAATGACCAAGATACCAAGAATTGCAGGAAGGTTCATCGCAGCAGGATCAGCCTTTGCAGGATAACCAGCCGCATTCAATGCATCGCGAATAGCTTTCTTGAACTCTGCATCTTTTGCTTTCAAGTCAGCTGGTGCCATACCTTTAGCGGTATAGCCAGCAACTTCTGCGTCGCCAATCTTCACAACAGCGGCTCCACCGGCTGGGCCAGGAATAGTTGTGTAGCTTGCAGAGTTAGAGGCCATCACTTGCTTGGCAATATCGCATGAGCTAGTGAACTTCGCAGTACCGGTTGGGTTGAACTGGAAAGTACATTCGCTCAGATCAGCGGTAACACTTGCTGGTGCAGTTGCCATTGCCTTTTCTAACGCTGGATTAGCAAAGTGAGTTAAGCCATTAAACAAGGAAACTGGTGTATTCGGGATGTACAGGATGATGGCTAATAACAAGCCACCCATGATGATCACTTTACGACCAATCTTGTCAGACCAAGCGCCAAAGACGATAAAGAATGGCGTGCCGATGACCAATGAAGCGGCAATCAACAAGTTTGCAGTCTTAGGATCTACCTTCAATACCTGAGTCAGGTAGAACAAAGCATAGAACTGGCCTGTGTACCAAACTACCGCTTGACCTGCAACCAGACCAAACAAGGCCAAGATCACGATCTTGAGGTTTTTCCACTGACCGAATGACTCTGTTAAAGGCGCCTTAGTCAACTTGCCTTCATTTTTCATTTTTGTAAACGCTGGTGATTCAGCCATGGACAAACGAATCCAGACTGAGATACCTAATAGAAAAATAGAAGCAATAAAAGGAACGCGCCAGCCCCAAACATCAAAGTCTGGACCAGTAAATTCACGTGTGAACAAAATCACGAGCAAGGAGAGAAACAAGCCAAGAGTAGCAGTTGTCTGAATCCAGGCTGTGTATGCACCACGCTTACCTTGAGGAGCATGCTCTGCAACATAAGTAGCAGCACCACCGTACTCACCACCCAAAGCCAAACCTTGCAACATGCGTAAGGCGATCAACAGGACAGGTGCAGCAACACCAATCGTTGCATAGTTAGGCAAAATACCCACAATGAATGTGGCGCCGCCCATGATGACAATGGTGACTAAGAAGGTGTACTTACGACCAATCAAGTCGCCCAAACGACCGAACACCAATGCACCAAATGGACGCACGATGAAACCAGCCGCAAAAGCTAATAAAGCAAAAATGAAGGCAGAGCCAGCATCTAAGCCAGAGAAGAACTGCTTGGCGATAACTGCAGCCAAAGAACCGTAAAGGTAAAAGTCGTACCACTCAAAAACCGTACCTAAAGAGGAAGCAAAAATAACTTTGCGTTCTTCAGCGGTCATTGGGGCTGCTTTAGTTGATGTTGACATCAGAGCTCCTAACTATATTTAATTAAATAAAAACAACCGATCGATTATGCTTTGAAAAAAGACAAAGAAATCTCCTACTTAGGGTAATTCCTCATCAATTTGAGTCGGGGTTTTCCCCAAAAATATGGGATTTGTGCAACGCACAAATCCATACAAGAAATAGGGATTTATGCGCTTGAATGCAAATACGCACGAAAAAGGTGCATATACGCGCATACAAGTGCACAATTAACTCAGCATTCAAGTTTCACTTTGATCTAATAAGCCTCAGAAGTTAATAAAAACGCATTGCGAAAAATGCCGTCTCATAAATGTTAAACAAGGAGCATTTCAAATGAAAAGACGTGAGTTCTTAAGTAAAACAGCCGTTGGTGCAGCTGCTGGTGTTTTGGCAGCCCCCGCTATTGCCCAATCCATGCCTGAAGTGAAGTGGCGTTGCGCCTCTAGTTTCCCAAAAAGCTTAGACACTATTTATGGCGGTGGGGAATACATTTCCAAGCGAGTAGCTGCCCTGACGGATGGCAAGTTTCAAATTAGTATTTTTGGAGCTGGTGAAATTGTTCCTGCATTTGGCACTGTTGATGCTGTTCAGCAAGGCACCGTTGAATGTACCCATACCGCTGGTTATTACTTCGTTGGTAAAAATAAGACTTTTGCTTTTGATACCACCGTCCCCTTTGGCATGAATCAACGCCAGCAAAATGCCTGGATGTACTGGGGTGGCGGTCTAAAACTCCAACGCGAATTTTTACGTGACTACAACATTGTTTCTTTCCCTGCTGGCAATACTGGAACTCAAATGGGTGGCTGGTTTAAAAAGCCGGTTAAGTCTGTGGCAGATCTCAAAGGTCTAAAAATGCGTATTGCTGGCCTTGGCGGTGAAGTCATGTCACGCCTTGGCGCTATTCCTCAACAAATTGCGGGTGGTGACATTTACCCAGCCCTTGAAAAAGGTGTTATCGATGCTGCTGAGTGGGTTGGTCCGTATGACGACGAAAAGCTTGGGTTCTACAAAATTGCTCCTTACTACTACTACCCAGGTTGGTGGGAAGCTTGCTCTATGTACTCTATGTACGTCAACATTAAGGAATGGGAAAAATTGCCTAAGCAGTATCAAGAGGCGTTTTCTTCTGCCTGTGCAGAATGCAATATCGACATGATGGCGGAATATGACTACAAAAACCCAATCGCCTTGCAAAGTCTGATTAAGAATGGCGTGAAGCTTCAATCCTATTCAACAGAAATCATGAAAGCAGCCTCGAAGACTGCCTTTGAGATGTATGAAGAAGAAGCCGCTAAGAATCCGTCATTCAAGAAGATTTATGAGCCATGGAAGAAATTCCGTAACGACCAAATGCTTTGGAACAAGGTCGCAGAGCAGACACTCATGAGCTTTATGTTGACGAACCCAGTCAAATAAGAACCTACCAATAAGTTGATATGCCAAAACAATTATTATTTTTTTCAAGTTTCATTGATCGCCTGAATGACCGTTTTGGTGTATTAGCAAGTTGGATGGTATTGATTGCCGTACTGGTCAGCACAGGAAATGCGCTGATTCGGTACGGCTTCAACGTGAGCTCCAACGGCTGG
>JBAXVK010000007.1:0-90993 GCA_037129175.1 Polynucleobacter sp. | reverse complement strand
GTTTCCATATCTAAAGAAATGCGTTTTAACTGGCGGCTATCGAAATCAAGTGTATCTGCCACAGCTTTGAGCAAGTCCTCTAAATTGAAGGGTTTGAACAGAAAATCGACTGCCCCCTTCTTAAGGCTTTGAACGATTTGATGGGGGTGACTTTGACCACTAATGAAAATAATTGGGGTCTTACGGCCTAATTTCAGCAGTCTTTCTTGTAGGTCTAGGCCTGACATATCTGGCATCTGCATATCCAAAAGGATGACTGCTGGGGATACAGGCAAGGACTTTTCCAAGAAAATACTGGCTGAGGCGTAATCCTCAACTAAATAACCTAACTCACGCAGCATCCTCGCCAAGGAGATGCGCATCGATTCGTCATCGTCAATCAGGTAAATGTGGCCGACTTTAGTCATTGAATTAAAAGGAAAAATAATGATTGGTCAACATAAGCATTCATATTAGACATCTATATTTAATATAGCTATTAGCCTTACAGTGAATAGTTGCGATTAATGTAGATGAATTCATTCTATTTTTATATTGCATTGCAATATAAATACGCCGTAATTCTGCCAAACAGGAAGCTTAGCCCCCAAACAGATCTCACGGCACAATAGAGCCTTTCAACAACAACCTTTTCTGGAGTAATAAGCATGAAACGCCTTAATGAACGCTCGCGCATGGTCACTGAGGGAGTTGCTCGCGCACCCAATCGCTCGATGTATTACGCCATGGGCTACAAGGAAAAGGATTTCTCAAAGCCGATGGTTGGTGTTGCGAATGGTCACTCCACGATTACTCCTTGTAATAGTGGATTACAAAAATTAGCGGATGCAGCAGTAGATGCCCTTGAAGAAGCGGGTGCAAAGGCCCAGCTATTTGGTACCCCTACTGTTTCTGATGGCATCGGGATGGGTACTGAGGGTATGAAATACTCTCTCGTATCTCGTGAAGTCATTGCTGACAGCATTGAAGTTTGCGTCAATGGCCTTTGGCAAGATGGTGTGGTTGTGATTGGTGGCTGCGATAAAAATATGCCAGGCGGCATGATGGCAATTGCACGCACTAATGTTCCAGCTATCTATGTCTATGGCGGCACGATTAAGCCAGGCCGCTATAAAGGTAAAGATCTCAACATTGTTTCTGCTTTTGAAGCCGTTGGTGAATTTACTTCTGGCAGATTAAGTGCGGAAGATTTAAAAGGGGTTGAAGAGAACGCTTGCCCAGGCAGCGGTTCATGCGGTGGCATGTATACAGCAAACACCATGAGCTCTTCTTTTGAGGCCCTAGGCATGAGCCTCCCCTACTCGTCAACCATGGCCAATGAAGATGATGAAAAGGTAGTGAGCGCCGCTGAGTCTGCCCGTGTTTTAGTAGAAGCAATCAAGAATAACTTACGCCCACGCGACATCATTACTAAAAAATCTATTGAGAACGCAGTCAGCGTGATCATGGCGGTAGGTGGCTCTACTAATGCAGTATTGCATTTCTTAGCAATCACTAGTGCCGCTGAAATTGAATGGACGATTGATGACTTTGAGCGCATTCGTAAGCTTGTTCCAGTCATTGTGGATATGAAGCCATCTGGCACTTATTTAGCAACGGACTTACATCAAGCTGGCGGCATTCCGCAGGTGATGAAAATTCTGCTCGATGGTGGCTTGTTGCATGGTGATTGCATGACGATCACTGGTAAAACGATTACAGAAGTATTGAAAGATATTCCTTCTGTGCCACGCGCAGATCAAAAAGTGATTCGCACTTTAGATAATCCTTTATACAAACAAGGTCACCTAGCCATTCTGAAAGGCAATATCTCCCCAGAAGGTTGTGTTGCCAAGATTACCGGTCTCAAGAATCCATCGATTACTGGCCCAGCCCGTGTATTTGATTCTGAAGATGACGCCATGGCAGCCATCATGGCTCAAAAGATTAAAGATGGGGACGTTGTCATCATTCGTTATGAAGGCCCTAAAGGTGGTCCTGGTATGCGTGAGATGCTTTCTCCTACCTCAGCCCTTGTTGGTCAAGGCCTAGGTGAGTCTGTAGGCCTCATTACCGACGGTCGCTTCTCTGGTGGCACCTGGGGTATGGTAGTTGGTCACGTGGCTCCTGAAGCCTATGTTGGCGGTGTAATCGCCCTCATAAATGAAGGTGACTCTGTCACGATCGATGCACATAAGCTACTGATTCAACTCAATGTGAGTGAAGAAGAGATTGCGAAGCGCAGGGCTAACTGGAAGCAGCCTAAGCCACGCTATACCCGTGGCTTACTAGCCAAATATGCAAGTCTTGCAAGTAGTGCTAGCAAAGGTGCGGTAACCGATCTGAACTTAGATTTAACTTAACCAACAAATCAGAATAACAAAGCCCCTAGATAAAACTAGGGGCTTTTTTGTTGGCGCTATTGAATCTCGCTTACTGTTTTACGTGCTGACCCATGACGTTCACAGGCATCCTCACTTCTACTTCGCCAGCCTTTGCAAATTTCAATTTCACTGGTACTGTTTCACCGGCACTCAATGGGGCCTTAATGTTCATGAACATAAGATGTAAGCCGCCTGGTTTTAATTCTACGGAGCCACCTGCTGGTACTGCAATGTCTTTCACTTGACGCATCTTCATCACATTGCCCTCCATTGACATCTCATGCAACTGCACTTCACCCGCTACAGGCGAGCTAGCAGAAATCAATTGATCAGTGGGGCCAGCCTTGTTTTCAATCTTCATAAAGCCGCCAGCAACTTGCTGACCTGGCATCGTGGCCCGTGTATAGGCATGCTCAATTTTGATTGGGCCAATTAGGGCATTTTGAGCCAATATAGTGCCGCTGAAAGCAATGCCAATAGTAGCAATAAAGTAAATGAGGTGGTTTTTGCGTATGTTCATGATTGAGTGATTCTATCGGACTTTCACTTTGTCATGAAAAAAGGGGCTTGCGCCCCTTTTAACTACTGCTTGATGCTTACTGTCCAACTTGCGCTTATGCAGCCACCTTTTTCTTACCAATGACTTTACCAATCAATGGCCAGAAGAGCAGCACTAATGCAAGAGATGAAATACCACCTACCAAGTAGTTAGAGAAGAAAATATCTAAGCTTCCCTGTGAGAACAACATGGATTGACGGAAAGAATCTTCTGCGCGGTCGCCCAATACCAAAGCCAATACCATTGGCGCCATTGGGTAGTCAAGTTTTTTGAAGACATAGCCCAGAACGCCGAAGCCCATCATCAACCAAACATCAAACATAGCATTGTGAACAGTGTATGCACCTACCGCACAAATCACAATAATGACTGGCGCAATGATAGAGAATGGAATTCTCAAGATAGAAGCAAACAATGGCACACAAGTTAAAACAACAAACAAGCCAGCCAAGTTACCTAAATACATACTAGCAATCAAGCCCCAAACAAAGTCTGGCTTCTCAACGAAGAGTAGTGGACCAGGTTGTAAGCCCCAGATCAATAGACCACCAAGCAATACCGCTGCGGTTGGTGAGCCTGGAATACCTAGAGATAACATTGGCAGAAGTGCAGCCGTACCTGCAGCATGGGCCGCAGTTTCTGGAGCAACAATACCTTCCATTTTGCCAGTACCAAACTTATCGCCCTCTTTGGATACACGCTTAGCGACTCCATATGCCATAAAGGATGCAGGAGTAGCACCACCTGGAGTAATCCCCATCCAGCAACCAATCAAGCAACTACGCAATGAAGTGGCCCAGTATTTTGGCAACTGTTTCCATGTCTCAAGCACAACCTTGCCACGAATCTTAGCTGCTGCACCTTGGAAAGCTAAACCCTCTTCCATCGATAGCAAGATCTCACCAATGCCAAACAAACCGATCACAGCAATCAAGAAGTCAAAACCACGCATCAACTCTGGGTTACCAAAAGTTAAACGTAGTTGACCTGTTACGGTATCCATACCTACCGTAGCCAAAGCGAAGCCAAGCATCATGGCTGAAATAGTTTTAAAGGGCGATCCCTTATTCATTCCCACAAAACTACAGAAGGTGAGTAAGTAGACTGAGAAGAACTCTGGCGGACCAAACTGTAATGCAAACTTAGCGACCAGTGGGGCTAAGAAGGTAATCATCACGATTGCAAAGAACGCACCCACAAATGAAGATGTGAACGCTGTAGTTAGCGCCTCACCTGCTTTGCCGTTGCGAGCCATTGGGTAACCATCAAAGGTGGTAGCAACAGACCACGGTTCACCCGGAATATTAAAGAGAATGGATGTAATCGCTCCACCGAATAATGCACCCCAGTAAATACAAGAGAGCATGATGATGGCTGAGGTTGGAGGCATTGTAAAGGTCAATGGCAACAGAATCGCAATCCCGTTTGCACCGCCAAGCCCTGGCAATACGCCGATGATCACGCCAAGTGTGACACCAACCAACATCAACAATAAGTTAAAGGGTGTCATTGCAACGGCAAAGCCATTGAATAGAGCGTTAATTTCTTCCAACTTGTACTCCTTTTTTTCTAATCTTTTTTAATTGTATTTTTTAGTTCACGCCAACAAATTCAAGTGGGTTGAACCATGCGCCATGTGGTAATGGAACTTGGAACCAGAACTCAAACATCAGGTATAGGGCTACGCTCACTCCAATTGATACAGCAATTGCTTTCCAAAGAGGATATTTTCCAAGCCAAACCATGAAGATAGCGATGTAAAAAAAAGAGGAAACATAAATACCAATTAATTGCACGCCGAGCACAAAAACAATTGCTGGCAATAAGACGGCCATGACTTGCTTTAAAGGCTCCCTATCGACAAATGACTCTGTTTTCTTATTCTTATTAACAATCGCAGCTTGATAAAGCGTTACCGTGCTCGAAAGCATGATGATCAAGCTAATGTAGAAAGGAAAATATCCCGCTTCTGGGCCATCACTACCCCAACTCGCGCCTAACTTGAGGCTTCCAATCATTACCGTTAGACCAAACGCGAGGAACAAGATAGCGGTAATGATATCCACTGCCCTGACGCTGATTGCTGAGTCTTCGTTTGAATTATTTGCTTGTTCAGACATTTGTTTTATTCGCTAATTTAATGTGATTCATACGGGTACTTAAAAAATAGGACTCCCGATTGGAGGTCCTACCTTATTTGCTCCAGATTACTTAGCTAAGAATCCAGCTTCAGTCATTAGTTGCTTATGCAGCGCCTCATTCAGAGTTAACCAGTTTCTAAATTCTTTGCCAGCCATAAACGTCTGATTGAATGCACCATCAGCCATGAATTTTTTCCACTCTGGAGTTGCACGTACTTTTTTGAACAACTCGACATAAAAATCGACTTGTTCCTGCGTCACGCCTGGAGCCATGAAAATCCCGCGCAACATCACATAGTCAGTTGTTACGCCTGCCTCTTTACAAGTGGGCACGTCGTACCATGATTGAGTATCAGTGATTTTTTCTTTGTAAGGCATACGAGTGTCATCAAATACGCACAATGCACGTAATTTATTAGCGCGCCACTGAGCCACAGCTTCAATCGGGTTGTTTACAGAAGAGTCAATGTGATTACCAACGAGTTGCACAGCTACGTCGCCACCCCCTTTAAATGGGATGTAAGTGAACTTTGCACCTGTGGCCTTTTCAATAGCAACGGTAATGATTTGATCTTCTTGCTTAGAGCCAGTGCCGCCCATCTTGAATTTACCTGGGCCAGCTGCTTTGGCAGCATCAATATATTCTTTGGCTGTCTTATATGGCTTTTCCGCGTTATCCCACAAAACAAATTGGTCAAGCGCCAACATGGCTACCGGGGTAATGTCTTGCCAGTTAAATGGAACGCCAGTTGCTAGCGGAGTTGTAAATAAATTAGAGAGTGTGATCACGATCTTATTTGGATCGCCCTTAGCTTCTTTCATCGCTAAGAAACCTTCTGCACCAGCACCAGCACCTTTATTCACAGGAATAATGGCCTGCTTCATTAAATTGTTTTTAGTGATAATTCCTTGAATCATGCGAGCCATTTGGTCAGCACCGCCGCCAGGACCAGCAGGAATAATAAATTCAACAGGCTTAGTAGGCTCCCATGCAGCAAATGCAGGGGAAACTCCAGCAACACCGAGGGCTAAAGCGGTGAAAATCAATGCTCCTTTTAACTTCATCTTCATTAATGTGCTCCTGTAAATGGTTTGCCAATTTATTTTTGGCTTATTGAATGTGTGTGATTTTTAAACAAGATCGGTAACTTGAACTTGACTACCATCAATAATTTCAAAATCGATTAAGACGAGTTTCTGTAATCGGGTAGAAACCCCTATCAATTAAGCCAAAGACTGTTTTAGTTTACTTATATCTAGACTAAAAAACCGCATTAAAGTCACAAAATGAAAATGGTTATGCATCTACATTAATTAGAATTTTATCTAAGTATTTACCCTAGTAAGGCTGGTGCCGCTTGCCGGAATCGAACTGGCGACCTTTTCATTACGAATGAACTGCTCTACCAACTGAGCTAAAGCGGCAAATCTATTTGATTCTAGCGGAAGCGATCGAGGAGCTTTTTGCTGACCTTATCGAGCTGCGTCGAATCCTTGATGATAAATTGCAGGCCATTTGAATCAGCAATGAGCAATGTATTGCCAGCAATGCGGCGGATATCTTCCTCGCCCTTAAGGCGGATACGCGTGGGTCCACGATCCGTTTCAATATCCCAAATACTCGGCGTTGCAAATGTAGATACCTTAGTAATTCTCTCAATCACTGGCATAAATTCTCGTGCGGCTAATTCCTCTTCAATCAGAGAAAGATCTACCTCTGGGATCAGCGCAACATCTGGAAACCAGCACACTTCTTTGCCAGATTGATTCATGATACCAATACCGGCAGCAGGTGCAGTGATCGGAAACGCACGCACTGGATACACACCAACATGGCGCTCACCTTTGGCATCGATGAAAACTAAGTTCCCAAGTGCATTGCGTTCTAGCTGATGGATCTTATTCATACTCCACCTCCAATGTTCTTAGCAATGACCTCTAATTTTTCTTCTTGCGAGTCCTCAAGACTCTCGCCGATCGCACCACCCTCAACCAACTCGGCGGCATGACGTAATTGAGCCTGATATAGGGCATAGTAAGCGCCCTGAGCTTCCATTAATTGGTCATGCGAGCCAATCTCAACAATCTCACCCTTATCAAGCACTACAAGGCGGTCAGCCTTTCTGAGGGTCGACAGGCGATGTGCAATCGCAATCGTTGTGCGGCCCTTCACCAGGTTATCCAATGCACGCTGAATTTCTTTTTCAGTAGTCGTATCCACTGAAGAGGTAGCCTCATCCAAGATTAAGATACTTGGGTTAATCAGAAGTGCACGTGCAATCGAGATCCGTTGACGCTCACCACCTGATAAAGATTGGCCACGCTCACCAACTAAGGAGTCATAGCCCAAAGGTAGTCTGAGAATAAATTCATGGGCATGAGCAGCGCGTGCAGCTTCAATAATTTCTTCGCGAGTTGCATCTGATTTTCCATAAGCAATATTCTCTGCGATCGTGCCAAAAAATAAGAAAGGCTCTTGTAAGACTAAGCCAATACATTTGCGATAGTCAGATATTCGAATACTCCGAATATCACGTCCATCTAAAGAAATTGAGCCTGAGCTCACGTCGTAGAAACGGCAGATCAAGTTTACTAAGGTGCTCTTACCCGAACCGCTATGCCCTACCAAGCCAATCATTTCACCGGGAGCAATATCTAAATCAATGCCTTTAGATACCGCGCGGTTGCCATAGCGAAAACCTACTCCTCTTAAGGAGAGGCGACCTTGAACTGGTCCTAGCGGTGCTGGATTGATGGGCTCGGGAACGCTCGATACATGATCCAAAATATCAAAAATACGCTTAGCGCCTGCAGCTGCTTTTTGAGTATGAGAAACAATCCGGCTCATCGAATCTAAGCGAATATAAAAACGTCCAATGTAAGCCAAGAAAGCAATCAACACACCGACCGTTACCTTTTGATGCGCGACCTGCCAAATACCAAAACCCCAAACCACCAGTAAGCCCGTTTCAGTAAGCAAAGTCACTGTCGGAGAAAATAATCCCCAAACACGATTAACGCGATCATTGATTTGTAAGTTATGTTTATTGGAGTCGATAAAACGTTTGAGTTCGCGATCTTCTTGAGCAAATGCTTTGACTACCCGAATGCCAGGGATAGTGTCAGCCAAGATGTTGGTTACTTCAGACCAAATGCGATCAATCTTTTCAAAGCCAAAGCGCAAGCGATCGCGTACTACATGAATCATCCACACAATAAATGGCAATGGCGCTAATGTCACCAAGGCAAGCAAAGGATCAATCGATACCAAGATTGCTGCAGTCATGGTAATCATGAGTACATCAGTAACAAAATCTAGGGCATACAAGGACAAGAAAACACAGATGCGATCTGTCTCTGCGCCAATACGGGCAATCAAATCACCGGTCCGCTTACCGCCAAAATACTCCAGAGAAAGTTTAAGTAAGTGCTCAAAAGTAGTATTGCGTAAATCAGCACCAATGCGCTCGCTCACCAAAGCAAGTAAGTAGGTCTTCCACCAACCCAAGCCCCAAGCAACAATAGCGGCTCCAAACAAGGCGAGCAAATACATGCTAGCCAAATGAAAATCAATTGGATTACCTTTCTCATAGGGAATCAACACATGATCCATCAGCGGCATTGTGAGATAAGGCGGGATGAGTGTTGCGCCAGTTGACAACAAGGTCAACACAAAACCGAGAGCAAGTTGTTTTTTGTATGGCTTTGCAAAACGCCAGAGTTTAAATAAAGTCCATGTAGACGGCGGAGTATCGTCTTCTGGATCACAAGTAGGACATGCATCTGAATTAGCAGATTTTGGACTTAAGCAAACTGGGCAAACTTGTTTGTCGTACTCACTTGACTCGCCTTTGCTTTGCTCTTCACCTCTGGTAAGTTGCTTAAAGCTTGATTGGAGACGCAGGACCTGAGGATTTACTGCGAGAGTGAAATACCAGTCCCTAAGCAAACTGTCAGCAGTTTCTAGCCTTAAATGACCGACTCCTGCATGGTCCCCATGAACCAAATGCTGCCCTCGGCCTAGAGGCCAAGACTGAAATTGCTCACCATCAGTCCAAAAAAGACCGTCTTCGCTCAGTAAAAGCAGGCTTTTTTCAAAGCGTAGATTTGCATCTAAATCCAACTCAACCCATGCTAGCAAGGCATCTAGGCTGCGGATAGGGGATTTTTCGCCCTGCAAAATGGACTGCAAATAGCTTGGCAAGCTTGGAGCAAAAGGTAAGATTTCTGGCTTCATTGACTCTAAAAGTATAGTGGAGCTAGATTTTTTAGATTTATAGCTCCTGTCAACTTTGGAGCTCTAAAAAGCGTTGAATTAAAGAAGCAAGCCTTTTTATGTATTTTTGCTAATTATGTGAGTTTTAAATAAAAATAGAAACAGAGAGACTATCTAACGTGTCATAGCCAAAGCCTGGCCTAAGCACTCGTAACATCCTATACATGCCCCAATTACTAGATAAATCCATCGAGATCCTCAGCGTTAAGCATCTCCGTGGCCCCAATATGTGGACTTACCATCCCGTCATTGAGGTTTGGGTTGATATTGGCGATCTAGAGGACTACCCCTCTAATTTAATCCCAGGCTTTTATGATCGCTTGGTTAAGGCCTTGCCTAGCCTTGTGGAGCATCGTTGTAGCATTGGAGAAACTGGTGGCTTCTTAAAGCGCGTCGAGGAAGGCACTTGGCCAGCACATATTCTGGAACATCTCACACTTGAGCTACAAAATTTAGCCGGCATTCCCGGTGGTTTTGGCAAGGCGCGTGATGGTGATCGCCGTGGAGTTTACAAAGTGATGGTGAGTGCCATCAATGAAGAAGTTACGCTAACAGCTCTCAAATATGCGCGTGATCTGTACTTAGGTTTAGTGCAAGATAATAAAGACTGTGTTGCGCAGGTGCAAACCATTATTGAAGAGCTGCGTGATCTTGGTGATGATCTTTTGCTTGGTCCAAGCACAGCATGCATTGTGAATGCAGCCGAAGAGCGTGGCATTCCTTCAATTCGGTTATCTGAAGGTAACTTGGTGCAATTAGGCTATGGCGCTAAACAACGCCGCATCTGGACTGCAGAGACCGATCAAACCAGCGCCATTGCAGAAACGATTTCCAGAGATAAAGACTTAACTAAGAGTTTGCTACGTAGTGCTGGCGTACCTACTCCTGAAGGCAGAACCGTTACTAGTGCTGATGATGCTTGGGAAGCTGCCCAAGATATTGGCCTGCCGGTAGTTGTAAAACCTATCGATGGTAATCACGGTCGTGGCGTTTTTATTAACTTATATACCCAACAAGAAATTGAAGCTGCTTATGCAGTAGCCATTGATGAAGGCAGTGAAGTACTAGTTGAGCGTCATATTGTTGGTGATGAGCACCGCTTACTAGTAGTAGGCAATAAAGTAGTTGCTGCAGCTAAAGGTGAAACTGTTTGGGTTACCGGTGATGGTAAACACACTGTTCGCGAGCTCATTCAGATTCAGATTAACTCTGATCCCCGTCGCGGTACTGCAGAAGAATGCCCGCTGAATCCTGTTCGCATAGACTCAGCAGTTGAATTAGAGCTCGCACGTCAACAACTGAATGGAGATAGTATTCCTACCTCAGATCAAAAAGTGTTGATTCAGAGTAATGGCAACGTTGCTTTTGACGTAACCGATTTGGTTCATCCAGATGTTGCCCACCAAGTGGCCTTAGCAGCACGCGTAGTTGGTCTTGAGATTGCTGGTGTTGATTTGGTTGCGCAAGACATCAGTCATCCGCTGGCGGAACAAAATGCTGCCATTGTGGAAGTCAATGCTGGCCCTGGTCTTTTGATGCATTTAAAGCCAGCGAGCGGCAAACCCCAGCCCGTTGGTAAGGAGATTGCTAATCACCTCTTTCCCCCTGATACGGATTTTCGTATTCCAGTCGTAGGCATTTGTGGTGAACATGGTAAAACCCCTGTTGCAGAAATGATTGCGCACTTCTTGCGTCTTACTAATGCCTATGTTGGCCTCTCATGCAGCAAAGGCCTATTCTTTGGTAATCGTGCAATCCCAAATACCAATACATCCAACTGGGAAAATGCGCGCCGCACTTTATTAAACCGTGCAGTAGAGGCAGTCGTGATTGAGAACAATCACCTCTCTATGCTAATTGAAGGTTTGGCTTACGATCGCTGCCAAGTTGGGGTCGTTCTCAATGTAGACCCCAAAGCGAACTTTCCTCAATATGCTATCTATGATGAAGAACAAGTCTTTAGCATCGTGCGTACCCAGATTGATGTCGTACTCCCAAATGGAATTGGGGTTCTCAATGCAGATGATCCATTGTGTATTCAGATGGCAGAGCTCTGTGATGGTCAAATCATCTTCTTCAGTGAAGATCCAAATTCTGAAGTTATCCAAACCCATCTACAAAATGGTGGTCGTGTAGTTCTGGTTGGTAAACAACAAATCACCCTCAAGTCTGGCAAACTGGATCAGAAATCGATTCCCGTGCCACGTCACTCAGAGTCAGACTCTAATGCCCCATGGAAAGGTATGAACCTAGGTGCAGCGATTGCTGCAGCTTGGGCCTTGGATATTCCATTTAATGTTATTGAAGCTGGTGCAGAAACATTTGTACCCGACCTCACCACTGCGATAGGGGTTTAATTGGAAATCACCCGTATCCGTATGTTGCGCGGCCCTAATTTATGGAGTCGCCATACTGCATTAGAAGCAATTGTTTCTTGCGAAGAGTCGGAGCGCTCAATCGATTCTATCCCTCAATTTGAAAGCAAGATTCGTGAACGTTTCCCGCAATTAGGTAGCATGCGCCGCGGCGGCAAAAATGAAGTGCTTTCTTTAGCACATACTTTGGAATATGCCGCACTCGGTTTACAAGCACAGGCAGGCTGTCCTGTTACCTTTAGTCGTGCAGTGCAAACCATTGATGTTGGCGTTTACCAAGTTGTTGTGGAATATACCGAAGAAGTTGTTGGTCGAATGGCCTTTGATTTCGCCTTTGCCCTCATTCAAGCCACATTGAATGATGCGCCTTTTGATCTGGCTGCCGCCCTTTCTGAATTAGAGGCCTTATATGAGGATGTGCGGCTTGGTCCCAGCACTGGCTCCATTGTTGATGCCGCCTTACAGCGTAATATTCCTTACCGTCGCATGACCGAAGGCAGCATGGTGCAGTTTGGCTGGGGCAGCAAACAAAAGCGTATTCAAGCAGCTGAAACTAGTGACACTAGCGCAATTGCCGAAGCAATTGCCCAAGATAAAGAATTAACTAAGAACTTGCTTGCAGCTGCCGGTGTATCAGTACCCATTGGCGAGGTGGTAACTACTGCTGATGACGCTTGGCGTGCTGCACAAAAAATTGGCGGCCCGATTGTTCTCAAACCCAAAGATGGTAATCAAGGTAAAGGGGTTGTTGCCAATATTCAAACCGAGGAAGATATCCGTGCTGCCTTTGAAGTTACTCAAGACTTTGGTAGTGAAACTATTGTTGAACGCTTCCTTCCTGGTGCGGACTATCGCTTACTGGTAGTTGGCAATCGCCTCTCTGCTGCAGCACGTCGTGAACCTGCTCTAGTTATTGGTGACGGTACGCATACGGTAGTCGAACTGATTGATATCGAAAATAAGAATCCCTTGCGCGGCGATGGCCATGCTACAGCGCTTACTAAAATACGGCTTGATGACATTGCCCTGGCGCACTTAGCCAGCAATGGGCTCAATCCTCAGTTCACCCCTAAAATCGGTGAACGCATCTTACTTCGTAACAATGCAAACTTAAGCACTGGTGGAACTGCCACTGATGTCACTGATGATGTCCATCCCGATGTAGCTGCTAGCGCAATCGCTGCTGCGCAAATGATTGGTCTTGATATTGCTGGCGTAGACATCTTGTGCGAAGCAATCTATAAACCCCTAGAGCAGCAAGGCGGCGGTATTGTGGAAGTGAACGCCGCGCCTGGCTTACGAATGCACCTCAAGCCATCTTTTGGTAAGAGTCGTCCTGTTGGCGAAGACATTATTAATACCTTATTCCCTGCTGGTGAAGATGGCCGCATTCCGGTTGTGGCAGTCACCGGCACCAATGGCAAAACAACTACTGTCCGTTTAATTGCCCATTTACTAAACGAAACCGGTCTTCGTGTGGGTATGACTACGACTGATGGTGTTTATGTCAATCATCGCTTAATTGACTCTGGCGATTGCAGTGGGCCTAAGAGCGCGCGGAATGTATTAATGCATCCAGATGTCGATGCTGCTGTATTGGAAACTGCACGTGGAGGTATGTTGCGTGAAGGACTGGGATTTGATCGCTGTGAAGTAGCTGTAGTGACCAATATTGGTGAAGGCGATCACCTTGGTTTGAACTACATTACCAGCGTTGAGGATTTGGTAATTCTTAAACGGGTTATCGTACAAAACGTTGTGCCAACTGGTGCTGCTGTCCTGAATGCTGCTGACCCTATGGTGGCAAAGATGGGAGACAAATGCTCCGGTCGCGTCATTTTCTTTGCCCAGAACCAGCACCATCCAGTCATTGCTGCACATCGTGCTAAAAATAAGAAGGTCATCTTTTTTGATGGTACTTATATTGTTGCCTCAAAAGGTTCGCGTGTCATGTACCGCTTCCCTGTTAGCGAAATTCTACTCACTCAAAATGGCGTACTCGGTTTCCAGGTAGAAAATGCCATGGCTGCAATTGGTGCAGCCTGGGCACTCGGCTTAGATGCAGAGAAAATTGCGCGTGGCTTACACAGTTTTGAGAGCGACGCCAACTCTGTACCGGGTCGCTTTAATCAGTTCCAGCACAATGGTGCAACTGTCATTGCTGACTATGGGCACAATCCAGATGCAATGCGTGCCCTAGCAAGTGCCATTGAGGCCATGAAACCGAAAAAGAGTCATGTTGTGATTAGCGGTGCCGGCGATCGGCGTGATGAGGATATTCGTGATCTCACGCGCGTTCTTGGCAACTCATTTGACAATGTCATCCTGTATCAAGATGCTTGCCAACGCGGTCGCGAAGACGGTGAGGTGCTTAAGCTTTTGCAAGAAGGTTTAGTAGGCGCAACTAAAGCTAAGCAAGTGAAGGAAATTCATGGGGAGTTCAAGGCGATTGATACTGCTCTAAACGACATCTCTGCTGGCGATATCTGTCTTATTCTGATCGATCAAGTTGAAGAGTCACTCGCCTACCTCAAAGAAAAAGTAAAGCCTTAAGAGTGATATTGCTTTAAGCGGTCAATCTCTTCTTTAGAGCCCAGCATGACTGAAACACGCTCATGCAAGTCAGTTGGCTGAAGATCCATGATGGTCTGAGTGCCATTAATCGATGCGCCACCAGCCTGCTCTACCAAGAAGCTCATGGGATTTGCCTCATACATCAAGCGTAACTTACCCGCCTTCTTTGGGTCACGCTTATCCCAGGGATACATAAATACCCCGCCACGAGATAACACTCTATGGACATCGGCCACCATTGATGCAATCCAGCGCATATTAAAGTCTTTGTCACGAGTACCAGTAGTGCCGGCTAAGCACTCTTCCACGTAACGGCGTACTGGGTCAGCCCAATGACGCATATTGGACATATTGATTGCAAACTCTTTTGTAGTAGGTGAAATGGTCACAGTATCTTTAATTAATAAGAACTCGCCAGTCTCTTTATTTAAGGTGAACATCACGACACCGTCGCCTAAAGTCAGCGCCATGGTAGTTTGAGGACCATAAACGACATAACCAGCAGCCACCTGGTGACGACCTGATAATAAGAAGTCCGAAGTTTGGAGTGGTGCACTAGGATCTTGCTTCTTCAATATTGAAAAAATAGTACCAATAGATACATTCACATCGATGTTAGATGAGCCGTCCAGGGGATCAAACAAGAGAAGATAATCGCCAGTACCTTGCACTGCTACAGGCAATTCCATTTCTTCTGAAGCAAGGCCTGCAAGGGATTTACATTCTTTAACGCCATTGATTAATTGATCATTCGCAATGATGTCGAGCTTTTGTTGTACTTCACCTTGCACATTGCCGCTACCAGCAGAGCCGAGCAAACCAATCAAGGCTCCCTGCGCTACTTCATGACTTAAGGTAGAGCATGTATTAACTACCGCGAGTAATAAATCTTGCAGACCCGCAGGTATAGAGGCGCCCTTTGGTTTGGCGCTAGCTAAATACTGCTTGAAATTGGTATTGATACTTGAGGACAAAGGTGTTTCTCCAAAGTGCTATTGAGATTAGGGTCTATTTTGCCTTGTTATTAAAAACGGTCATAATTTATTGCTGGTTGATAGTAAATTTCACTCTTAAAAATTAGGCGGCCCTTGTAAATGAAGCTCGATATTGATGAAAAATTGATACATAGTGCTATGGAATACGTAAATCCAAAGACTGCTCCCACAGATCTTATCCACGAGCTCATTTCCGCCTTTATTCGACTAAATGCAGGGAAAAATCTTGCGATCCTTGGCGGAAAATCGCCAAAAATGAAGAATATACCGCGCTAAGACAGGCATCCTTGAGTACTAGTTACTCAGTGCCTTACCTATTACTTCCCGAGCATCTGGGGAGAGGGTTTGGCAGGCTGCCACGCGCTCTAAGGCCGCCTTCATCTTGTTTTGATAGGGCTGGGCAAATAGGCGCCAGCGATCCAGTGCCCTGGCTAAACGTGCTGCGACCTGGGGGTTGATCGGATCTAGCGCGATCACACTATCGGCCCAAAATTCATAGCCACTGCCATCGACCTGATGAAAACTCGCTGGATTATTGGAGCAGAAAGCATGAATGACGCTTCTTACTCTATTAGGGTTATTCATTTTGAATGCTGGATGCTCACGTAATTTCTTTACATTGCTCAAAGTTGACTCAAGGCCATCAATAGGAGGCCGACTCGATTGCAATCCAAACCATTTATCAATCACTAGTGCATCGCTTGTAAAGCGCTCATAGAAATCAATCAAGCAATCTTTTGCTTCCTTAGCGCCATGAATCAGTAATCCAGCCAAAGCAGCATAACGATCAGTCATATTATCGGTAACCCGATATTGATTAGCTGCCATTGGCGCCCAAACAGCAGTATTGGCCTCGAGCAGCATACTCAGCGCAAGGTTTTTGAGAGCACGCTTACCTGCATCTACTGCATCTGACTTAAATGGTTCAGGCGTTTGCATTTGTTGATACAAAGCAGCCCACTCTAACTGCAACTGCTGAGCAATTTCTCTGCGGAATGCACGACGTGCAGTAAAGATTTTCTGTGGATCTACGCTAGTACACTGCTCATAGAGATAAGACTCAGCAGGTAGTGTTAGAGCCAACTCTTTAAAGGCTGGATCTAATTTAGGATCCATCAAAAGATGGCGATAGGCATCAATGAGTTTGGCATCAGGTAAGCGCTGATTCAAAATCATTTGCATCGCCAATTTCTGGCCAGCTTCCCAGCGATTAAAGGGATCGTCGTCGCTTGAGAACAAAGTTAATAGATCTGCTTCGCCTTGTTCAAAGTCTAAATTAATCGGGGCCGAGAAATCCCGATTAATCGAAAGCACTGGATACTCATCAATGTTGTCAAAAGTCCAGTTTTGGCTTGCTTGCGTCAATTCTAATAATTGCTCTGCTTGATCATTGTCCTTTGTGATCAAGCGCATCTTTAGTGGAATGTGAAAGGGTTTCTTATCAAGCTGGCCTGGGCTTGGCGCACAACTTTGAGCCAATGTGATTTGATATTTTTTTTTCGCTGCGTCGTAATGCTCTTGCACTTTCACGCGTGGCGTACCTGCTTGGCTATACCAATTTCTGAACTGGGTGAGATCTTTACTATTAGCATCAGCCATTGCCATTAAGAAATCGTCACAAGTCACTGCTTGACCATCATGACGCTTGAAATATAAATCCATGCCCTTGCGGAAGCCCTCTTTACCTAGCAGGGTTTGATACATCCGAACTACCTCAGAGCCCTTCTCATACACAGTCACCGTGTAGAAGTTGCTAATCTCTTGATACTCGTCAGGACGAATGGGATGAGCCATCGGACCCGCATCTTCGGGGAACTGTAGTTGACGCAATAAGCGGACATCCTCAATTCGTTTCACTGCCCTGCCAGATTCACTACCCATTTGATCTGCCGAAAACTCTTGATCCCGAAATACGGTTAAGCCCTCTTTCAGAGATAACTGGAACCAATCTTGGCAAGTGACTCGGTTACCGGTCCAGTTATGAAAATACTCATGCGCAACAACACTTTCAATATTAGCAAAGTCTGCATCGGTCGCAGTTTCAGGTTGAGCCAAGACAAACTTGGTATTGAAGATATTTAAACCCTTGTTCTCCATTGCACCCATATTGAAATCACCTACTGCCACAATCATGAAGCACTCTAAGTCTAACTCCAGACCAAAACGTTTTTCATCCCAATGAATCGAAGCAATTAGCGAATCCATGGCATGACGGGTTTTCTTCAGATCGTGGGGCTCTACCCAGATCTGCAATAACTTCTTAGCACCACTACTAGTAGTGATGGTCTCCTCAATACATTCCAACTTACCGGCCACCAAGGCAAATAAATAGGATGGCTTTGGAAACGGATCTTCCCAAATAGCACTGTGCCAGCCGTTTGGTAGTTTTTCAGTATTTAATAAGTTGCCATTAGATAAAAGAACTGGACATTCTGCTTCTCGCGCTCGTAAGGTCACGCGGTAACGTGCCATCACATCAGGGCGATCTAAGAAATAAGTGATTTTTCTGAAGCCCTCAGACTCACATTGAGTAAAGAAGTTTCCATTAGAGACATATAAACCCATCAGGGAAGTATTTTTCTCTGGCACACAAATACAAATAATTTCAACGATGAATTTTTCTTTACCCTCGTTTGGCAAAGAATGAATTGTCAGAAAGTCAGGAGTGAGTTCAAAGTGACGATGGGCTGCACCATTAATCCGTAAGCTCACAAACTCTAATTCTTGACCCACTAAAACTAATGGCGCCCCTACTTCAAAACTCTTACCTGGCAAAACCTCAACCCTACTTTTCACAATCGTGCGGGCAGGATCTAAGGCAATATCAAGCTCTACTTGATCAAAAGTGTAAACAGGGGGGCGGTATTCGAGCCGACGAAAGCTCTGCGGCAGATCAGTTTTCATAGCTTTATTTTAAGCCTTGACTAGAACTAGCTCCAGATCAGGGTGGCAATACCAATCGCGATAAAGGTGACCGCAGCCACAGCATGCACCCACTTAATCGGCATACGCTTAGTGAATTTTTGACCAACCCAGACTGCGGGGGCATTAGCCAACATCATCCCCAATGTGGTGCCAAGCGTTACAGAGAAAACATCTTCATAACGTGCACCTAAGGCAATCGTCGCAATTTGGGTCTTATCTCCCATCTCAGCTAAGAAAAATAATCCCACCGTCAGCAGAAATACTTGCAATGCACGATCAGCAACCTTTGATCTGGCGGCATCATCAATGTGATCGGGGACTAAAAGCCATAGACCAATCCCCAAGAAGCTCAAACCCAAGAGCCAGCGCATGACATCTGGAGAAACTAGGCTCGTTAACCAATGGCCGAGTAAGGCGGCGCAGGCATGGTTAGCTATAGTGGCGATGAATATCCCAGCAATAATGGCCAAAGCTTGTTTAGGGTAACGGGCAGCCAACATCAAAGAGAGTAGTTGGGTTTTATCGCCCATTTCTGCTAAAGCAACAACCCCAGTAGAGAGAGCTAGAGCAGAAAAGTTCATGAATGTTTTAGCCTAGTAAGGTGCCGATTAAATAGTGCGATGAGGGAGTTTAGATCCCCCAAGGCACTATTCTCACACAACGCTCACAAAGAGCTAGACCTTTAGAATCTCATCTGCGCAGGAAAACTCTAATCCCTGAGCTTGAGCAACTGGTTTAGATGTCAATAACCCTTTATGCACACTCAAGCCATTGCGTAAGTGATGATCAATCGATAAAGCATCTATAAGCCCTCGATTAGCTAAGGCCTCCACAAATGGATAGGTCGCGTTCGTTAAGGCAAAGGTAGATGTTCTGGCGACAGCACCAGGCATATTGGCTACACAGTAATGCAATACACCATCTACCAAGAATGTAGGGTCAGTGTGCGTAGTGGGTCTAGAGGTTTCAAAGCACCCGCCTTGGTCAATTGCTACATCTACTACTACCGAACCTGACTTCATCTTTCTCACCATCTCATGAGTGACCAACTTCGGTGCGGCACCGCCTGGTAACAGAACTGCACCGATGACAACATCCGCTTCACAGATCTCTTGCTCGATTAATAGATTGTCAGAATAAAAAGTGCGCACTCGATTGCCATACAACATGTCGATCTGACGCAAGCGATCAATATCACGATCAAAGATGCAGACATCAGCACCCATCCCTACTGCCATTTGCAGGGCATTGCGGCCCACCACTCCGCTACCCAGAATGACGATCTTAGCAGGCGATACACCAGGGACTCCTGCCATCAAGATCCCTAAACCACCATGGGTCTTTTCTAAATGAGAGGCAGCTGCCTGAATTGACATCCGACCAGCCACCTCACTCATCGGAGCTAACAGCGGTAATGCCCCGCTCATGGCTGTTACCGTCTCATAGGCAATGCAAGTAGCACCAGAATCAATTAATGCTTTGGTCTGCTTTGGATCTGGGGCTAAATGTAGGTAGGTAAACAGAATCTGATCTTCACGGAGCATTGCACATTCTTGTGCTTGCGGCTCTTTGACCTTAACAATCATCTCAGCCTTATGAAAAACTTCTGCAGCGCTATCAATGAGTGAGGCACCTGCGATTCGATAAAACTCATCCGTCAGGCCAATTTGCTCTCCTGCCCCACGTTGAATCAGAACCGTATGGCCTTGCCTACAAAGCCCGCTAACGTTGCCAGGGGTTAATCCCACCCGGAACTCATTATTTTTTACTTCTTGGGGTACGCCAATAATCATCGTCATCTCCTATTATTTAAATTCACGATTATTTTTTGTTTTATGGTGCAAACCAACGATATAAAACATCACTAGAAACACCGCCAATAAACACGGACCTAATATCAAAGCGATCCGTGCATCCTCATGAAAGCCCATCAGCACAACTACTAAAAAAATGAATGCCAAAGCAAACCACGAGGAATACGGATACCAAGGAGTGCGATAGGCAAGCTCGGCTACTTGGACTTGAGTTAATGAACGTCGGAATTTGATTTGCGTAAACAAAATTGCAATCCAAACCATTAGGCCAATAAAGGTGACTGCAGCCATGATGTAATGGAACGCTTTATCTGGCACAAAATAGTTCAAGACAACGCCTGTCATAGAGACCGCAACAGTAGCGATGACCGCATGATGAGGAACACCGTACTTGGATAGTGTTGAAAATGATGCTGGTGCATAGCCATTATTTGAGAGGGAATACAAGAGTCGACCCCCACTAAAGATCCCTGCGTTACAAGATGAGAGCGCTGCAGTAATTACAACAAAGTTAATTAAGCCAGCCGCTTCACGCAAACCGATACGCTCAAACATGACCACAAAAGGACTGCCCTGTTGACCCACTTCATTCCAAGGGAAGATCGCCAGAATGACTAAGATCGCACCCATGTAGAAAATCAAGATGCGCCATGCCAATGAATCAATCGCCATTGGGATTGTTTTCTTTGGATTCTCAGCCTCGCCAGCAGACAAACCAATCATCTCAATGCCAACATAAGCAAATAAGACCATCTGCAGTGAGAGCAGCATGCCACTAATCCCGTTTGGGAAGAAGCCGCCGTGCTGCCACAGATTACTTAAGCCAATGGGTTGCCAATCATTGGTAAAGCCAAATAGGATTACTGATCCACCAAGTGCAATCATTGCGATAATTGCCACCACCTTGATAAGCGCGAACCAAAATTCAAACTCGCCAAAGACTTTGACCGCAATCAGATTAATTAAACCCATCATCACTATGGAAGATAGTGCCCAGACCCACTGCGGCGTTTCTGGAAACCAAATTCCCATATAAATGCCCACAGCAGTCACTTCGGCAATGCCCACCACAACCCAATAGGTCCAATAACCCCAGCCGACCATATAGCCTGCCAATGGACTTACATAACTATTCGCATAGGCCGCAAATGAGCCCGCTACAGGTTCGTGCACCGCCATTTCACCCAGAGCACGCAGCACAATGAAGGCAACGATCCCTGCTAACAAATAACCCAAGAGAATGGATGGTCCAGCAAGTTTGATTGCACTTGCTGACCCTAGAAATAACCCAACCCCAATCGTTGAGCCTAAAGCCATCAAGCGAATGTGTCTTACTTTAAGATGACGTTTTAAGCCAGTGTGTTCAGTCTGCAAAAGAGACCTCCTTTCGGTTTGTCGTTGGCCCATTTACCAACGAGGCAAAGTCTAGGGAGTGCTGGGCAGATCTACTAGGGGATAAAAATACCTAAAGTGATTAAAGATATAAAAAGTAGATCATCTGAAAATGAAATGTCTTTTAAATCAAGGCCGTTGTGATCTCAAAAATATTCCTGACTGCAAAAGAATCAGAAACTTCCTACAGGGAATTCCCTTAAGGATTTATTGCCAACAAAGCAAAAATTAGGTTTGTGCCGCGATCAGATTAAGAATCTCAGCAGCAGCGGCAAGACCACAGGCCGCAGTGACCATGACTGTAGAGCCATAACCAGTGCAAGCCAGACCACCACTGGCTGTACCAGCACGAGGTTCGTGAGAATAAATAGCGCGAATCCCAATTTTTTTCTTGAGATTTCTGGAAAAGCCGTGATCTTGTCTTAGTCCTTGGCGTACCTTTGCTAATAAGGCATCTTGCTCGGTACGAGAGAGATCATCACAACGCACAGAAGTAGGATCTGCTTTACCACCTGCTGCACCACACATCACTAGCGCGCGATTATTTGTAGTTGCCCATACTGATAGAGCAATTTTGGTTTGTACCGAATCCGTAGCATCCAATACCAAAGCGTCTTTTGGTATGAGTAAGTCTAAATTTTCTGGTGTTAGAAATTCATCATAGGGTGTTAATTTGATCTCGGGATTAATTTGCAAAATACGCTGTGTCATAGCCTCCACTTTGGCTTTACCATACTGCCCTTCCAAAGCATGGAGCTGGCGATTGGTGTTGCTCTCTGCAATGTGATCAAAGTCAACTAAGACGAGATGCCCAATACCGGTTCGGGCTAATGCCTCGGCAGCCCAAGAGCCGACCCCACCCAAGCCTGCAACCACGACTGTGGCATTGCGAAAGCGCTCGCGCAGATCTGGTCCATAGAGTCTAGAGACCCCGCCAAAACGACGATCTTCGCTGCTTTCTGCTACCTTGTCTTCTGCCATAGCTTCTCTTTATACTGAATAAATGGACTCCATTGCTCAACTACGCAAAAACTATACCTTTGGCCAGCTTTCGGAAACCGATGTTCCGGGTAACCCTTTGCCTCTGTTTAAGCTCTGGTTTGACCAGGCCGTAAGAGCGGAGTGCCCCGAACCCAATTCCATGACTTTAGCTACTGCCGATAAAGCCGGAAATCCATCTGCTCGTATTGTCTTACTAAAAGGTGCCGATCAAGACGGCTTTACCTTTTTCACTAACTACGAAAGCCAAAAAGGCAAGGATTTAGAAGTCCGCCCGCAAGCAGCCCTGCTCTTTCATTGGCATGAGCTAGAGCGCCAGGTCCGCATTCAGGGGCTTGTAGAAAGAGTGAGTGTCGCTGAAAGCGATGAATACTTCCACTCTCGTCCTGCTGCATCACGAATTGGTGCTTGGGCTTCACCACAAAGTTCAGCTATTCCTAATCGTGAATTTTTGGAAGAAGCTGAGAAACGGTACAAAGCGGAACTCGGAGATGCGCCGCCGCGTCCTGAGCATTGGGGTGGTTACCGCCTTCACCCTACTGAAATCGAATTCTGGCAAGGCCGCCCCTCTAGACTTCATGATCGCATCCATTACAAGTTAGATGAATCAACTTGGCATGTAAACCGTCTTGCTCCCTAAGAGTAATGCGGTGCTATGAGCGATTTAAATTTCGCTCTGAACTTTGCTAATTTAGGCGCAACTACTGCTCTGCAATACCCTTCATTAGGATGTTGCACAAAGTAATTCTGGTGATAGTCCTCAGCTGGGAAAATCATTGGTGCCGCATCAATTTGAGTCACTAATGGGCTGGAATAAATCCTTGACTCTTCAAGCTCCCTAACAACTTCATGGGCAATCTTATTTTGCTCATCGCTATGCGTAAAAATAACGGATCGATATTGTGTGCCGTGGTCATTGCCTTGATAGTTCAATGTGGTGGGATCATGAATCACGAAGAAAATTTCTAACAGCTCTCTAAATGAAATCGCCTCTGGATCAAACAGGATGTCCACAATTTCAGCATGGCCGGTAACCCCAGTGCAAACTGCTTCATAAGTAGGATTGGGCCGGGGGCCACCGGCATATCCAGAAACAACCGATTTAACCCCGGAAATTTGCTGGTACACAGCCTCAAGACACCAAAAACATCCACCGCCCAAGGTGGCTTGTCCTAGTGGGGACTGATTTTTATCAAGGGTTTCGTTCATGCCTTTATCCTAATGCTTTATTTCTATCTTTGCCAACTATTAAAAACTATGAATCGATTCACCATCCAGCTTGATGAAATCAAGGCAGCCTATGCGGCTGATCCCAACCCTACTTTTGAAGTGAGATTAGAGCGCATTGGACGAATCAAAAAGATGATTAAAGCCAATGAGGGAAAAATCTGCAAAGTGTTGGCAGCAGATTTTGGCGTACGCCATCCGATTGAAACCCGCCTTGCAGAATTTCAAATGGTATATCAGGCCTGTCAGTACACCGCCAAACATCTTAAGGAATGGATGAAGCCTGTGCAGATGGAAACCCCCTCATATATGGGGTCGTCAGAAGCCTGGATTGAAAATCAATCGATTGGAGTTGTTGGCATCATGAGCCCCTGGAATTACCCAATTCAATTAGCGCTTGTTCCCGCAATTGCTGCTCTAGCTGCTGGCAATCGCGTTTGGCTAAAGCCTTCTGATCGGTGCTCTCGTACCTCCGGGTTTTTAGCAAGCTTGATTCAAGAGTATTTTCACTCCAGCGAATTTTGTGTGAGTACTGGCGACATTGAAGTTGCAGAACAGTTTGCTGCATTGCCATTTAATCATCTCCTTTTCAGTGGATCAGAAGCTGTCGGCAAAAAGGTAATGCGTGCTGCTGCTGAAAATCTGACTCCTGTGACGCTGGAGCTTGGTGGTAAAACACCAGCCATGATTGATTCGACGGCTAAACTACAGGAAGCTGCTGCTGCCATTATTTATGGCAAATTACTGAATGGCGGTCAAACCTGCATTTCCCCAGATTACGTTCTGATTGAACCAGGTAATCAAGATGCTTTTGTTCAAGAACTTAAAGCTGCTGCTCAATCCCAATTTAGTAACCCCGAAGAACTCACTGGCCCGATTGATGATGATCAGTTGCAATACTGGCAGCATCTAGTAAGCGATGCTGTAGACCGTGGCGCAAAAGTTATTCCTTTGCTAAATAATCCATCTGCTGGCGCAAGAAGGTTTGAACCTGTTGCGCTGATTGATGTATCACCTCAGGCTCGTGTTCTGCATGAAGAAATCTTTGGGCCTATTCTGCCAATAGTGACAATTGCAGATACTGCTGCAGCCATTGCTTATGTCAATAACAGGCCTAATCCATTAGCGCTTTACTGGTTTGGTAAAGACAAAAAGAATAGGCAACGTGTTTTAGAAGAGACCCGCTCTGGTGGCTTGACTATCAATGACACCTTATTACATGCTGCAGTCCAATCCCTGCCATTTGGTGGAATTGGTGCTAGTGGTATTGGCGCTTATCATGGCAAGAAAGGCTTTGAAACCTTTAGCCATCAGAAATCAATCCTGGAAGTACGTGGATTGCTCGGTAGCAATATTCTGAAAGGTACTCAACCTGCTCGTCCACCCTACGGGAAGAGAACAGAGCGCCTTATCCGTCGCCTAAAGTAATTAATTCGGGAAAACCCTTGTAATACCCCTCTCAAACTGTCATAATAAGAGGCTTTTTTAAGCAATTTGATTCATCGCCCCCCAGCTATATTTCAGCGTATCGTTTAGAAGTTATAAACACCAAAGATAAAAAAACGCGCTGCCGCCTGTCTGATGGTCGATGCCTTTGACCATCGCACCCTATAAAACCATGGGTGCAACATACGGAGACATCCCTTTGAGGGGATGTGTAATTGCATGACTTTTTCTAAAGAAACTAAACCCGAGTCGAAAGACTCAAAGCCCCCTGGAATGACATTCCAGTCCTTCGCCTTAGCAGCGCCACTTCTTAAAAACGTTGCTGAGTTGGGTTTTACCCAACCCACTGATGTACAAGCTCAGGTTATTCCTGCTGCTTTAGCTGGTGGCGACTTATTGGTCAGCAGCCAAACCGGAAGCGGTAAAACTGCAGCCTTTTTATTGCCTTTGATTAATCAACTGATCGATGCTAACCCAAACAATTCGCCTGTACCAGGCCGTGCACAACCTAAAGTGTTGGTGCTCTGCCCTACCCGTGAATTAGCGCAACAGGTTACCGCTGATGCTGTGAACTTAGTTCGTGGCATGAAAGGTATCCGCATTGCAACCGTTATGGGCGGCATGCCTTATGGCAAGCAAATCCAAGCTCTGAAAGGTGCCCTGTTAGTTGTTGCAACTCCAGGTCGTTTGCTCGACTTGTGTGACAGCAAAGCAATTCGTCTAGATGATGTTAAGCAACTCGTTATTGATGAAGCTGATCGCATGCTCGACATGGGATTTGCGGATGATCTCGAGGCCATTGACAAGCGTTGTTCTGGCCGCAATCAGACTTTAATGTTCTCTGCAACTTTTGCACCCAAGATTATGTCTTTAGCTAATGCTTTAACTACTGATGCTAAGCGTATTGAACTTGCTCATGCAGGTGAAAAGCACGCCAATATTGAACAGAAGCTACATTGGGCTGACAGCATGTCACACAAGCATAAGTTACTTGAGCACATTTTGGCTGATGCCACTTTAGATCAAGCGGTTGTGTTTGCTAGCACTCAAGTTGAAAGTGAAAAAATTGCTGACACATTGCGTGCCAATGGTTACGAAGCAACTGCCCTTCACGGTGCAATGCCTCAAGCTGTGCGTATGCGTCGCCTAGAGTCCTTGCGTAAGGGTCACACCAAGATTTTGGTGGCGACTGATGTAGCGGCTCGCGGTATTGATGTACCCCGCATTAGTCACGTGATTAACTTTGGTTTGCCAATGAAACCAGAAGACTATACGCACCGCATTGGTCGTACTGGTCGTGCTGGTCGTAACGGCGTAGCTATCACCTTGGTTGAACATCGTGATCGCGCTAAGATTCGCAATATCGAGCGCTTTACGCAGCAAGATATCGTGGCATCGGTAATTGCCGGCCTTGAGCCACAAGCCAAGCCTAGCTTTGGTGGTGGCGGTGGTCGCGCTGGTGGTGGTGGCGGTCGCTCAGGTGGCGGTGGTGGTAACCGTTCTGGCGGTGGTGGTGGTCGTTATGGTTCAGGCGCACGTTCGGAATCGCGCTTTGGTGGTGGTGGTTCTGGTGGTGGTAATCGTTCAGGCAATCATTTCGAAGCACGTTCAACTGGTTCTACTGACTCACGTCCTGTGCGCTCTGCTGACTCACGTCCTGCGCGTTCTGCTGATTCACGTCCAACTGATTCACGCCCCGCGCGCTCTGCTGACTCACGTCCTGCAGGTCCACGTTTTGCTAAACCAAAGTCTGGCGGTCAACGTCGGAACTTTAGCGGTAGTTAAGAATGATTCGCCGTAATCGTCTCCGTTCTGCATGGAATCGAGTCGGTTCCGGTGAAATTCATCGGGCGCCACGAAAGTGGCAGCCTTGGCTTAGCGATACTGGGTCACTTACCCAAAAAATTGAGAACGCAATTGGGCAAAAACTAGAAGTGCGAGTTTTGCGCGATTGCCCTCAGTCACTCAATAGCGACGAAAGTCGCTATTTCCATTTCAAGATTAGGCGCTGCAGAGTGCGTGAAGTACTTTTGTGCGCAAACAATATTCCCGTAGTGATGGCTCATAGCGTTATTCCTACCTTAAGTTCCAGTGGCAGTAACCATGCTGTTCTTCGTCTTGGAACAAAGCCTTTAGGTGCTGTGCTATTTGCAAAAATACGGAAGCACTCCAAAGCAAAACCACCGCGAGATATTGCGCGCTTAGATAAAAGTAGCACTTTGTGGAAGCGATGCTCCAAGAATTACATTGGATTGAGTTCGCCCTTGTGGGCTCGACGCACTCTTTATCAATTGAAGGGTCACCCAATATTGGTTAATGAAATTTTCCTACCCGCTCTACTAAGCTTCTTAAAAACTGAGATCGCTTAGATCATTAGCCAGGCTAGGCTAGCCTTAATTAAAGCCTCGTCACCAGCCTCAGTAGTAAAAACTTCACCGAAACCAATCGCCTTTGCTGCATTGGCAATATTGTGGTGTGAACATAAGGCGCTGGCGCTTTGAAGGCCTTGTGGAAATTGATCCTTCACTATTTGACCTAAATAACGCACCGCTTCAGAAGAGGTGAGTAGCCAAAGTGATTTTGAAATGTCCATCTCACGAATTACATGCCAAGCTGGGTTATCAAGATCTAAGGGCACGCGAGTATATATAGATATCGCATCTACTGTCGCCCCTGCTTTTATTAAAGTGTCGGCCAGCCATTCTCGGCCACCTTCACCTTTGAAAATAACGATCTTCTTACTTTGCCAATCCCAACCAAGGCCTTGCAGCTCTTGCCATAGCCCCTCTGAATCCCATTGCTCATTATTCTTGGGGATCAATACCGGGGTAGGACTTTTTTCCTGACCGATACCATGGTTTTGTAATGCCAGCTTGCTGCTGCCACCGATGACCCCAATCGGAATAATCTTCTTTGAAAATTCTTGCCAGTCTCGCTCTAGTAAACGCATGACGCATTCAATGGCATTCGGGCTAACAAAAATGGCGAGGTCTGCGTCTTTTAAAGTCGTGGCAATGTGATCTGCTAGTTGATCATCTGTTTTGGGCACAATTGTCAGCAGAGGAAGTGAAACTATTTCTGGAAGGCTACGCTTAGCAACCCCACTTTGTTCAATGCTACTGGTCAGCATCTCTATCAGCTGACGAGCCTGGCCACTCGGTCTAGTAACAACGATGGTTTTAGTACTCATCGCTACTATGATTTCTATTTAGAGATTTTAGGAATTAAATCTGCTGCACCCTGTGCCAATAAATCTTTTGCAACGGCAAGCCCTAGCGCCTCTGCATCTTCAATCGACTGCACTCTGGCATTGCCGTTTGCAATACAAATCGCTTTGCCATCTACACTTGCTACAAAAGAACGAATTTGCATCTGGCTTTGGTCCCATACGGCATGGGCTGCCAAGGGTACTTCACAGGAGCCGCCAAGCTGACGAGATACCATCCGCTCTGCAGAAACAGCAAATAAAGTTGGCAAGTCATTGAGGGGTGCAAGCCATTGTTTGATATTGGGATGTTTGCTTAAAGTCTCAATACCTAAAGCACCTTGACCAGCAGCTGGTGTGTATGGGTCATAGGGAAGATATGCCCGAATACGACTTTCTAGACCTAAGCGTTTTAATCCTGCTGCAGCCAAAATGATGGCTTGATATTCACCACGATCTAATTTACCCATGCGGGTATCCAAATTACCACGCAGTGGATGAATTTCTAGATGCGGGAGCTTTGCTCGTAGTACTGACTCACGACGCAAACTCGAAGTTCCTACGATCGCTCCTTTAGGTAAGTCTTCGAGAGTGGCATAGTCATTCGAAACAAATGCATCACGTGCATCTTCTCTAGCCATGACACAAGCAAGATCAAATCCCTCTGGCATCACCATCGGAACATCCTTGAGAGAGTGCACCGCCAAATCAGCGCGCCCATCCTCTAGAGCGGTTTCGAGTTCTTTGACAAAAAGACCTTTACCACCCACTTTGGAGAGGGCTTTATCCAAAATCTGGTCCCCACGGGTAGTCATACCCAAAATCTGGACATCACACTCTGGATAGAGCTTTTTGAGGCAATCTCGCACGTGTTCTGCCTGCCACATGGCTAGGCGGCTTTCACGGGAGGCAATAACTAGGCGCTTGGGGGCTGTCAAAGAGGGAGAATTTAAGGTTTGGGACATAACATTTAAAATAATAAAAGACGTACAACAATATACTGTGTTTATGAGCTCACCCAAAAATTCCTTAGACAATAAAGCCAATGCTTGGTCGGCCCGTTTTAACGAACCGGTGGACGAACTCGTTCAGCGTTATACAGCCTCTATCGGCTTTGATCAACGCTTTGCGATGGTTGATATCGCTAGCTCCCTGGCCCATGCCCAAATGTTGGCTGCCCAAAAGATCATCGGCGCTCAAGATTTAGCCGATATCCAGAAGGGAATGGCTCAAATTAAGAGTGAGATTGAAGCTGGCCAATTTGAATGGCAATTGGCATTAGAAGATGTACACCTCAATATTGAAGCCCGCTTAACTGCCCTAGTGGGTGATGCTGGAAAACGTTTGCATACTGGTCGTTCCCGTAATGATCAGGTAGCGACTGATTTACGTCTGTGGTTGCGTGGTAGTGTTGATGAAATTGCTGCCACTCTGAAGACTCTGCGCAGTACGCTACTAGATTTAGCAGAAAAGCATGCTGGCACGATCATGCCTGGTCATACTCATCTGCAGGTTGCACAACCGATTACCTTTGGTCATCACTTGATGGCTTACTTTGAAATGTTTAGTCGCGATGCCAGTCGCTTGACTGATTTGCGTGCGCGCTTTAATCGCCTCCCTTTGGGTGCCGCTGCTTTGGCAGGCACTAGCTACCCAATTGATCGCGAACAGGTTGCTAAAACTTTAGGTTTTGATGGTCTTTGTAACAACTCTTTAGATGCCGTATCAGATCGCGACTTTGCGATTGAGTTCTGCGCCTTTGCATCTATCTTGATGATGCACGTTTCACGCCTCTCAGAAGAGCTTGTGCTCTGGCTTAGTCCACGCTTTGGCTTTATTGATCTACCAGATCGTTTCTGTACTGGTAGCTCAATCATGCCGCAAAAGAAGAACCCTGATATTCCTGAATTAGCACGGGGTAAGACTGGTCGCGTCTATGGCGATCTCATGTCTTTGTTAACACTGATGAAGAGCCAACCACTTGCCTACAACAAGGATAACCAAGAAGACAAAGAGCCGTTATTTGATGCAGTAGATACCGTTCAAGATACGCTGCGCATCTTTGCCGACATGATTCCTCATATTGAAGTCAAAGCAGATGTAATGAAAGCTGCTGCTAAAGAAGGTTTTTCAACGGCAACTGACTTAGCTGACTACTTGGTTAAAAAAGGCCTCGCTTTCCGTGATGCCCATGAGGCTGTCGCTCATGCCGTGAAAGCGTGTGTTGGTAGAAACTGCATGCTCACCGACTTGAGTATTTCAGAGCTGCGCTTTGCTTGTGGTCTTGATAATCGCCCCGAACTCATCGGCGATGATGTCTTTGTCCTCCTAACGGTTGATGGCTCTGTGCAATCACGTCAACATGCTGGTGGGACCGCACCTTCTCAAGTTCTAGCTGCCGTCAAACGGGGTCGTGCAGATCTCTAGATGGCATGGAGTTTTGGTCCAAGCTTTCTGCGGGTATTGATCGTATAAACCAACTGCTTGGCAAGGCTGCCGGCATCATGATTCTCCTGTCCTGCATAGTATCGGCAGTTAATGCCTTACTGCGCTATGGCTTAGACATTAGTAACAACTGGCCCCTAGAACTGCAATGGTATTTATTTAGTGCAGCAGTGATGCTGGGCGCAGCCTATACCCTGAAACGGAATGAGCATGTCCGCGTGGATTTAATCTATTCACATCTTTCTGATCGCGGTCGTATTTGGGTAGATTTATTTGGCTTAGTGTTGTTCCTGATGCCAGCATGTATTTTGTTTACATGGCTCTCATGGACTACCCTCTTCTATCCATCTTGGTTGATCTTGGAACATTCACTCAACTCTGGTGGATTAGCACGTTACCCCATTAAATTTGTAGTGCCGTTTGGCTTCTTTATGCTCAGCTTGCAGGGCGTTTCAGAAATCATCAAACGCATTGGCGCACTCAAAGGTGAAATTATCCTGCCCGCCGAAGATCTTGACTACGAAAAGCCAATGCAATGATTCCATTAGAGTGGATGCCACCTCTCATGTTCGGTGGCCTCATCGTCTTTATGTTGATTGGCTTCCCAGTCGCATTCTCCTTGATGGCTGCTGGCCTCTTCTTTTCAGTTATTGCGATTAGTGAAGGCTTTTTTGGCATGCCATTTTTGCAAGCCATCCCACAGCGTATCTTTGGTGGCGTGCTTGCGAATGATCTTCTTCTGGCTATTCCATTCTTTACTTTTATGGGGGCCATTCTGGAGCGCTGTGGTCTTGCCGAAGAAATGCTGGACTCGATGGGTCAACTCTTTGGAAAAATTCGCGGAGGTCTAGGTTACTCGGTCATCATTGTGGGATTTATTCTAGGAGCTATCACGGGCACTGTAGCCGCCCAGGTCATAGCCATGGCGATGATCTCTTTACCAGTGATGATGCGTTATGGCTACAACATGCGCTACGCCACAGGCGTTCTAGCAGCTTCTGGAACGATTACCCAATTAGTGCCGCCATCCTTGGTTCTGATAGTTTTAGCTGATCAACTGAAGACTCAAAGTGGCAGTGCTGATGTCGGTAGCATGTATCTTGGCGCATGGGGGCCTTCCTTACTGCAAATTACTCTCTTTGCACTTTATACCTTCATCCTCTCCCGTATTCGTCCAGACTATTTACCGGCAGTGCCAGAAACTGATCTGACTCTCAAGGGTTGGGAGCTCTGGAAAAAATGTCTCATGGGAATCATCCCATCGGCAGTATTAATCTTTTTAGTTCTCGGCACTATCATGACCGGCATTGCAACCCCAACGGAATCTGGCGCAATGGGTGCGATGGGTGCTTTGCTATTGGCTTGGCTTCGCAGAGCTAGCATTCCAAATCTTAAAGGTTTAATACAGCAGGCTTACCAAAACACCATGCGTATTACTGCGATGGTGGTCTTTATTCTGATTGGCTCGACTTGTTTTTCAGTAGTCTTCCAAGGGGTAGATGGTGGGCATTGGGTTGAGAATCTATTCTCAGGGCTGCCTGGTGGCTGGATTGGCTTTCTCGTTGTCGTCAATCTCTTTGTCTTTTTCTTAGCATTCTTCTTAGACTTTTTTGAGATTGCTTTCATCATCGTTCCCATGCTTGCACCAGTAGCAGTCAAACTTCTTTCTCCGGTTCTGCTAGATTCTATGAATGGTAATCCCCAGGCTGCTGCTAGCGCTGCGCTTGTCTGGTTTGGGGTCATGCTGTGCGTCAATATGCAAACCTCATTTATGCATCCTCCATTTGGTTTTGCGCTCTTCTACCTCAGAGGGGTTGCGCCAAAAGAAGTAAAGAGTAGCGATATCTATTGGGGTGCGCTGCCCTGGGTTGGATTGCAACTCATTATGGTGGCAGCAGTTGTTGCCTTCCCTGCTCTGGTCACTACGCTCCTAGATAAGCCTGCGGCAGTAGTCCAAAGCCAGGATTACAACTTCACTAGTGGTGAAGACTCAAAATCAGAGTCATCTTCAAGCAAGGTTGATGAAGATGCTCCGGTAACATTTCAACTAGATAAGCCGGTTAAATAGCTACCAATCTTATAAAGGCTTCTTCTGCTTATAATTAAGATATTGCGCAATAGAAATTTTAAGATGTAGTGCATTAGCGGGTGATTTCAATAGGTGCATCGTTTCTTTCATGCTGGCATACACATTCTTCGATGTTAAGACAGCGCTCGACAAAACTTCTGATGTATTTTTCTTACTCATTGAAATCTCTTACTTTAAAAATAATTACGTAAGATACAGGAGCGCATTTAGATCGGCAAATAAAAAAATACCCTGAAATTTTCAGGGTATTTGATAAAACAACGAAGGTGCTTAAAGCGTGATATCGCGCTCTTGCCGCACACAGTCCACATAGTATTCACTATGTCCATCTAGGTCTGCCTTCACTAGGCCGTGAATATCAGTCTCAAAGCCAGGGAACTTTTCGTTAAAGTCTCTTGCGAAGTACAGATAATCCACAATCCGTTTATTAAAGCGCTCACCTGGAATCAAGAGTGGAATACCTGGTGGGTATGGCGTTACTAGCATAGCCGTTACGCGCCCCTCTAACTGATCAAGCGGCACACGGTCGACTTCTTTATGCGCCATCTTGGCCCAAGCTTCAGAAGGCATCATCGCAGGCACCATGTCTGAGGTATACATCTCAGTTGTCATACGAGCTACATCACGGCCCTTATAGAACTCATGAATCTGCTGGCAAATGTCTTTGAGTCCAACGCGCTCATAGCGTGGGTGCTTAGCGACAAACTCAGGAAGTACTTTCCATAAAGGCGCATTCTTATCGAAGTGATCCTTGAACTGCTGCAATTCTGTTACTAGAGTATTCCAGCGACCTTTAGTAATACCAATGGTAAACATAATGAAGAAGGAATACAGGCCACACTTTTCAACGATCACACCATGTTCAGCGAGATACTTGGTGACAATACTGGCGGGGATACCCATGGAACCAAAACTACCTTCGATATCTAATCCTGGCGTGACTACTGTTGCCTTGATTGGATCGAGCATATTGAAGTCTTTAGCCAACTTACCAAAGTCATGCCAGCTTGCATTGGGCTCTAGCACCCAATCGGAACGCTCACCAATACCTTCTTCTGCTAAGTGATCTGGTCCCCAAACCTTAAACCACCAATCTGCGCCAAACTTTTCATCTACCTCACGCATCGCACGACGGAAGTCCATTGCTTCAGCAATGGATTCTTCTACTAAGGTAGTACCACCAGGTGACTCCATCATGGCAGCAGAAACATCACAAGAAGCAATAATGGCGTACTGTGGGCTAGTAGAGGTGTGCATGAGATAGGCTTCATTGAAGCAATCACGATCAAGCTTAGTCTCTTCTGCATCCTGAACCAATACTTGCGAAGCTTGTGACAAACCAGCCAATAGCTTATGAGTAGATTGAGTTGCAAACATCAAACTTTTCTTAGTGCGTTTGCGATCAGATCCAATCGCATGCATATCTTTATAAAAAGGATGGAAGGTGGCATGCGGCAACCAGGCTTCGTCAAAGTGCAAAGAGTCAACCTTGCCATCAAGCATCTCTTTGATCATTTCGACGTTATAAATAATGCCATCGTAGGTACTCTGGGTCAGAGTCATGACGCGCGGCACAACATTCTTATTCTTGATGAAGGGGTTAGCATCAATTTTCTTCTTGATGTTGGACCATTCAAACTCTTCTTTCGGAATTGCTCCAATAATGCCAAGGTGATTACGGGTGGGCATTAAGAAAATAGGAATCGCGCCCATCATGGTGATGGAATGAATCACAGACTTATGGCAATTACGGTCTACCAGCACTACATCACCAGGGGCTACGGTGGAGTGCCAAACAATTTTGTTTGATGTGGAGGTGCCATTAGTTACAAAGAACAAATGGTCTGCACTAAAGATACGGGCAGCATTGCGTTCACTTTGAAGCACTGGGCCAGTATGGTCTAACAGTTGGCCCAACTCTTCCACAGCATTACAAACGTCAGCGCGCAACATGTTCTCACCAAAGAATTGATGAAACATGCGACCTACTGGACTCTTTAAGAAAGCAACACCACCAGAGTGTCCTGGGCAATGCCAAGAATAAGAGCCTTCAGAAGCGTAATTAGTCAGGGCACGGAAGAATGGGGGCGCTAATGAATCTAGATAAACCTTGGCTTCTCGAATAATATGACGCGCTACGAACTCTGGCGTATCTTCATTCATATGAATGAAACCATGCAATTCACGCAAGATGTCATTGGGCATGTGACGCGAAGTACGAGTTTCGCCATATAAGAAGATTGGAATATCCTCGTTACGCTTGCGTACTTCTGTAATGAAGGCGCGTAAATTATTCAAAGCAGGAAGATCGTGATCCTCGGAATCAGAATCAAATTCTTCATCATCAATCGAGACGATAAAAGAGGAGGCGCGGGAAGCTTGTTGTGCAAAAGAGGTGAGGTCACCATAGCTAGTTAAGCCAATAACCTCCATGCCCTCTTGCTCAATGGCTTCGGCCAGATCGCGAATACCTGAACCCGAAATATTTTCGGAGCGAAAGTCCTCATCAATAATGATGATTGGGAAACGAAATTTCATGGCTGCCCTTTAGGTTCGCGAACTAAAATTTGAGTAAAGGAAAAATTAAGTCTTAGGCAGGGTCACACCCTGCTGACCTTGATACTTACCACCACGATCTTTGTAAGATGTGCCACAAATCTCATCACTCTCAAAAAAGAGAACTTGCGCGCATCCCTCACCGGCATAAATCTTTGCAGGTAATGGTGTGGTGTTAGAAAATTCTAAAGTGACATAGCCTTCCCACTCAGGTTCAAATGGGGTGACATTCACAATGATGCCGCAACGGGCATAGGTACTTTTGCCAACGCAAATAGTTAATACACTGCGCGGAATCTTGAAATACTCAACGGTTCTTGCTAAAGCAAATGAATTCGGTGGAATGATGCAAACGTCACCCCTAAAATCCACAAAAGATTGTTCATCAAAATTCTTCGGATCAACAATGGTGCTGTTGATGTTCGTGAAGATCTTGAACTCGTCTGCACAACGAATATCGTAGCCATAGCTTGAGGTGCCGTAGCTCACGATTTTGTTGCCAGCAATATCTTGGCGAATTTGTCCAGGTTCGAACGGGCTGATCATGCCTTGTTCACCCATGCGGCGGATCCAGTGGTCAGATTTAATAGTCATGGCCGAATTGTAAAACCTTCGCAGCCCTAACCCACCATTTATCGGGTTCTGAGCACTAAAAATTAGCTGTTTTTAGTAAAAATCACTCGCTCAGGCGCGTTATAGATCTCAAAGTGTTTCCCCGAACAGCGAGATAGGATGGTGAGATTGGTTTTGCGGGCCAGCTCTAGACCCATGAGAGTCACTCCCGAGCGGGTTAGAAGGAAAGGGACACCCATCTGAGCCCCCTTAATTACCATCTCTGAAGTGAGGCGTCCGGTAGTGAAGAAGATCAAATCTTTACCGGTTTTATTGGCTAACCACATCAAGCCAGAAATTGAATCCACTGCGTTATGACGTCCCACATCCTCAATAAAGTGGAGAAGCTTCACCCCATCTTCCCCCACTCTTTCAAATACAGCGCAGGCATGAACTGAGCCAGATCTCTTGTAAATTGAATCATGAACGCGTATGGCATCAATTAAGGCGACGATTGCCTCTTGAGAAAGTTTGGGCCCATCCGGAAGAGCGATTGCAGCTATCTCCTCCATCAAGCCGCCAAACATAGTGCCCTGACCGCAACCAGTGGTGACAACCCGCTTGCTCGTCAAAGCATCAATATCTACAGTACTGCGGCGAGTTTTCACTGCAGCAGAATCGGTCTCCCAATCGACCTGAATGCTCTCAATATCGTATGGAGACTCCACTAAACGCTGATTACGCAAATAGCCAAGCACTAAGGCTTCAGGAGCGCTACCTAGGGTCATTAAAGTAACAACCTCGCGCTTATCCAAATAAATGGTTAATGAGCGCTCCCCGGGGATATGGGTTAACTTTTTCCTGCCTGCCTCATCCAATACCTCGACCTCATGCACCAAAGGCACGGAGGCGCTAGACATCTGAATATTGGGCTTTACGGCCATGAAATACTTTCTGAATCAAGGAAAAATGGAAGACTTCGCGGTGTTTACTTTAACCGCAGACTAAAATCACTGCACAAGCTTGCATAATTACGTATTACCCCTAATTTAACCTTCTTATTTAAGTCCGCATTGCATGAGTAGCTCCCAGCGTCGTCTTCTTGTCACCTCAGCCTTACCGTATGCCAATGGTCAGATCCATATTGGCCATTTGGTGGAATATGTGCAGACCGATATTTGGGTGCGCTTTCAACGGATGCGCGGCCATGAGGTTCATTACGTTGGCGCCGATGATACCCATGGCACCCCAATCATGTTGCGCGCAGAAAAAGAAGGTATCACTCCAAAGGAGTTAATCGCCAATGTTTGGAAAGAGCATAAGCGTGACTTTGATCACTTTCTGATTTCATTTGATAACTACTACACCACCGATAGTCCTGAGAATGAAAAGCTCTCACAAAGTATTTATCTCAAACTACGAGATGCAGGACTGATTGAAAAGCGTGCAATCGAACAAGCTTACGACCCGGTCAAAGAAATGTTCTTACCCGACCGCTTCATTAAAGGCGAGTGTCCTAAATGCAGCGCCAAAGATCAATATGGTGACAACTGTGAAAAATGCGGTGCTACCTATTCGCCTACTGACCTGAAGAATCCTGTTTCAGTAGTGAGTGGTGCCACACCGACCAAAAAAATCTCTGATCATTACTTCTTTAAGTTGTCTGATCCTCGCTGCGAAACGTTCTTACGCGAGTGGACCCAAGTGAAAACGCCATTGCAGCCCGAAGCACGCAATAAGATGAAGGAGTGGGTTGGACAACCAGGCGAAAGTAAGCTGAGCGACTGGGATATTTCCCGTGACGCCCCCTATTTTGGCTTTGAGATCCCTGATGCGCCAGGCAAGTACTTCTACGTCTGGCTTGATGCCCCAATTGGTTACTATGCCAGCTTCCTCAATTACTGCCAGGCTAAAGGCTTAAACTTTGATGAGTGGGTCAAACCCGATACCACTACTGAGCAATACCATTTCATTGGTAAAGATATTTTATATTTCCATACCCTATTCTGGCCTGCCACCCTAAAATTTGCAGGTTACAGAACACCAACCAATGTATTTGCTCATGGCTTCTTAACAGTTGATGGCGAGAAAATGAGTAAGTCCCGCGGCACTTTGATCTCTGCTAATAGCGTGATTGAATGTGGCTTTAATCCCGAATGGTTCCGCTATTACTTCGCAACCAAGCTCAATGACAGTATGGAAGATTTAGATTTAAATCTACAAGACTTTGTCGCGCGCGTGAATAGTGATTTATTAGGAAAGTACATCAATATTGCGAGTCGTAGCGCAGGGTTTTTAGTAAAGCGTTTTGGTGGCGTTGTGTCTGATGAGGCAATGAATCATCCATTACTCAAAGAGATTGCTAGTGCTAGTGAAAAAATTGCAGCGCTTTATGAGGCACGCGAATATGCAAAAGCCTTGCGTACCATCATGGATCTGGCTGATAAGGTCAATGGCTTTGTTGATGAAAACAAGCCTTGGGAAATTGCCAAAGACCCCGCTCGTGAGGCAGACTTACAGCGTATTTGTAGTATTACTTTGGAAGCTTTCCGTATGCTCAGCCTTTATCTCAAGCCGGTCATTCCCCAAGTTGCTAAAGGTGTAGAAGAGTTTCTCTCCATACCTGCTCAATCCTGGAACGATATCAACTCACCACTTTCTAGTAAGCATCCAATCCAGGCTTACAAGCATCTGATGGCTCGTGTAGAAGCCCCTCAAATTGAGGCTTTACTAGCTGCAAACTTGTAAAAATAGCCCTAAAAAAACACCTATAATGGCGGGTGTAGTCCCCAGATGACTTTTGTAGTTAAATAAGATAAGTAATTGAATTTATTGAGTATTTTAGGAAATACCATGGCAAGATATCAGTCTGAAATCACCCAGTTCTTAAATGAACTCAAGTCCGAGCAACCACAACTCGAGGCAGACCAACAAGCTGGTCGCGCTCTCTTATGGGACAAAGAACCACTGACCGTTGAAGATCAGCGCCGCGCAAAAGCTGCCAAATTAAAACAACGCGCTTACGTTTATTCGAATGACTAATTCAGGCAATGGATCAGGCGCTGAGCCAAGTACTCGGCCGGCATCCGATTTACTAGATAGCACCCCATCGGTCACCGATGGGATGTCGGAAGCATTTGCCAAATTGTATGGCGAGCCATTATTTAAATTACCTACTGATCTTTATATTCCACCAGATGCACTAGAAGTGTTTCTTGAAGCATTTGAAGGCCCACTAGATCTTTTGCTTTACCTCATTCGTAAACAAAATTTCAACGTACTCGATATTCCAATGGCACAGGTTACGCAACAATACCTGAGCTATATCGATCAAATTCGCCATACGAACCTTGAGCTTGCTGCTGATTACTTATTGATGGCAGCAATGTTGATTGAAATTAAATCTCGCATGCTATTGCCGATGAAGAAGGCCGATAGCGAAGAAGAAGTGGATGATCCACGTGCAGAATTGGTTCGTCGTCTCTTGGAGTACGAACGTATGAAGCTTGCCGCTCAAGAGCTTGACCAAATTCCACAGCAAGGGCGTGACTTCCAAATAGCACATGGCTTTGTAGACACTACTGTTGCCATTACCTGGCCGGAAGTGAACTTAGATGATTTACAAATGGCTTGGCGTGACGTTCTGTATCGCGCCAAACTTACTCAGCATCACACCATTACTCGAGAACAATTATCTGTCCGTGACTTCATGACTCGGATTTTGCGTCGCTTACAAAGTACCCGTTTCATCGAGTTTGGTGAACTATTTGAAGATGCGATTAAATCTGGTGAAGGCATCCCAGTAGTGATTGTTAATTTCATTGCAATGCTTGAGCTTTCACGTGAAGCTTTGATAGAGATTACACAGGCAGAACCGTACGCACCCATTTACGTGCGCCTAGCCTATACTCCTGTTGCATGAAAATTATTAGTGATATTGGGGAGTTACGTGACCACTTGCGCGGTCAAACTCGTGCCTCATTTGTGCCAACCATGGGTAACTTGCATGAGGGTCATTTATCACTTATGCGTCTGGCAAGACAGCATGGTGACCCTGTAGTTGCTAGTATCTTCGTCAATCGCCTACAATTTGGTCCCAATGAAGACTTTGATACCTATCCACGCACTATGCAAGCAGATATCGAGAAGCTTGAAAAAGAAGGTGTGTATATCTTGTTTGCGCCAACTGAGCGAGATCTTTATCCTCAGCCACAAGAATACCGTGTAGATCCGCCACAGCAACTTGGCGATATCCTTGAAGGTGAATTCCGCCCCGGCTTCTTCAAAGGTGTTTGCACAGTTGTATTAAAACTCTTTTCTTGTGTTCAGCCCAAGGTTGCCGTATTCGGAAAAAAAGATTACCAACAATTGATGATCATTCGTCAAATGGCCAAACAGTTTGCATTGCCAGTCGAGATTATTCCCGGTGAAACTATTCGGGCTGATGATGGCTTGGCATTGTCATCCCGCAATATTTTCCTCTCGGCAGAAGAGCGTGCAGAAGCTCCTGAATTACAAAGAGTATTAAAAGAAGTTCGCGAGCAAGTTCTGCAACTGGGTTCGCGTAACACCAATAACTTATCTGAAATTGAAAAAGTAGCTGTTGCGAAGTTAGTTGGGAGTGGTTGGGAACCAGACTACATCGCCATTCGACAGCAAGGTGATTTAGCGCCAGCAACAAATGAAAGCTTACAGGCTGGAGAGCCACTGGTGATTCTCACAGCTGCCAAGCTTGGTAAAACGCGTTTGATTGATAACCTAGAGATTTAATCCTAGGGGTGCCTTTACGATCTGCCCGCCACTCTACTTGAGAGAGGTAAGCTCAATTTAATATCTTAACAGCGCTATAGATGAAAAAGCTTATTTGCCCATTCTCTTGCAAATAGAGCCTGAAATCGTCAGTAAGAAATATGAAGCCATACCAAGAACAAAGGTGACATACTCACCACTGTTAAAAAATTGCAGCAAGCCTACTATTGTTATACCAAGGGCAATGACGCTGAGTATTGTTCTAGCAAACATATTGATTCCCCAAAAAAATGATTTGTAATATTAAGTTATCTTAAGACAAAAAGTGATGATTCTCAGTAAAGGTATTTTGTAGAAGCACTAAAGTGCGAAGAACTGCCCCACCTCTAAGTTCAATTCTTTAGCCAAATCAGCGCCACTCACTTTCCCTGCTGCACCCTTAGCCTTGAGGACTTCAATCTGTCCACCATGACAAGTCACGAAGAATGAATCCAAAGTGATTTGCGTGATTTCACCTGGCTTACCTTTAACAGCGCTAAAGGTAGCCGCAACATGTTTATGGCAATCATAGATCTGCACCTTTTGCTCACCAAACTTGCTCCAAGCGCCAGGAGCTGGATTGGATGCACGAATGAGGTTATAGATTTGGCTAATATGTGTTGCCCAATGAATCTGCGCAGCGTCAACACCAAACCAACCTTCGTAGTTTGCTTGTGATTCATCTTGAACGAGTTCTTGATGCTTGCCAGCAACTACTAAGTCCGCAGCCTCCATGAGGGCTTTCACGCCAATCGGGAAAAGATGATCAAAGTAGACCCTGCCCAAGGTGTCATTTGGTCCAATCACTACTTCTTTTTGCAAAATCACTGCGCCTTCATCTAGGCCATCTGATGGGCGGAAGATTGTTAAGCCTGTTTTTTCCTCCCCTAATGCAATCGCCCAGTTAATCGCACTTGGGCCGCGATATTTTGGTAGGAGTGATGGGTGATACTGAATTGTGCCGTGCTTAGGGATCTTGCAGAGCTCTTGCGGAACAAATTGCAGCACATAGGCCATCACACAAATATCAGCATGACTATCAATCATGGCCTGAGCAGCCTCGGGACCCTTCAAAGATGCAAACTGTAAAGGGCTTAGGCCTCTTGCAAGGGCTGCTTCTTTCAGTACTTCAGGTTTACTTGACTTGGGATTGTCCGGTGGACAGAAAACAGCAACAACTTCGTCACCGCGATCTAAAAAAGCCTCTAAAGCAGCTTTACCAAAATCTGCACTCCCAATCAACGCAACTCGCATCTTAGATTACCTTATCGTGACGAAGAGTAATCAGCTCATCATTGGAATAACCCAATTCATGAAGAATTTCATCGGTGTGTTCACCGAGTAGTGGTGAGCGCGTCACATCAGTCGGGCTATCGGACATCTTAATTGGATTACCTACAGTTAGGTACTTGCCACGAATTGGATGATCTACCTCAACTACCGTCCCCGTAGCACGTAGCGCAGGTTCTTCAGCGATTTCTTTCATAGACAGAATCGGGCCACATGGGACATCGTACTTATTTAAGATATCCATGACCTCGAACTTACTCTTTGTCATCGTCCATTTTTCAATCTCGCCAAAGATCTCCATCAAATGGGGTAAGCGTGCCATTGGCGATGCAAAACGAATATCAGAAATCCAATCTTCACGGCCAATGACTTTACAAATGGCTTCCCATACAGGGGCCTGAACTACTACGTAAATATAGGAGTTTGGATCGGTTTCCCAGCCTTTGCATTTCACAATCCAACCTGGCTGACCACCACCAGATGCATTGCCGGCACGAGGCACAGAGTCACCGAACTCACCATTCGGATACTGTGGATACTCTTGCATGATGCCAACGCGCTCAAGACGCTGCTGATCACGCAACTTCACCCGGCACAAGTTCAATACTGCATCTTGCATGGCTGCCAAGACTTTTTGACCGCGGCCAGAATGAGTGCGCTGATAGAGTGCAGTCACAATCCCGAGAGCTAAATGCAAGCCAGTGCCACTGTCACCAATTTGTGCACCAGTCACCATGGGAGGGCCATCATCAAAACCAGTGGTCGATGCAGATCCGCCAGCGCATTGCGCTACGTTCTCATACACTTTGCAATCTTCATAAGGACCAGGACCAAAACCTTTAACAGAAGCCATAATCATCATTGGATTGAGTTCTTGAATGCGTTCCCAAGAAAATCCCATACGATCGAGTGCGCCCGGTGCAAAGTTTTCAACTAACACATCACACTCTTTAATCAAGCGCTCCAGAATTTCTTTACCCTTCGGGGTTTTAGTATTGACAGTGATTGAACGCTTATTGTGGTTAAGCATCGTAAAATACAAACTATCTGCATCTGGAATATCGCGTAGTTGACCACGCGTTGCATCACCCTCGCCAGATTTTTCTACTTTAATCACATCTGCGCCAAACCAAGCGAGCAACTGCGTGCAGGTTGGTCCAGATTGAACATGAGTAAAGTCAAGGATTTTCACCCCGTCTAGTGCTTTTGCCATGGTTTAAGTCCTAATAAGAATGAGAATTTTTGAATTGGAATAATTTTACCAGCGGGGAATAAAGATCAATAGAGCATGCCCAATTTTTGGGCATAGACCCCTGCTTAAGCTGAATTAGCGCTTCCTGAGTGCTATATGAGGCTAAGAGTGGGGGGTTTCTAGATCAGCGATGCGCTGTTTGAGGGCCTTTTCCTGTGTATAGCGCTCAGTCTCATCCCGAATCAGCGCCACGATGCCATTCACTTTGTGATTCTCATCAAACAGCATACCTACTGTAAAGGCTATGGAAAGCATGCTGCCACTCTTATGCAGAGCCGGCACCTTTAATAATGATGAACCATAGCGAGTGATCCCCGTTTCCATGGACTTACGACATCCTTCGTTATGCCGATGACGTTGGCGCTCTGGAACAATCAAATCTAAAGTATTACCTAAAGCCTCTTCTTCCGAGTAGCCAAATATGCGAGTAGCAGCTGGATTCCACAGCACAATTTTTTCATGGGCATCGACAACGATAATCGCGTCTCCGATGCACTCTATTAATTGGCTTAAATCAACATTGGCATTCATAGGCTCAGTCTATAGTATTTTTCATGGGTCATTTTCTTTTCTGCCTGAGAATTAAAAAAGGCGCCCACAAGGAGCGCCTTCCAAATATCAACGATGAATAGTCGCTATTAAACTGCTTTAGCTGTATGCAACTTAGCGATGTCATCAGCGCTGTAGCCAAGGTCAGCCAACACTTCATCAGTGTGCTCACCCAATACAGGAGATGGTTTCACTTCGATTTCCAAATCAGAAAACTTGATTGGGCTTCCGATAGTCAAGTACTTACCACGTACTTTGTGATCAACTTCAACGATTGAGCCGCTCTTACGCAGATCAGGCGAGTTAGCCAATTCTTTCATAGAGAGAACTGGAGCACATGGAATATCAAACTTACGGAGGATATCCACAGCTTCATACTTAGTCTTGTCTTTGAGCCAATCTTCAATGACTGCGAAGATATCAAAAATCTTATCTTGACGAGCTTCAGCAGTCATATACGCTGGATCAGTTGCCCACTCTGGTTTGCCCAAAGCCTTAGTAATTGGCTCCCACGCATGACCTTGAATCGTGAAATAGATGTAAGCGTTTGGATCAGTTTCCCAGCCCTTACACTTCAACACCCAACCTGGCTGGCCGCCGCCACCAGCGTTACCGCCGCGTGGAACTACGTCAGTGAATGAACCATGAGGGTATTGTGGATACTCTTCCAGGTAACCAATTTTGTCCAAACGTTGTTGATCGCGCAACTTCACACGGCACAAGTTCAATACTGCATCTTGCATTGAGCAAGAAACCTTTTGACCTTTTCCAGTTTTTTGACGTTGCATCAAGGCAGTCAAAATACCGATTGCTAAATGCATACCAGTATTGGAGTCACCCAAAGCTGCTGCAGAAACTGTAGGAGGACCATCCCAGAAACCAGTGGTAGAGGCTGCTCCACCGGCACACTGAGCAACGTTCTCATACACTTTTAAGTCTTCATATGAGTGGCCATCGCTAAAACCTTTTACTGATGCCAAAATCATTTTTGGATTGAGTTCTTGAATACGCTGCCAAGAGAAACCCATACGATCTAAAGCGCCAGGACCAAAGTTCTCAACCATGACATCGGAAACTTTAATCATCTTTTCTAATACTTCTTTACCTTCTTGGGTCTTAGTGTCGAGCGTCAAAGAACGTTTGTTACCGTTTAGCATAGTGAAGTACAAAGCATCTGCACCTGGGATATCACGTAATTGACTACGAGTAACGTCGCCAGAACCTGGACGCTCAACCTTAATCACGTCAGCGCCATAAAATCCCAATAATTGAGTACATGCAGGGCCTGCTTGTACGTGGGTGAAGTCAATAATACGAATGCCGTCTAATGGTTTAGTCATGTTTGTTTCTCCTTGAGTGTTTCTTAGTGCTTATTTCTTAGCAGCTGCAGTAGATGGGTTTAAGTTCGTCAAACGTCCACTTTCAGTGCCTGCGGCTTCATCAATAACAGCATTGATAAGGGCTGGTTTACGGGCAGCAATCGCTTCTGTTAAAGCTGCTTCTAATTCTGCTGGAGTAGTAACGTAATAACCTACCCCACCAAATGCTTCAATCATTTTGTCGTAACGCGCATTTTTTACGAAAACGGTTGGCGCCACATCTGCACCACCAGTAGGATTCGTATCAGTGCCACGGTATACGCCGTTGTTATTAAAAACAACTGTAGTAATTGGCAAGTTGTAACGACAAATAGTTTCTAACTCCATGCCGCTAAAGCCAAATGCGCTATCACCCTCGACTGCAACAGTTGGCAGGTCACTGATAACTGAAGCACCAATCGCATAGCCCATACCAATACCCATAATCCCCCAAGTACCGGAGTCAAAGCGCTTACGGGGTTTATACATGTTCACAATCGCACGGCAGAAGTCAAGCGTGTTTGCACCCTCGTTTACTAAGTTCACATCAGGATTCTTCTTGATCACATCGCGAATCGCGCGTAATGCGCCATGAAAGTTCATTGGGCTTACTTCTTTGGCAAGTGTTTCTGCCATCTTCGCCATATTCTTATCTTTTTTCTCAGCAATCGCTGCAAGCCATTCAGTGCTTGGCTTAGGAACAGCAGCAATACCCTTCAAGAGTTCACCAACGCATGAACCAATATCACCAATCAATGGTGCGGCAATTTGTACGTTGCTATCCACCTCATTTGCCTGAATATCGATCTGAATAAATTTCTTAGGATTTTTACCCCAGGTCTTGCCTTTACCATGAGCCAATAACCAGTTCAAACGAGCACCAATTAATAAGACTGTGTCAGACTCTGCCAAAACAAATGAGCGGGCTGGGGATGCTGTTTGCGGGTGATCATCCGGCAATAAACCTTTTGCCATTGACATTGGTAGGTAAGGAATGCCGGACTTCTCGATCAAGTCGCGTATCTCTTTATCCGCTTGTGCATAAGCAGCGCCCTTACCCAACAGAATCAATGGGCGTTTAGCGCCTTTCAGAACATCTAATGCACGGGCTACTGCATCAGGAGCTGGAATCTGACGTGGCACAGGATCGATTACTTTGAAAATCGATTTCTTAGCTTCCTCTACTGGCATGGTTTGGGCCAATAACTGAGCTGGCAAGTCTAGATAAACTCCGCCTGGGCGACCAGAAACTGCTGCACGAATTGCGCGAGCAAAACCAATACCAATGTCTTCAATATGATTAATGCGGTATGCAGCTTTGCAATATGGTTTAGCTGCGTTGAGCTGATCCATCTCTTCGTAGTCACCCTGCTGCAAGTCGACAATCTCACGCTCACTTGAGCCAGAAATCAGAATCATTGGGAAACAGTTCACAGTGGCGTTAGCTAATGCTGTTAAGCCGTTCAAGAAACCTGGAGCAGAAACAGTCATACAAATACCAGGTTGTTGAGTCATGTAACCAGCAATTGCAGCCGCGTTACCGGCGTGTTGCTCATGACGAAAACCAATAAAGCGAATACCTTCTGCCTGTGCCAAACGACATAAGTCGGTAATTGGAATGCCAACCAGACCGAAAATGGTGTTGAGGTCATTTGCTTTTAAGGCATCAATGACGAGGTGAAAGCCATCGGTTAATTGTGTATTTTGCGTATCTGTTGTCATAGAATTTGATATCAATTGCAGGCCGCCACTTGGTGATAGGGTTGCAATTTAGCTTTCGCTAGCTTCTCCAATAAAGTTATGAATCGCACTGCGGGTACTAGACCCGCTTAGGCAGAGATGAATATTAGGCTCGAGGCGGGTGTTCATCATTGACTTCGGTCAATTTCCCCCTAAATCAAGCAGCCCAAAGGGGGCACAAACCCATAAAACCTATATAAAAAGCTCTTTGTGCTTTGTTTTAAGGCGACTCAAGGTCTCCGGAGAGAGGTTGAGATAGGAAGCTAGCTCCTTTTTAGGAAGTAGCTCAAATAAGTCTTCGTATTTACGCAGGAAACGCTCTACCCGCCCTGGGGCATCAAGCATATGCAAAGTAATCGTGTGAGCCATGATCTCACTCATGAGGCGCATGACCTCAAACTCAAAGCTTTCCTTAAGGGGCTTATGTTCCTCTAAGAATTCGGCCCATTTTTTGAGAGGCATCCTAGCCACACGGGCTTTGGTGACTGCAGCGATGCTATAGGGAGCCGCTGTCTTTAGGCGCCAAGCGGCATAGCTAGTCTCGATATCTTTTTCAATCGCAAAACGCAGAATCATTTCTTTAGCGTCAGCACTGGACACAATGCGCTTTAAGATTCCATCTAAAACAAAGTATTGTTCCATTTGGTGATCGCCTTGATGCAGCACAATTTCTGATTTTCTGAGATCCGAGATCTCTAAATGGCGCTCCAAATCGGCCATCGCATCCTGATCTAAGCTTTTTAAGACTGAGTTTTGACTCAACTGAAGGCGAATCAGGTTTTTTTCGGGGTGCTTGTCTAATGCTGTCATGAACCATTAATCCTAAGCTATCTATTGTAGGCTTTTTTGCCCTAAAAACTAGATAAAAACCCCAGCCCAGTATGTGCTTAGGCTAGAATGGATGTGTCGTGGTGCTTTATTGCAGTGCAATAAAGTTAAACGGGAAACACTAAACGTGTGCTGCCCCCGCAACGGTAAGTAAATGCACCTTTTATCAAAAGGGTGTCAGGAATCTGACAAAGCCACTGTGCGTGTCAATCGCATGGGAAGGCCAGATTCTGAGATTTACTAGCCCGGATACCGGCCAAGACAGGTGGAATTTCGCGGACGGGGACCTTCGCGCGCCGATGACAGCGTCTGGTCCTGCGATCTTGCGCCCAATTGACGCTCGAACTCCTGCACGTGCAATTCTGTTCGACCCAGCTTACGGGGAAGTGAGCTGGGCAATCGACAACAGAAAGCATTTCATGAAGCAGCAGTTTAGTAAGAAAAAAATCGCCCTACTTTGTGGCTTGGCAATATTTATTTGCCCCAGCGCATTTGCGCAAAACAATGTTTCTGTGAGCGCTCCACAGACCCCGCTCAATCCCATCATTGTGACTGCTACAAGAACGCCAACAAAAGCAGAAGATGTTTTAGCTGACTTTGTGTATATCGGCCCAGAAGAAATTGCGCAAGCCGCCCAAACTAGCTTGGCAGACTTACTACAACAACAAAGAGGTATTCAAATATCTGGTTATGGTGGCAGTGGAAACTTAACGAACGTAAATCTACGCGGCACTAGTAATGGTCAAAGCCTACTGTTGATTGACGGTGTCAGAATTGACTCCTCAGCCGCAGGTGGCCCAATTCTTAATCAAATTCCATTAGCATTAATTGACCATATTGAAATAGTCTTCGGGGCACAAAGTACTCTCTATGGAGCGAATGCAATTGGCGGTGTAATTCAAATATTTACCAAAAACGGTGGTGGTCCAACTCAATTTACGGCATCCTCAGGGTATGGGTCTTATGGAACAAGTATTAACAATGCCTCAATCCTTGGCTCCTTAGGCGACGTCAATAAAACTAAATATTCTATTGGCTTAAGCCAAGAGCATTCAGCTGGTTTTAATACTGTTGCCAGCAATAACCCCTGTACCACTCAAAATCCAAATAATTATGGTTGCGTTTTTCCAAGCGGGGCGACGAGCTATACGCGTCTTGGAACAACAGCACAGTTTTCACAAGAATGGCAACCTGGTCAAGAGATAGGTTTGAAAGTGTTTGCTACATCAAATAGCTACCAATATCCGAACAGCACTTCTCAGTCTACATATCAGATGAATGTTGGCGATAACTATGAGCCTTTTTACGGTCAGCAGATAAATCGCTTTTCAACCTTTACCGGTTACAGTAAAAATAAAATCAATGAAATTTGGGAAAGTAACTTTCAAGTAAGTGCAGTATCGAATTCTCAACAATTACTTTGGTCTGGTGTGGGGTCAAACTCCGCTAATGACGTAATTAATATGCCTGAATACGATTTTTTATGGCAAAACACGTTTAAAGTCGGGTCTGACACGCTTCAATTACTTGCAGAACGTCGCAACCAATACGTATACGTAAATAACTCAGATAACGTAACTGGTTGCCTCTCTTATTACGGCACAAATTGTACCGTTGATCAAAAGAGATACACCAACTCTATAGCTGGATCATATGATATGAAACGGGGCAAGCATTTAGCTACCTTCTCAGTTCGTAACGACACCATTACGAGTTTTAATTCGAAGACTACTGGTGGTGCGGCTTATGGTTACTTTATTACTCCTCAATGGCGCACTAACGTGAACTACAATACTGGTTATCGCGTCCCAACCTTTAACGATATGTATTACCCAGGACAAGCTAATCCCAACTTAGTTCCTGAGACAAGTCAAAATATGGAAGTGGGATTGACATACGAAAATAAAATTTCCAGCAATAAATTGGTTGCGTACCAAAATAAAATTTCAAACTACATCGAGCCCACTTTAAGTAACCCTGCTAATCCTTGTAGTTTTGTATCCTGCATGCCACTTAACCTTGGATCAGTCATGATTAAGGGCTTATCTGGTGGATCAACTACATATGTAGGAAATTTTTTACTGAAAGGCTCAGTTGATTATTTACATGCAATTGATCAAAATACTAACTACTATTTGCCAAGGCGCGCTAAGCTAACATCAAACATTGCAATTGAGTATCGCCAAGGAAAAGTAAATTTAGGCACCAATGTAACCTATACAGGTCAAACATTTGATACGCTTAATAACTCAACTGCCTATACCAATGCCTCATATACCTTGCTTGGCCTTTATGGAAGTTATGAAATTAATCAAAATTGGAAAGCATTTGCCCGTTGGAATAACGTTACCAATGTTCAATACCAAACTGTGTATGGATACAACAATATGGGCTCTAATATCTTTGCCGGGGCAAGTTATTCCTATCGATAAGGAAAATGGGGGTGGTATTGAAATTTGGTGGGCTGTCTTGAAGCTATGAAGAGCCAGGGACCAGAAAATCAATCCCAGCCCTTAGCATTAGGCCTAACTCAAGGCTACAATGCCAATATGAACGAGCAAATACCTTTCTCCCCTGATCTGGCCGATACAGAAATCGAGTCCATCAGTGCGTCCGTAAAACGTTTAACTGATAAAGTCCAAGTCATTACTGAGAGAGTTAAAAACTTAACGCTAAACCGGGCTCAACTTGAGGGCAAAATTGAGGTTGCGCAAAAGCGTATTCAACATATTTTGAGCCGCTTACCAGAACAAAGTGATGGACGCCAAATGAACTTACTCGGCGAGGCTATTCCACCTACCAACGCAGAGGGCGATAGTGAGCCAACAACGCATTGAAGTAACCATAGCTGGGCAAAAGATTACGCTTGCTACAAGCTTAGAGCACGAACCCTTACTGCGTGCAGCATGCGTATTAGTTGATGAGCAAATTCAACTGGCTATCAGTGGTGGTAATCGCAGTATTGAGCGCGCCAGCATGATGGCTGCACTCAAAATTGCTGGTGACCTAATTAAACTCCAAAAACAATCGCAACAAAGCCCCTCTTCTAGCGTGAACTCTGATGAGATAGCAAAACTTCAAGCAGAGATTCACACTCTTGAAGATCAAGTTGATGCTTTGATGCAAACCCTTTCCCTGCCTGGCTCGCCAAGGCCAATAGTTCCTTGAACCGATGCGCAAGCATCCGGAACGATCTTTACCTTGTGGGCGTGAGCGTTTTGCAGATTCACAGTGCCAACTCAGACTTGCTTACTCCCTGAACCTCTTAATGCACCCGAAACAGAGTAGCCGTTCCACCTTGAACCTTAGGGTTCAGGATGACGGCCTAGCGGCTAAGGCGGGGAATTCATGCTACTAAGCGATATTTTGATGCTCATGTTGTGCGGGGGTATCTCTGGATTTTTAGCAGGACTTCTTGGTATTGGTGGTGGCATGATTCTCGTGCCATTCATGATCTTGGTTTTTAACAACTTAGGACTTAGCCAAGAAGTAATTGTGCATATGGCCATTGCAACTGGCATGGCCACTATTTTATTTACAAGCACCTCTGCAATTTGGGCGCACCATAAACATGGCTCAATTGATTGGAAGTTGGTTGTCTCACTTAGCCCGGGAATGATTTTTGGCGGCCTCATCGGTGGCAGTGAATTATTTGAAGCATTAAACACCTCTTGGCTCTCACTCTTTTTTGCCATTTTTATTGTGTACTCATCGATTCAGATGCTGATCAATAAGAAACCCAAAGCCGGCAGAGAATTACCAGCTCCCTTTGGACTCTTTGGCTTTGGCACTTTTGCTGGTGCGCTCTCTAGTCTTTTGGGCGCAGGTGGTGCGTTTATCACTGTACCTTTCATGCTCTGGTGTAATGTGAAGCCACATGTAGCAATGGCTAGCTCATCTGGCCTAGGATTTCCGATTGCAGCTGCGGCAACGATTGGCTATATGTATGGCAGTTGGGGCCATCCCAACCTTCCATCTGGCTCTTTAGGCTTTGTTTATGTTCCGGCAGTAGCCTACATTGTTGCAGTGAGTATCTTCACCGCTCCGCTAGGGGCTAAGATGGCCAGAAAACTGAATGTCGCTCAACTCAAAAGAGTTTTTGGCATCATGCTGTTTTTCCTTGCAGCCTTCATGTTTAATGAAAGCCGCAAGGCATTCGGATTTTAACTAGCTCGTGTATTGCTGACGCAAGATATTCTTCTGCACTTTACCCATTGCATTGCGAGGTAAGTCAGTAACAATTTCTAAGCGCTTTGGAATCTTAAAGTTCGCAATTTGCGTTTTTAAGCTGGCAATCATTGCCTCAGCATTTAACTTCGCCCCAGCTTTTGCGACTACAACCGCCATAACAGCCTCACCAAAGTCTGGATGTGGAATCCCGATCACTGCACTTTCATCTACGCCATCCATATCGTCAATAAAGCCTTCGATCTCTTTTGGATACACGTTGTAACCACCAGAAATAATCAAGTCTTTACTACGACCAACGATACACAAGTAATCTTTTGGAGCTTTGCCGCCATTGGCATCACCACCCCAACGTCCAACGTCGCCGGTCTTAAACCAACCGTCCTTAGTAAATTCTTCTGCGGTCTTCTCAGGCATACGCCAGTACCCTTTAAATACATTTGGGCCCTTAACTTGAATGCTGCCAATTTCATTAACGCCGCATGGCTTACTCTTTTCATTCACCACGCGCACTTTGACGCCAGGTAACGGCAAGCCAACAGAGCCACCAACTCGAGCCCCTTTATATGGGTTAGAAACTAACATGACGGTTTCACTCATACCATAGCGCTCCAGAATTGGCTGGCCAATCACTTGTTTGAAAGTATTAAATGTCTCTGTGAGTAATGGTGCTGATCCAGAAATAAACAAGCGCATATTGCGCGCTACTTTCTTAGTAAAACCTTTATCCGCTAACAAACGTACATAGAAAGTCGGTACACCCATCATGACTGTGGATTTTGGCATGTGATGAATCAATTGCGCTGTATCTAAACGCGGCAACCAAATCATCTTACTACCATTAATTAATGCACCATGTGCCGCAACGAATAAGCCATGTACATGGAAAATAGGCAAAGCATGCAAGAGCACATCCCCGTTTTTCCAACCCCAGAATTTCTGTAAAACCTGGGCGTTACTTCCCAGGTTTTTATGGGTAAGTATCGCGCCCTTGCTTCGGCCAGTAGTGCCTGAGGTGTACAGAATGGCTGCGAGATCATCATCTTTAGTGGCCACAGTTTTAAATTGATCACTCAAGTTACCAGCGCGCTCTAGCAAAGTACCAGTCCGATTTTCATCGAGAGTTAAAACATGCTTTGTGCCTGCTTTAGCCGCCACATTAGATACCCAGGAGAAATTCTTGCTGCTGCAAACAACTACAGCGGGCTCAGCATTCTCTAGAAAATATTGAATCTCAGCAGACTGATAGGCTGTATTAAGCGGCAAATAGACATAGCCCGCACGAATCGTCGCCAAATATAAGAAGAGGGCCTCAGGGGATTTCTCAACCTGCACAGCAACCCGTGCACCAGCAGGAAGCTTAAGGCTCTTGAGTAAGTTTGCCATCTTGGCAGATGCACCCTCAAGGTCAGCCCAAGAGTAATAAAGCCCATCATGCGTTTCTAATGCACATGCTTTTTTGTCTTTTGGAAATCCTCTTTCCAATAGTGAATATAAATTCATGAAACCCTCAAATCCAACTAGTAATACTGATTAGCAATCAAAACGATTAATCCAATTTAGCGCCAGAAGCTTTAGCTACCGCAGCCCAACGCTTAATATCGGCATTCAAAAACTTAGCAAATGCTTCACCAGAAAGATTTGGAGTATCAGAACCATTATTAGTCCAAATAGTTTTAAGCTCTGGTGTATTAATCGCTTTTTGCACTTCAACAATCATTCTGTCGATGATTGGCTGAGGAGTTCCCTTAGGCGCAAATAAACCATACCAAGTAGAAACTTCGTAACCCACTAAGCCAGCCTCTGCAGCTGTTGGCACGTTCGGAAATCCAGGCGCGCGTTTTTGAGATGCTACTGCTAAGGCAACAATAGCGCCATTCTTAATTTGGGGGGCCGAAGAACCGAGACCATCAAATTCAATATCGACTTGACCGGCAATTAAATCTTGCATTGCTGGGCCAGCGCCACGATATGGAATATGAGTAATAAATGTCTTAGTAAGCATTTTGAACTGCTCACCAGCCAAATGATGTGAGGAGCCATTACCTGCACTAGCGTAGTTAAATTTGCCGGGATTCTTCTTCAAAAGCGCAATGAACTCTTTCAAATCTTTGACTTGTACATTTTTAGGATTAACAACAATCACTTGGGGTGGATTGGCTACCATAGCTACCGGAATAAAACTCTTCTCAATGTCGTAATCCAAATTTGGATACATTGAAGGAGCAATCGCATGGTGCGCAGCGCCCATAAAGAAGGTGTAGCCATCTGGTGCAGCTTTAGCTGCAATAGAAGCACCTAACGTTCCGCCAGCGCCACCACGGTTATCAATAATGATCTGCTTGCCTAATTGTTTGGTCAGTTGCGCAGACAAAGGTCTTGCAAAGGCATCAGTTCCTCCACCAGCTGGGAAAGGTACGATAAAAGTAATTGGCTTATTGGGCCACTCTTGCGCCATCACCAGCAAAGGTGCAGCGCAAACCAAAAAAATAATCTGCTTTATCAGACTCACAAATCTTAATTGCTTCAACATTTTTTGTCTCCTCTACTTGCCATTTTGATTGGCTATATATGTAACATTCAAACCTTCATAATACTTGCTGGGTTGCTGCGTCGTGCTTCCAAGCTTACTCCGTCAGAACCTTCGGCGAATACTCTATGAATTCTGCCTTTAGCTCATCTCCTCCCAAATTCCCAACTAGGGCACCATTAAACGGCCTACCGCCCTTGAATAATCAATCTCACCTTGGGTAAACCGCTCATGATTCTCCTCAACTGAAGAAAGATCGTATAAATAATTGACCATTAATGCTGCTGATTCACGCAAACCCTTCCGCGAGAGATCGGCTGACCAATTAATTTGATGTAGCCTTGCACCATTACCCAAGTGAAACTTAGCTACAGGATTGCCATTGCGTCCAGCCGAGCCGAGTCCTAAGTAGATGCTGGCAAGACATAGCAATGCAGATTTTTCTTTTGGAGTCGCATTATCAGGATGCCATCCAGAACTTAAGCGCTCAGTCCAAGAACGTTTTGCCAAACCCAGAGTCTCTAATGCTTGCTCGCGCGCTGTTCGAACCACTGGCTTGAGTTGCGCACTGGATTTTTCTCCACCAATATCAGCGCCAGCAGCAATCCAATCTATAAACCCAGGAATAGGCGATAAGGTCACAAACGTTTTGAGGCTCGGAAACTCTTCATGTAATTGTTCGGCAACACGCTTAATCAAGAAGTTACCCATAGAAACACCGCGCAAACCAGGCTCACAGTTACTGATGGAATAAAAGGCTGCGACTTTGTAATTGGAGGTTTGATGCACTGTCTCAGCCTTTTTATCCACTAGCGGCATGATCACCGCAGGGATTTCCGGCAGGAGGGCAACTTCAACAAAGATCAGTGGCTCACTGGGTAACTGAGGGTGAAAGAAGGCAAAACATCTGCGATCAGGCTGGAGGCGACGACGCAGATCATCCCAACCGTCAATCGCGTGGACCGCTTCATGCTGAATGAGCTTTTCTAAAATCTCAGCAGGAGATTTCCAATCGACGCGATGCATCTTTAAGAAGCCAGGATTGAACCAGGAAGATAGAAGATGGCGCAAATCAAAATCAACAGCAGTTAATTCTGGCTGCTTATCGAGCACTTGCAAAAGATCGCGACGCATTCCTACCAATACAGCAGTACCATTAGTGGCACGATTTAAGCGGCGGAATAATTCTTGTCTTGGCGGCTCAGTAACACGTTGTAATTTAATATAATTTCGGGCATTGGCTTCAGCAGAAAAATTTTGCGCAGCAGACATCACTGCTACAGGGTCAGGATTGAGTTTCTGAAATAAGAAAGTAAAGAACTTTGCATGCTGATCTTTAGACAGCTTGCGATAGTTATGAATAACATCATCAGCCATGCTGACAGCATTGGACTCGCCACGCTCAGAGATGAGTCGATTCACCGCACCAGTCAGGCGCGAAAAATAACGGGCTTTTGCTAACTTTTCAAGCATCTAGGTCTCTTCAGAAATACCAATGACAAAAAACGATGAACCAATGTATTCCTGGAGGTGTATGAAATCAATTAAGTTAAATGAATAATCATTAACCTTAAGTTAACAGAATTGATTAAAAGATGTGCGGACTTAATTATTTTTGCGATGCAACATGCGGGCTTCAGCTGCTAAGGCCAAAATATTAGGGTTTGATTCATTAGCCTGCAGGTATAAAAGGCCAATGCGCTGAATCACCCGATATTTAGGCATGAGAGGGGTAAATTCAATGGTATTTCCCATTAAGGCCTTGACCCTACCCGGCAATAAAGATCTGCCTAGATCTCCGGAGACCATATTCATGAGGGAAAATATATCACCTACCTTCATCACGACATTGGGCTTAAACCCTGCCAGCTGAAAAGCGTCATAAAAACCAGAGGTAGTAGCAAAGCCGTCTCGCAAGGTCAAAAACTTCTCTTCCCGATATTGCGATAAATCAACGCTGGCTTCGCTTGGCTTGTTTTTCTTCGAGGATGCTAAAAATAAATCATCTTCAAATAGAGGCACAACCTGTACCCCATCTGGAAGATTTGTTGAGGGAACTGCAATCACAACCGCATCGACACTTCCCTCAGATAACTTATTCATGAGATCTTCATTGGAGCCAAGATACAAATCAATATCCAAGTCAGGTCTTCGAATCTTAGTACCCATAATGATTCTGGGGATAATATTCGCAGTCAAAGAATACATGGAGCCCAAGCGAATTTGACCGGTCTCAACACCTGCTTTAGATCTTGTCTTTTTCAGAATGCGGTCGATATCACTGAGCAAGTCCATGCTCGCTTCTGCAAGATAAATAGCAGCAGGTAAAGCCTTTAATTGGCGGCCTTCTTTAACAAATAAAGGACAACCAATACCGGTCTCTAAAGAGTGAAGCGCCTTATGAATGCTCACTGAACTAAGGTGCAATGCTTCGGCAGTTTTCACCAGGCTTCCCGTCCTGATGAAGGAACATAGAATTTCTAATTTACGAAGGGTGACTTCTTCGTTCAACATTTTTTATTAGGCTGATTTTGATTTAAATGCCGTCATGAGATGGATGCCAAAGATGATCATCGGCACGCATAACCACTGTCCCATCGATAAACCCAAACCTAAGAGCCCTAAGAATGTGTCTGGTTCACGTGCATATTCAGCTAAGAATCGGCAAACACCGTAACCCAATAAGAATAATCCTGAAACCTGACCTATGCGATGTTGCTTACTGGAATACATCCACAACACTACTCCAAGCAAAACACCCTCACCCAGCAATTGATAGATCTGAGATGGGTGGCGTGGGATGCTATCAACCATCGGAAACACAATAGACCAAGGAAGATCAGTAGGTCTACCCCACAACTCGCCATTAATGAAATTACCTAGACGCCCAAACGCCAAACCAAAAGGTACTAAGGGAGCTACTAAATCACTCACAACAAAAAAAGTAGTCTTGCGTTTTTTTGCAAACCAATATAAAGCAAGCAGCACACCCAAAAGACCGCCATGGAAGGACATGCCGCCTTCCCAGATCTTCAAAATATCCAAAGGATGAGTAAGGTAATAGCCAGGCATATAAAACAGGGTATAGCCCAAGCGACCGCCAAGAACAACGCCCAAGACACCTGCGAATAGTAAATCTTCGAGATCTTTATAGGTCCACCCCATTGCCTGATAGCGCGGGGCGCGAATACGCAAGCGACCTAACAATAAAAATTGTGCAAAGGCCATGAGGTACATTAATCCATACCAATGAATTGCAAATGATCCAATGCGAATCGCAGCTGGATCAAACTGTGGATGAATCAACATGGAGTATTAACTCTTAGATTGGTCAAAGTTGTGCAACTCATGACCTAAATCGCGGTAAGCCTTGTAACGCTCGCGCCCTGCTAAGCGTTCCGTTTCATCAACTGTAACTACCTCAACAATTCGTGGAAAGCGTGCGACTAAAGCAGCCACATCTTGTGGCATCCGCATCCCCAAGTGAATCATGACATCTGCATGTGGCAGGCTTGATAAGACCGGAGAAGCAAAGTCATCACTTAAAATAATAGGGGTTTCTATTGCGGCTTCATCATCAATAAAGCAATGGGGTAAAAAATCAGTACTACTAAAAGTCCAAAGTAATTCATCTAGCTTTTTTAAATCAGCCTTCTCACCAACCATCACAATATTACGGACTGGCTGACCCTCAGGAGTGCCGCTCCAAATTTTACGCGTGAGGCGACAAGCATATTCCAGCTTATCAGCGACATTGCTATGAAAATCGATTAGAGCCATATAGCAGGGAAGACCTACTTCTGCTCAAGCAAGAAGTTCACTAGCAAAGGCACTGGACGTCCGGTAGAGCCTTTTGCAGTGCCACTCTTCCAGGCAGTGCCGGCAATATCTAAGTGAGCCCACTTGTACTTTTCAGTAAAGCGCGATAAGAAGCAAGCAGCAGTAACGCTGCCTGCTGGACGACCGCCAATATTAGCAACGTCAGCAAAGTTGGATTTGAGCTGCTCGTGATAGGCGGCATCTAATGGTAGGCGCCACACAGTATCTAAGGAGGTTTTACCTGCCTTAGTCAAAGCATTGACCAAATCTTCGTCTTCTGAAAATAGGCCACTATGCACATGACCCAATGCAATGACACATGCGCCTGTTAAGGTCGCGATATCAATTACTGCCTTAGGCTTAAAGCGCTCGACATAAGTTAGAGCATCACACAGGATTAAACGACCTTCAGCATCAGTATTTAGAATCTCGATTGTTTGGCCAGACATACTCTTCACAATATCGCCCGGGCGAGTCGCTTGGCCTGACGGCATGTTTTCGCATGTGGGGATCACACCAATGACATTCTGATTGAGCTTCATCAAGCCAGTGGCATACAGCGTACCAATCACTGAAGCAGCGCCACACATGTCGTACTTCATCTCATCCATGGCTTCACCAGGTTTCAAAGAAATACCACCGGTATCAAAGGTAATTCCCTTACCCACCAAGACAACCGGCGCCTCAGTAGTTTTGCCACCTTGATGACGCATGACAATAAATTGGGGTGGCGTTTCAGAACCCTGGGCAACAGATAAGAAGGAGCCCATACCCAAGGCTTCAATTTGCTTACGGCCCAGCACCTCCACCTTCAAGCCAACCTTTTTACTCAAGCCTTGAGCAGTCTTGGCTAAGTAAGTAGGTGTACAAATGTTTGGAGGAAGATTACCCAAGTCTTTTGCTAAATGCATGCCTTCAACCATGGCAAGGCCTTGCTCCACAGCAAGCTTTAACTCTTTAGCGCAAGCATTGTTGCCAGCAAAAACTAAATGCTTAAAAGTATCTGCCTTATCTTTTACTTTAAATTTCATGGCTGGTTGACGTACACCAAAACGATAGGCTTGGTCGCCAGCATATTGGATGGTTAATCGCACTTCTTGAGCAATCAACTCTGATTTCTGTACAAAGCTTGGCACGAACCAAAGCGCATTTTCAATCGAGCCTCCACTTAAGGCTTTCAGTCCCACACGCACTACTTTAGAAAAACTGGTCAGACTGCGTTCACTCTCCAGATGTAAATCACCCAAACCTAGCAATAGAACACGTTTTGCCTTTACACCATTTGTAGCCCAAGATTTTTCAGCACGCAAGATGCAGATAGATGATTGCTTGTCATCAAGATCACCAAGCGAGTTGGCATGGCTAACTGAGCCACCAAGCAAGCGGTCAAGCTCAGCCAAAAATCCAGCTTTACTCTTCGTCGCTTTTGCACCACCAAAATTATCAATATCAGCTTTGGAATAGCCTAAAACTAAACAGTCCGAACTGTGAGCCAGGAGGCTTTTTAGACTGGAATTAAGAACTTTTGCGCTGTGGAGGTCAGCTTGAGGGAAAATCTTGGTACTAAATTGAATTGTCATAATCTATTACAGTATGTTTAAGTCGAATGAAGGGGTAGGAAATTACTAAAACGGGTCTTTTATCCATTATCCTCCGACATGAGATGAACTTCTTTTATCTGCACCAATATAAGCCATTTAAACCCCACTAATAACCCCAGAATCCAGATAAACAGTTTCAGATGATTTTTAAACAAGCCCTCCGCCGCGAACTCAGTTTTACAACTGGCGGGGTCTTTTTGGTCTTGGTGACCATTATGGTTACCACCTTGGTCATTCGAATTTTGGGTTTTGCCGCAAATGGCGCTGTCAACCCAGAAGATGCCCTGGTTCTAATTGCACTAGCTACTCTTGGCTACATGGCAGTCTTACTCACCGTCTCCTTATTTGTAGCGACGCTCATCGTTTTAGTGCGCTGGTATAAAGATTCAGAAATGATTGTGTGGTTTGCAAGTGGCTTAAGTATCACCAATTTAATTCGCCCCATTTTGCAGTTTGCAACACCACTAATTATTATCATCGCCCTACTAGCGCTCTTTGTATGGCCTTGGGCAAATCGCGAATCTACGATTATTAGTCAACGCTTCCAACAGCGTGATGACGTTTCCATGGTAAGTGCTGGGCAATTCAGAGAATCCGCTAAAGCAGAGCGGGTATTCTTCATTGAGGAAATCGATGTTGATAAGAGTGAAGTAAAAAATATTTTTGTCGCTGACTCTAAGAACGGCAAGATGAGTGTTGCTGTGTCCTCAAGTGGCTTTATTCAAAACTCTGAAGGCGGGGAAAAATCTATCGTGCTTCACAATGGTCGACGTTATGAGGGTCAACCCACGCAGTCCGACTTCAGAATTCTAGAATTTGATGAGTACAGCACCAAAATTCGCAGCAAAGAGAGCTTAACTCCACCGCCACGTGATCGAGAAAAGACAGTTGCTGAGTTACTCGCTGATACTAATCCCATTGCCATCAACCCAAATCGCGCCGAATTACTTTGGCGTATTGGCCTACCACTGATGGCTCTTGGATTAGTTCTGATTGCAATCCCACTTGCTTACGTCAATCCGCGTCTTGGTAATTACACCGCCATGTTCTATGCGGTCTTGATCTATTTAATTTATAGCAATTTACTGAACCTGACACAGAACTTTGTTTCTCAAGGCAAGGTGAGTATGTTTGTTGGTATTTGGCCAATCCATGTGTTGGCGTTTTTAATTGCTTTTGCCCTCATCCGAAATCGCATCAACCCCTCTTTAAAATGGTGGCGCCGCCAATTGCCTGCTGGATTTACGAATAAGTGAAACAGTTCTTTCCCTACATTTATGAACGCTACCTAGCCAAGCAAATTTATGCGGCATTTGGCTTTATTTTGTTCGCACTTGTCGCCTTATTCTTATTCTTCGATATACTGAGTGAGCTGGGATCTATCCAGGGTGGCTATACGCTGCCCCTTGCCTTATTACATGTTCTCCTAAAAGCACCAAGCCGAATTTCAGAAATTATCCCAATTGCAGGACTGATTGGCAGTATTTACGTCTTTGCCATGCTCGCCAGCCAATCTGAATTTACGATCCTTCGTGTTGCTGGATTAGATGTAAAACGTGCGCTGATCACTCTCACCAAAATTTCACTCCCACTAATAGCGCTCACACTCATCATGAGCGAATGGCTTGGCCCATATACAGAAAATAAATCAGAGCAACTTCGTATGAAAGCCTTGGGCTCTGCTTACTCATCCCAATTTAGAACTGGAGTTTGGGTAAAAGACCGATTGCGTGATGAAGATGGTAGTGGTCCAGTGAGGCCTGGCGTACGTTATGTCAACGTCGGGAAGATCGATAAGGATAATGAAATCAGCAATATCCGAATGTATGAGTTTGATGATGCCTATCACCTGTTATCTATTAGAAGCGCTACATCAGGCCTGTTTGATGAGACTGGCATTTGGGTGCTGAACGATGTTACAGAAACACGCTTCAAAGAAACCAAGCAAGCCGACCCATTGAATGCGGCATTTTCCGTAAAGACATTTAGACTCCCCATATTGACACTGGAGTCAGAAGTGACACCCCAGATTTTGAGCGTCTTACTCGTTAGCCCTGAAAAAATGTCTATCGTTAGTTTGGGCCGCTTCATTTCTCATCTTCTTGATAACAAGCAAGATACACAACGCCATTCCATTGCCTTCTGGAAGAAAGTGATTTATCCCTTTACGATTTTTGTAATGCTAACTTTAGCCTTGCCTTTTGCTTATTTAAAAGTGCGTGCTGGCAGTGTTGGCATTAAAGTTTTCGGTGGAATCATGCTGGGTATGAGCTTCCAACTCTTTAATTCCTTATTCTCAAACGTTGGCCTATTAGGATCTTGGCCTGCCTTATTGACGGCTTTAACGCCACCCCTTCTCTACCTCCTTCTAGCGCTAGTAGGATTGCGCTGGGTGTCTAGAGCTTAATACCCAGAATTCATTTAGAATTTGATTTCTATATCTTTTTTGATATATAGATAGGAATTCTTATGAATCTTCACCAATTTCGCTTTGTGCGCGAAGCGGTTAGACAAAACTTTAATCTGACAACGGCTGCCAAGGCCCTCTTCACATCTCAGCCTGGAGTATCTAAAGCCATTATCGAACTCGAAGATGAGTTGGGTGTCGAGATCTTTCGCCGCCACGGCAAACGCATTCGCTCACTCACCGAACCAGGCAAAAGAATCTTAGCCTCTATTGAGCGCATCTTAGATGAAGTCGAAACCTTAAAACGCGTTGGCAAAGATTTTGCGAGTCAAGACCAAGGCAGTTTGGTTATTGCGACAACGCATACGCAAGCTCGCTATGCGCTTCCTAAAGTTCTCATGGAATTTACCAAGCGCTTCCCAAAAGTACGCGTCAGTATTCAGCAGGGTAATCCTGGGCAAATTGCCGAGCTACTAACCCATGATCGGGCGGATATCGCGATTGCCACTGAAGGCATTGCCAATACGCCTGGAGTCCTAGCGCTACCCGGTTATCAATGGCAGCATGTTGTCATGGTGCCATTAAGCCACCCACTGCTCAATCAAGCCACAGTGACTTTAGAGGAAATTGCAAAGTATCCGATCATTACCTATGACAAAGCCTTTGCAGGTCGTAGCAAAATTGACGCTGCTTTTGCACAAAGAAATATTACGCCCGACATTATTTTGGAAGCGATTGATGCCGACGTCATTAAAACTTATGTAGAAGCTGGTATGGGCATTGGTATCGTCGCAGGCCATGCTTATGACCCAGAACGAGATCGTAATCTAAAAGTAATTCAAGCAACTCATTTATTTGGGAATAACGTGACCCATCTTGGTGTCAAACAAGGCGCCTATCTGCGTTCCTTTGTTTATACCTTTATTGAGCTCTTCTCGCCGACCTTGACAAAGAAAATTGTTGAGCAAGCTATGAATAACGAGTCAGACTCGTATGAGATTTAAATCTTTGAAATTACCCAAAGACTAAGTCATCATTTGATTGGTGCCTCGGGGCGGACTCGAACCGCCACGCCTTGCGGCACCGGATTTTGAGTCCGGCACGTCTACCAATTCCATCACCGAGGCAGGTGTTTGCAGTGGAAATTCTGCTAACTTTGATGCTTTGTTGCTGCTAAGACATGAGAGTGTAACAAAAAATGACTAGTAAGCCTCTACCTTTGGCCTAGAACACCTTAAAATGAACACTTCTAGCCAAATTATTAAAAGGAATTGCCCGTATGGCCGGCCACTCGAAATGGGCCAATATTCAGCACCGCAAAGGTCGTCAAGACGAAAAGCGCGGCAAGATTTGGACAAAACTCATTAAAGAAATTACTGTCGCTGCCAAATTAGGTGGCGGCGATATTGCTACCAATCCTCGCTTACGTTTAGCGATTGATAAAGCGAAAGACTCCAATATGCCTAACGACAATGTGCAAAGAGCCATTGCGCGTGGCACTGGCTCGCTTGAGGGCGTGAACTACGAAGAGATTCGTTATGAAGGTTATGGCATGAATGGCGCCGCAATCATTGTAGATTGCTTGACTGATAATCGGACCCGTACAGTTGCAGAAGTTCGCCATGCTTTCAATAAAAATGGTGGCAATATGGGTGCCGAAGGATCGGTTGCCTTTCTCTTCAAACATTGTGGCCAAATGTTGTTTGCACCAGGTACCAATGAAGATCAGTTGATGGAGGTTGCTCTTGATGCTGGCGCAGAAGATGTGATTACGCATGATGATGGCTCGTTTGAAGTACTTTCCCTTATGCCTGACTTCACTAAAGTTCAAGATGCTATTAGTAAAGCTGGTCTTAAATCTGAATTGGCTACCGTAGCGATGCGCCCTGAAAATGAGATTGCCTTAGAAGGTGATCAAGCAGAAAGTATGCAAAAACTACTAGATGCCCTTGAAAATCTAGATGATGTTCAAGAAGTATTTACAAACGCAGCTCTTTAAATAAATAGTTACTGACTATGAAAATTCTTCTCATTGGATCCGGTGGACGCGAGCATGCCCTAGCTTGGAAACTCGCCCAATCGCCTCAAGTACAAACCGTCTATGTAGCTCCGGGCAATGGTGGCACTGCTACCGCCAAGCAAGGTGCAGCAGGTATCGAGAACTTACCGATCACCGACTTACAAGAACTAGCAGATTTTGCTAAACGTGAAAAGATTCATCTCACCGTAGTTGGACCAGAGGCTCCTTTGGCCGCCGGCATTGTGGATATCTTCCGTAATCAGGGCTTACGTATTTTTGGCCCAACGCAATTAGCAGCACAACTAGAGTCCTCTAAAGATTTTTCCAAAGCATTTATGAAGCGTCATGGCATTCCAACTGCTGATTACCAAACATTTAGCAACATTCTTGAAGCGCATGCATACATTGATGCCAAAGGTGCGCCGATTGTGATTAAGGCTGATGGCCTTGCTGCTGGTAAAGGTGTTGTGGTTGCCATGAGCTTAGAGGAAGCGCATGCCGCCGTGGACATGATGCTCGCTGATAATAAATTAGGTAATGCTGGCGCACGGGTTGTGATCGAAGAGTTTTTGACTGGTGAAGAAGCGAGTTTTATTGTGCTTGTTGATGGTAAAAATGTCCTAGCATTAGCAACTAGCCAAGATCACAAACGCTTACTAGATGCTGACCAAGGTCCCAATACTGGCGGCATGGGTGCCTACTCCCCTGCCCCTGTTGTGACACCTGAAATCCATGCGCGCGCACTGCGTGAAGTCATCATGCCAACGGTTAAAGGGATGGAATCGGATGGCATTCCGTATACAGGCTTCTTATATGCTGGCCTAATGATCAGCCCTGATGGCAAGATCAAAACTCTAGAGTTCAACTGCCGCATGGGCGATCCAGAAACACAACCGATCATGGCACGCCTGCGGAGTGATCTAGTCAATGCTTTAGATCATGCTGTCGATGGCAAGCTTAATGAAGTTGATCTGGATTGGGATCGTCGCACAGCCTTAGGGGTAGTGCTGGCAGCCCATAACTATCCAGATACTCCGCGTAATGGGGATACGATTAGTGGCATTCCTGCTGATACTGAAGATCAAATTACTTTCCACGCAGGCACTCAGCTGCAAGATGGCAAAATACTGACTTCGGGTGGTCGAGTGATGTGTGTAGTAGGCCTTGCAGATACCGTGCGGGGCGCACAACAAAAAGCCTATGATGCAATTAATCAGATTCAGTTTGATGGCATGCAATATCGCAAAGATATTGGTTATCGCGCAATCAAATAAATAGGTAAGCTCACTTGACAACATCACAGACACAAATTGACATTACAGCCCTGAGAGATTATTTCTTAGGCTTGCAAGATCGCATTACTAGCGCAATGAGTGCGCTTGATGGTAAAGCTTTCATTGCTGACGAATGGCATAAACCCGAAGATAGCAAACTCAAGGGCTATGGTCGCACCTGTACTTTGGATGGTGGCAACATTTTAGAAAAAGGTGGTGTTGGCTTCTCGCACGTCCGCGGTGATCAAATGCCACCCTCCGCTTCCCACCACCGCCCTGAAATGGCTGGCCGTAGCTTTGAGGCGCTAGGCATGTCATTGGTATTTCATCCGCATAATCCCAAAGTTCCCACTACTCATATGAATGTGCGCTGCTTTATTGCGCAAGCTCCGGACAAAGAACCGGTTTGGTGGTTTGGTGGTGGCTTTGACCTCACGCCTTATTACGGTGTTGATGAAGACTGCAAACACTTTCATCAAACCGCTAAGGATGCTTTAGATCCCTTTGGTGAAGAACTTTATCCCCGCTTTAAAAAATGGTGTGATGAATATTTTTATTTAAAGCATCGTGATGAACCTCGCGGGATTGGAGGTGTTTTCTTCGATGACTTCAATGAACTTGGCTTTGAGAAGAGTTTTGCGATGACCCGTGCAGTGGGTGATGCCTTTATCAACGCCTATTTACCAATCGTACAACGCCGCTACCAAGATACATTCACGCCTGAAGAAAAATCGTTCCAAGAATATCGTCGTGGTCGCTATGTGGAATACAATCTGATCTTTGATCGAGGCACTATCTTTGGGCTTCATTCTGGTGGACGAACTGAGTCTATTTTGATGTCGATGCCCCCAGTAGTGCAGTGGTGGTACAACTATCAGCCCAAGCCTGGAACTCCTGAGGCTAAGCTTTACGATTACTATCTCAAACCACGCGATTGGTTAGCTTGAACGCTCTAAAGAAAATTGGCGTCCTCGGGGGAACTTTTGATCCACCCCACATTGGTCACTTAAAGCTGGCTAGTCACTTTGCAAAAGTATTGTGTTTAGATGAGTTGCTTCTTATTCCGAGCGGTGAGCCATGGCAGAAAGGTTTAGAAATCACGCCTGCCAAAATACGTCTTCAACTCACCGAAGCTGCTGGCATCGATTTAGCTAGAGCATTTTTATATCTTCAGATCCCTACTCAAATTGGGATTGATCGAATTGAGATGGATCGTGCTGGGCCTAGTTACACCATTGATACTGCGCAAGCGCTACGCGAGCGCTTTGGCCCAGAGAGTAGTTTGACTTGGTTAATGGGTGCAGATTCTCTGATTCAGCTACCGACCTGGAATTCTTGGAAAGACTTATTGAGTTATATGAACTTCGCAGTAGCCAGTCGCCCTCATTTTGATTTGGCTACGCAGATGAGTCCTGAAATTGAGGAATTACTAGAGGCACATCAAATAAATGATCCAGCTGCTCTTGAAAATAGCCCAGCTGGCCTCATCTATATTGATGAAAGCCTATCAGTAAATCTTTCGTCTACTGAGTTGCGGAATTACTTAAAAACTTCCTCTCGTGGCCAGATTGCTTCTGAGCAAATCCCTGCTCACACCTTAGAAATCATCACAAAGCTAGGCTTGTATCAGTAATCAAGCTAAGATCATCCTAATTACTAGAAAATATCATTGAGAAACTATGGACTTACGTAAATTACAACGCGTCATTATTGATGCCTTAGAAGATGTTAAAGCGCAAGATATTCGCGTTTATGACACCACCAAACTCAGTGAGTTATTTGATCGTGTGATCATTGCTACAGGCTCAAGTAATCGTCAAACGCGATCACTAGCAATGTCAGTCAAAGAAGATGTCAATACTCAAGGTGGTGAAGTCATCTCCATCGAAGGCTTAGAGACTGGTGAATGGGTCTTGGTTGATTGTGGTGATATTGTTGTTCACATCTTGCAACCGATGTTGCGCTCTTACTACCAGCTAGAAGGTATGTGGGGTGCAAAACCTGTACGTGTGAAGTTGGCCGGTAGCAAGGGACTTGTAAAGGCCAGTGAGCTTGAAGACGACGAGTAAGTTCGTCTCATTTTATTTTCTGCCTGATTCTTAGTCTTAGTCATGCGCCTAACCATTGTTTCTGTTGGACACAAAATGCCTGATTGGGTCGCTATGGCAACCCACGACTACGTCAAACGCATGCCAGCAGATTGCAGTATTGACATTAAAGAGATTAAACCCGATCTCACGCCAGCAAAAGAAGCAATCAAGATCGCCGCCGCTATTCCTAAAGGCTCAAGAGTGATCGCCTTAGATGAGCGTGGCAAGGATCAAACAACTCAAAACCTAGCAACTCAACTGGCTTCGTGGCGGCAAGAAGGTTTTGATATTACCTTTTTAATTGGCGGGGCTGATGGTCTAGACCCCAGCCTGAAATCAAATGCGCAAGAGATATGGCGGCTTTCTAGCTTAACCTTGCCACACGCCATGGCTAGAGTACTACTCGTTGAACAACTATACCGTGCCTGGACCATCTTGCAGGGGCACCCTTATCATCGTGAGTAATTCTTTGTATTCTTTTATCTACCTCGCTTCGCAAAGTCCACGACGCCAAGAGTTATTAAAACAAATGGGTGTGCGCTATGAGATGTTGGCGCCCAGCCCGGGTGAAGATAGTGAAAGCCTTGAAACTCCTTTTCCTCATGAAAAGGCTCACGCCTATGTTGAGCGTGTTACCTTGTCTAAGAGCTCTGCTGCTTTAGCACGCTGGCAAAAGAGCGGTCTTCCCTGGGCACCGATCTTATGCGCTGATACCACCGTTAGCATGCCAAATCATGATGAAGGCGAAATTTTAGGAAAACCAATTGATGCAACTGATGCTGCGCGTATCTTAAATATGCTCAGCGGCAAAGTTCACGAAGTTTTGACAGCCCTTGCCATCACTATCGATCCCAGTAAAAAACCACTTTGCTTAGTGCAGGTATCAAGAGTGCACTTTGCCCAACTGTCCCCAGAGCAGATAGCCGCTTATATTGCCAGCAGCGAGCCTTTTGGAAAAGCTGGCGCCTATGGCATTCAAGGGCTAGGGGGTGCGTTTATCCCTTCGATTGAAGGCAGCTATAGCGGTATCATGGGATTACCCATTTATGAAACTGCACAACTTCTAGAGCGCGCTCAAGTAACACGCATATGAACGAAGAAATCCTCATTAATATCACTCCGCAAGAAACGCGAGTTGCTTTGATCCAGCAAGGCGCAGTTCAAGAATTACAAATTGAGCGTACACGTCAGCGCGGCATTGTTGGCAACATTTATCTTGCTAAAGTCGTACGTGTACTTCCAGGTATGCAATCTGCCTTCATTGAGATTGGTCTTGAGCGCACTGCTTTTATGCATGTAGCTGACATTGTCCAAAATAATCCGCAAGCCCAAATTGAAAAACTCTTGTTCGAAGGTCAAACAATCTTGGTACAAGTGCTGAAGGATCCCCTGGGGACTAAGGGTGCTCGTTTGACCGCACAACTCAGCATTGCTGGCCGTAACTTGGTTTACTTGCCACCAGCAGGCAGCGATCCTGCCACCGAAAAATATATCGGCGTATCTCAACGCATTGATCAAGTAGAAGAACGTGAAGCAATTAAAACTCGACTTGCCGGACTAATACCTGCTGATGAAAAAGGCGGCATTATTGTGCGCACCAGCGCCCAAGACGCTTCCGATACAGAACTGTTGCATGACATGCATTACCTGAGCACTACCTGGGAAAACATTCAAGAGGCAAAGAAGCATAAGGCGGCCCCAAGCGTGCTGTATCAGGATCTCAGTCTTGCTGAACGAGTTTTGCGAGATGTCGCTAGTGAAGAAACGACGCAAATTCGGGTGGACTCTGCTGAGAACTTTGAAAAACTCAAGGCATTTACAAATCTGTATATGCCTAACCTATTGGGCAAACTGACCTTGCATCGTGGTGAACGTGCCCTGTTTGACTTATTTGATGTCGATGCCGAGATCAATAAAGCCTTAGGTCGCAGAGTAGATTTGAAGTCTGGTGGCTATCTCATGATTGACCAGACAGAATCTATGACCACAATTGATGTGAACACGGGTAGTTATGTCGGTGCACGCAATCTAGATGACACTGTCTTTAAAACCAATCTAGAAGCTGCTCAAGCCATTGCCCGTCAACTGCGTTTACGCAACCTTGGCGGCATCATCATTATTGATTTCATTGACATGCTAGGTAAAGATCATCAAGAATCCGTGCTCTTTGAACTCAAGCGCAATCTTGGGCGCGACCATGCTCGTACCTCAGTCAGTGAGTTTTCCGCACTAGGCTTGGTAGAAATGACTCGCAAACGAACGCGTGAGTCCTTAGCTCATATCACCTGCGAACCATGTGCTACGTGTATGGGCAAGGGTGAGGTAAAAACTGCTCAAACGATTTGCTATGAAATTTTTCGTGAAATTGTCCGTGAGCATCGTCAATTTAATCCACGCGAATTTAGAATCGTTGCAGCCCCCGATGTGATCGATTTATTTCTAGAAGAAGAAAATCAATTTTTAGCACAATTGGGCGACTTCATTGGTAAACCAATCACCCTTCAAGCAGAGGGCAACTTCCGCCAAGAGCAATACGACATCGTACTAAGTTAGGTAGTGAATAGCTTTAATTAAGCGTTTGAGAATTGAATGCGGTGTAGGTTGGCATAAAGACCATCATTTTTGATTAAGTCTTGATGTGGGCCATTTTCAACAATTTGACCATGGTCTAGCACCACAATCCGGTCCGCATGTTCAATTGTAGATAGGCGATGCGCAATCACTAAGGTCGTTCTATTGGCCATCAGCCGCTCTAGGGCATCTTGTACTTGGCGCTCTGACTCAGAATCCAAAGCAGAAGTTGCTTCATCCAAAATTAAGATTGGGGCATTTTTATAAATAGCCCGAGCAATTGCAAGTCGCTGGCGCTGACCGCCAGATAAACGATTGCCGTTATCGCCAATCAGCGAATCAATCCCTTCAGGCAATTCCTGAATAAGAGCACCCAGATTAGCCGCCTCTAAAGCCTCCATAACCCGTCCCCGATCTATACCCTCTTGACCAGTAGCACCGTAAGCTACGTTTGCAGCAATCGTGTCATTAAACAGAATGACGTCTTGACTCACAAAGGCGATTTGTTTTCTAACGTCAGCTAAGACGATATCTTCTAAGGGAATATCATCCAAGAAAATATGCCCGCTAGTTGGCTTAAAGAAACGGGGCAATAAATTCACTAAGGTAGATTTACCGCCGCCAGAAGGTCCGACAAAAGCGACTACTTCACCAGGCTTAATGCTGAGATTAATTCCGCGTAGAGCATCTTCTCGGCCCACTTCTTGTTGGTATGAGAATCCAACATCTTCAAAACGAATACTGCCCTTCGCTTTATCCAAGGACTTCATATTCGGTTTGCGATCTTCAGCCTCTTCCAATGGCTCATCCATGAGTCCAAAAATCATTTCTGCTGCTGTGAGACCACGTTGCAATGGTTGATTAATGTCGGCTAAGTGCTTCAATGGAGAAATTACTAGCATCATTGCGGTAACAAACGCCGCAAATCCTCCAACAGTAGTGCCCTCAGTGGCCGACTGCATCAAGGCAATCACCAATACCACTGACAAGGCCATCGAGGCGATCAGCTGTGTTATCGGCTGGTTCAGGCCGCCTGCCACAGCTGACTTTAGAGCAAACTGGCGCAGGCGCTCGGCCTTTTCAAGAAAACGATTCATTTCATATTGTTCAGCGCCATAAACTTTAACAATCCTATAACCCGCAGATGCTTCTTCAACAATGTAGGCGAGATCACTTGTGAGTGTTTGCTGTTTGCGATTCAGAGATCTGAGGCGACGATTGATCTTACTCATGATGTAAGCAATGACTGGGAAAATGATTAATACAACCAAGGTCAATTGCCAATTTAGATAAAGCAGGTAACCCATTAAACCTATGACCGTAAGTGAATCACGCACCAGACTAATTAACATCCCACCCATAATGGTTAGAACGTTGTTCACTTCAAACACCACCGCATTAATTAAATTAGATGCAGAATTTTTCTGAAAGAAGGTAGTTCTAGCATGTAGCAATGTTTGAAACATTTGCTCTCGTAACTTGAGCAAGACAGAATTAATGACTCTAGTTAGCAAATAGTTTGATAAGAACTGCGCCATACTGCGTACTAGGGCTAAACCAACCAAGAAAACGGGTATCTGCCAAAGCTTATTATTGAGCTCACCTGTAAAGCCGCGGTCAAGTAATGGCTTCATCAAGGCAGGAATCGAGGTCTCGGCTCCTGCGACAAAGGCCATGGCTACCAAAGACCCAATAATCATGCTGATATGGGGTTTAAGGTAGGTAATTAAGCGATTTAGGGCGGTACGGTCTTGAGCATTCATATAATGAATTATGCCCACCTTATCAGTCATACTCATCACCCGCAATGAAGAGGCCAATTTGGACGATTGTCTGACCTCCCTAGAGGGCATTGCCCAGCAAATTGTTGTGGTTGATACGGCCAGCTCTGACCGCACCCTAGAAATCGCTCAAAACTATGGGGCTAAGATTGCCAGCCCGCCTGATTGGCCTGGTTTTGGCCCCCAAAAGAACCGCGCCCTAGATCTGGCTACAGGCGAATGGGTGCTATCTCTCGATGCGGATGAAAGACTAACTCCTACCCTTCGAACGGAAATTCTGACTGCTATTGCGCGTAGCACCCAGGTGGACTGCTTTGCCATTCCCCGCCTCTCTTGGTATTGCGGACGCTTTATCCGTCATTCTGGGTGGAGCCCTGACTATGTGGACCGCCTCTTTAAACGTGGTACTGCTCGCTTCTCTGATGACTTAGTGCATGAGCGATTGATTCCACAGGGGCAAGTGGCCAAACTCAAAAACCCGATGCTGCATTACAGCTTTATAAATAAGCTTCAAGTTAAGGAAAAGATGGAAAGGTACTCAACTGATTCAGCAAAACAAGCATTTTTGAGAGGGCAAAAAGGATCTCCAATTAAAGCCATTACCCATGGTGCTTGGGCCTTTCTCCGAACCTACATATTCCGCCTGGGCTTCCTAGATGGGCCTCAAGGCCTCTCATTAGCTTTCGCAAATGCGCAGGGCTCTTTTTACAGGTATATAAAATTATGGTATCTCAACAAGAATTCTAAGTAGCCCAATAGTTGCCAAATACTAACTTTAAAATTTCCGTCATAGTAGCAACATATAACTGGCCTGAAGCGCTAGATATGTGCTTGCAATCCCTCACTCAACAGACTGATGATAATTTTGAGATCATTGTTGCTGATGATGGCTCGGGACCCCCAACCAAAAAAATTACTGATGAGTTCATAGCTAAATCTCCAGTAACTATCAAGCACATATGGCAAGAAGATGATGGTTGTAGAAAAACACTCATCGCCAATCGAGGTATTGAGGTAGCAGAAGGTAGTTACCTTATTTTTATTGATGGTGACTGTCTCGCTCAGCCTGACTTTATTTACCAGCACCGAAAACTTGCTCAAGAAAATTATTTAATTACTGGGAGTAGAGTTCTCCTCAGCGAAAAGCTAACAAAAAAATTATTAGGACTCAATCGGTGGAGTTTTACCCAGTTTAAAAGTCATCTGCTTAAATACAGAATTCAAGGAGACATCAACAAATTATTGCAGTTACTGATAAAAAGGCCAGATGGTCAATGGCGGGACTTTAAGCGTTTTCTGTGGAGGCGAATTAAGGGTTGCAATATGGCATGCTGGAAAACTGATGCTCTTGCAATCAATGGTTTTGATGAATCTCTTGTAGGGTGGGCACATGAGGATGCGGATTTTGTATTCAGACTTGAGCACTATGGTGTGCAGCGTAAAAGTGGTGCATGGGCTACCGAGGTTATTCATTTATATCATCGAGTAAGAGACCAGTCCCTTAACACTGCAAGCATCGAACGCCTTAATAAAAAAATTAAACAAATGCAAGATCAACATAACTAAACTTGGCTATGAGCACATCTTTGCTAACTGATCCCAAAAAAGTATTATTTATCGCTACTCGGCAAATTGGCGATGTGCTCGTCACTACCCCACTGATTAGCAAGGCTAGAGAACTCTGGCCAGATGCAGAATTTCACTTTCTGGGCTATCGCGGCAAGCTCGATATCCTTTACGGTAACCCAGATATTAGTGAGATTATTGAAACTTCAGATCGCCCTGGTTTTGGAGAATATCTTTCTCTCTTTAATCGACTATTTCAGCGCTATGACTTAGCCATCATTACGCAGCCTAGTGACCGAGCCTATCTTTACGGCTTAATTTCTGCTTTGAGAAGAGTTGGTGTTTTGGGTGGGCATCCCCAAGGCAAAGATGTGGAAGATAAATCCAAAAGAAACAAAACCGAAAAACAAAACGCTTGGAAGAAATTCATCTGTATGCATACCGTGAACGTAGATTACTTTAATCAACACGTGATTGCAGAGAAACTGCGCTTACTCGAAGTCTTTTTCAAAAACCCAGCGGACTTATTTAGCAAACCGATTACCGTTACTCCGCCCGATGGTGAAGCCCTTACCCCAGGAATTACAAATGCGCTAGTACAGCCTTACGTAGTAGTTCATCCAGGCCCCCTGACTGCTTATAAGCGTTGGCCTCTGGCACATTGGCAACATCTCATTACCTACTTAGTAAAAAAAGGTTTTCAGGTGGTGTTAAGCGCCTCCCCTGCCAAACAAGATTTGCAACTAAACCACGACATCATCTCTCTTTTAGATAATGAAACTGCTACAAAAGTGATTAACGCTGCAGGCAAGCTATCGATTCCACAAGCAGGCACATTATTGCGTGGTGCCGCTTTTTATATTGGTGTGGATACCTCCATCACTCACTTAGCAGCAGCGTGCAATACCCCTACGATTACTTTATTTGGCGCTACTCCACCAACCAACTTTGGCCCCTGGCCCAATGGCTTCATTGGCGAACAACCTTATGAGCTTCGGTCCCGGACCCAAACTGTAGGGAATGTCACTATCTTGCAAGGTCCTGGCGAATGCGTACCCTGCCGCAAAGCGGGCTGTCTTGATCGTGCTGACAGTAATAGTGAGTGCTTAGATTTACTAGAGCCCGCTCAAGTGATTACAGCAATTGAGAAATTGATAAAACCAGCTTAGTGGTACTGAACCTGAACAGGATCTTTTTGTTTCGAGGTTAGCAATTGATTAAGACTATGCAGACAAGCGTCATCAGGGTAAATGCGCAACTCTTCTGGAAATTGCATTAAGCAAGCGCCACCACTAGTAGTGACAGCAGCGGTGAGCATCAAACCTTTCACACCATCATTAGAGCCTGGCATTGCTGGAGGAGGCGCGCCCTTCTTTGGATCTCTAACGCGATTGGCCATTAAGTAAGGCCCAATTTGACTACGCAGCATCTTTAAGTCAATTGCTGAATCAATGCAGACATGTACGTTGCGGGCAAAACGCATACGCGCACCAGTAATATCCATCACTGCTTCAGAGACAACCCGCATGCCACCCGAGAATTTATCAGGTGTGACGTTGACCTTAGCAATCAGCATCTCATCTTCTTTGAGCCAGGAGCGATTGGGTTCATATACTTCGCTATAAAGGGTCACCTCAATAGCAGCACTACCATCATCAATCGTTGCAATCATCATACGGCCCCGTTGGCCAGTGAGCATCCGTGCCGAAGTAATAATGCCGGCGATCAACTGGTCCTTGCCTTCAGCTACTTTAGCTAGAGGCTGGCGGATGAAATGAGCCGTCTCATCACGATAAGCGTCAAACATGTGACCGGTAAGGCAAAGTCCTAAAGCAGTCTTTTCTTCTTGCAGGCGTTTTTTCTCAGACCACACTGGCTCACGAACTAGCTCTGGCAGATGTCGATCTTCTTCGCCAGCGGCCTCAAACAAACTCACTTGATGAATGGAAGCCTCAGCCTGCTCTGCAGCTTCAATTGCTCTTGCCAAAGAAGCTAGTAGAGTAGAACGAATGTCGTAGAGATTACCACCCGCAGGAACAGAACCACGATAGAGACTATCAAATGCCCCAGCGCGCATCAGCGCTTCAATGGCACGGCGATTAACTTGTCTACGATCAACGCGTGCACAAAAATCGAATAAGTCTTTAAATGGCCCGCCCGTCTCGCGCGCCTTGACAATAGCTTCAATCGCAGCCTCGCCGGTCCCTCTGACAGCACCCAAGCCATAGCGGATATTGACAATTGGCGCATCCGCTGCCGCATCAGGAGCACGCAAGGGTGTGAAATCGTGTACGCCTGTATTGATATCCGGTGAGAACACCCGAATCTGATTTGCCAAGCAATCGTCATACAAAATCTTCACCTTATCGGTGTCATCCATGGCAAGTGATAAGTTGGCCGCCATGAATTCTGCTGGGTAATAGGCTTTAAGCCAAGCAGTTTGATAAGCTAAGAGTGCATAAGCAGCAGCATGAGATTTATTAAATCCATAGCCCGCAAAACGCTCCATTAAGTCATAAATCTCGTTTGCTTTACCTTCACTAATACCACCCGCTTTTGCACCATCACTAAAGATCTTGCGATGCTGCGCCATCTCTTCTGGCTTTTTCTTGCCCATTGCACGGCGCAACATATCAGCACCACCCAATGAGTAACCACCAATCATCTGAGCCATCTGCATTACCTGCTCTTGATAAACCATGATGCCGTAGGTCTCGCGGAGCACTGATTCAATCCGCGGATCTGGATACTCTACTTTTTGACGGCCATGCTTACGCTCAATAAACTCCGGAATAAGATCCATTGGGCCTGGGCGATATAAAGCCACGAGTGCAATGATGTCTTCAAAACGATCTGGTTTAGCTTCCCGAAGCAAGCTTTGCATTCCGCGGCTCTCTAACTGGAACACTGCAACGGTATTGGCTTTCTTGAGAACCTCAAACGCTTTTTCATCATCAAGTGCCATATAGCTGATAGTCCAATCCTTACGATCGGCATGAAGCGTCTTAATCCAGCGCTCTGCTGCAGCCAAAATAGTCAGCGTGGTCAAGCCTAGGAAGTCGAACTTCACTAGGCCAATAGCTTCCACATCATCTTTATCAAACTGACTAATCACGGAGCTACTATCTTGATCCTTAGTCTCTTGTGTATAGAGCGGGCAAAAATCAGTTAGGCGCCCAGGGGCAATTAATACGCCACCAGCATGCATACCGACGTTGCGCGTCATGCCCTCTAATTGCTGTGCAAGAGAAAGGAGTTGGCGTACCTCATCTTCATTCTTCTCGCGCTCAGCTAATTGCTTCTCTTCTTTCTTGGCCATCTCAATAGTCATGTATTGACCTGGCTTATTCGGAATCAGCTTAGCAATTCCATCAACGAAGTTATAGCCCTGCTCCAACACGCGGCCCACATCCCGAATCGCCGCGCGCGCTGCCATCGTTCCAAAGGTAGCAATCTGACTCACTGCATCCTTGCCGTATTTATCTTTTACGTACTGAATCACTCGGTCACGGCCGTGCTGGCAAAAGTCGATATCAAAGTCAGGCATTGATACCCGCTCTGGATTTAAGAAGCGCTCAAAGAGCAAGTTGTAACGCAGTGGATCAAGGTCTGTAATACCTAAGGAATACGCGACTAAGGAGCCTGCCCCAGAGCCACGGCCAGGGCCTACCGGTACGCCATTATTTTTTGCCCAGTTAATAAAGTCCGCCACGATGAGGAAGTAACCCGGAAATCCCATTTGAGAAATTGTCTTGACTTCGAATACCAAACGCTCGTGATAACGGGGTACCTCTTTAGCGCGCTCCTCTGCATCTGGGAAGTTGCGCTCCATGTGGCGCTCTAATCCCACTTCGGAGAGTGCCAAGAGATATTCATCGAGCGTAATTCCGGGAGGAGTCGGAAAATCAGGTAAGCGTGGTTGCCCTAGTACAAGTGACAAGTTACAACGCTTCGCAATTTCAACAGAGTTCGCTAATGCAGCCGGCAAATCAGCAAACCGCTTTTCCATTTCCACTTGCGTTAAGAAGTATTGCTCATCATTAAACTTCTTAGTACGGCGTGGGTTACCTAATAACTCACCCTCAGCAATACAGACTCTTGCTTCATGGGCTATGAAATCACTCTTTTTCATGAACTGCACTGGGTGGGTTGCCACCACTGGCAGATTGAGCTCTGCAGCCAAATGGCAGGCTAGCTGGAGCTGCTTCTCATCCTGTTGATGTCCCCCGCGCTGAACCTCGATGTAAAAAGATTTAGGGAACAGTTTTTCATAGCCTTTTGCAGTTGTTTTAGCTTGATCTTCTTGGCCTGCTAATAAAGCATTGCCTACTTCACCTTGGCGTGCACCCGATAGGGCAATTAATCCATAAGTTAATGTTCTTTTAGCGCTCTTATCTTCAGCTTTAGCAGCAGGCTCACTAAACCATACGGAGTCAACTTCAGCGCGACCACGCGATTGGTTCTCTAAAGAAGCTCTACTGAGTAATTCACAAAGATTGAGATAACCAGAATGGTTTTGTACTAAGAGCAATAAACGATGGGGTTGATCTGGGTCTTGAGGATTACTCACCCAAACATCAGCACCAGTAATGGGTTTAATACCAGCGGCACGTGCTGCTGTATAAAAACGTACTAATCCAAATAGATTACTCAGATCAGTCAGAGCTAAGGCGCCCATTTCGTCTTTGACAGCAGCAGCGACTGCATCGTCAATACGAACGATCCCATCCGTAATTGAAAACTCGGAATGGAGGCGAAGATGTACGAAATGGGGTGAAGCCATGAGATGATTTTAGCTGTGTCTATATTGAAAAACCCCTCATCCCCAGCCGACGGCTACCGCGGGCGATTTGCCCCCTCTCCCACTGGTCCACTCCATGCAGGATCCTTGCTTGCTGCCCTGGGAAGCTGGTTAGATGCCCGCAAAAATGGGGGTAAATGGCTGCTCAGAATCGAGGATTTAGATACCCCTAGATGCATACCTGGGGCAGAACAGCAAATTCAAGCTCAACTCCTTGCCTGCGGCCTTGCTTGGGATGAAGAGCTCACCTACCAATCTGGTCGCCAAGATCTCTACCAAGCCGCTTTAGAACGCCTGGGTGGGCTAAATCTGCTCTACCCCTGTACCTGTTCTCGGCAAACCATTGCAAATGCCCTAGCTGAACTAGGTGTATTTACCCCACGCAATCAGGAGATGGTCTATCCAGGGACTTGCAGGCCAAACCTCTTAGAGGCTCATTTACCAAAATTATTCAATACGCCTAAAGTTGCTTGGCGACTCGCCCTTCCCCAAAATTGCCAAATTGAATTTGAGGATTTGGCACTGGGTCATCAAAGCCAAGACCTCAATCAAGAAGTGGGTGATTTTGTTCTACGCAGAAAAGATGAAGTATTTACCTATCAACTTGCAGTGGTAACAGATGATGCACAGCAAGGCATTACACATATTGTGCGTGGTGAAGATTTACTCAGCAATACTGCACGGCAAATACATCTGCAGAAGGTATTGGGTTATGACACACCACAATACCGGCACCTACCTCTGATACTGGATGAACATGGCGAGAAATTGAGTAAACAAACCTTGGCAACCCAGATTAATACCGAAGATGAAAAGCACTCTCTTGCAGAATTACGCAAGGCAGCACAGCATTTAGGATTAAGAGATTTACCTGATGGTGAAAATATCACCATTGCAGAGTGGCTCTTAGCTGCCACTCGTGCTTGGGGAAGTTAATGAACTACTTTACTTCTTTTTGAAGCCACCCAGCAAAGCACCTACAGTAGGCTTAGCCGCCACGATGCCTACTTTTTTTTCTGCTGGCTGCGCGCCTTCTGCAGATGGTGGAACAGCAGTAGGTTGATAAGGCTGATAGAAAAATGGATCAGACATTTTTGCTGGTGCGGTGTTAGATGAAGATCTGCTAGATGAAGTACTGCCAGTTCTACTTGATGCAGTACTACTTGAAGGAGCTCTACTTTGTGAAGGATTGCCTTCTGGCAAAGGCTTAATATCAAGCTTACGCTTCATCAATTTTTCGATGTCATCGAGTAGGCGCTTTTCACTAGCATCCACTAGAGCAATTGCATCACCAGTGCTACCAGCACGACCAGTGCGGCCAATACGGTGAATAAAATCTTCAGCGCTGTAAGGTAACTCATGGTTAATCACGCAGGGCATATCCGGAATATCCAAACCACGGGCTGCAACATCAGTTGCGACTAAAGCTTCAATGGTGCCTGATTTAAATGCATCTAATGTGAGGGTGCGTTCACCTTGACTCTTGTCGCCATGAATCGCGCCCGCTTTGATGCCATCACGCTCAAGTGCACGAGATAACCTGGCGCATCCCAAACGACTGTTGGTAAAGATGATGCATTGACGGGATAAACCTTGGCGCGTTCGCTCTTCCAGCACTCTGACAATAGCGCGCTGCTTATCAGCAGAGGCAACCATATGTACTACTTGCTTAACGGTATCTGCAGCAGCATTCTGACGTGCTACCTCAACTGTGACAGGAGTACGCAAATAGCTTTGCGCCAGTTTTTTAATTTCTGGCGAGAAGGTTGCGGAGAATAGTAGAGTTTGTCTTTGTGCTGGAATCAAATTAATGATGCGCTGTAGATCTGGCAAGAAGCCCATATCGAGCATACGATCAGCTTCATCCAGAACCAGAATTTCTACTTGGGATAAGTTTGCTACTTTTGAGCCAATGTGATCAAGTAAACGTCCTGGTGTCGCAATCAAGATCTCTACACCGTTACGCAAAATGGCAACTTGCTCTTTCATATCCACGCCACCGTAGACCACGGCAGCACGTAAATCAGTATGTTTGGAATAACTTGCGGCATTCTCAGCCACCTGCACTGCCAACTCCCTAGTGGGCGTCAGTACTAAGGCGCGTATTGGATGGCGCGCAGGTGAAGCACTATTACTAGCGTGGCGCAAAATCTGTTGGATGATTGGCAATACAAAGGCAGCTGTTTTACCAGTGCCTGTTTGTGCCGCGCCCATTAAGTCTCTACCCGCTAAAATATGTGGAATAGCTTGCGCCTGAATCGGCGTTGGAATGGTATAGCCTTGGTCAGATACCGCCTTTTGAATCTTCGGGTCTAAACCAAAATCAGCAAAAGTGATTGTTGCCGGGGTAGCGGCAGGGGCGACTGTCTCGTCAAGCCCTGTAGAAGAAGTTATTTCAGTATCAGTATTTATCAAAAGAAAATTTATAGGATGGCCGCGATGCCAGCCTTAGCAGTGGCAGCATCCTCGGTCGATTTAACGCCGGAAACGCCGACTGCGCCGATGGTGAATCCATTTACATCGATATTGACCCCACCCTCTAACATGCCCGAAAGATGTGGAGCAGACAAAAAGGATATACGGCCGTTATTAATAATTTCTTCATAAACACGGCTCTCGCGTTTACCCATTGCTGCAGTACGTGCCTTCTCTTGCGCAATATATGAAGAAACAGGAGCACAACCATCGCGACGAATTAAACCCAATAAATGGCCACCGTCATCACAAACAGCAATCGTCACCGCAAAATTATTTTGGGCGGCATATTTATCAGCTGCGTCCAAAATCTTTTGGGCATCAGCTTGAGTTAAGTAAGGTTTAGTAGCTAACATGTTTGTCTTTCTGTCTCGAATATGGTGTATCTAATCAATGCACTTCTATATAAGTACTGGAATTATAAGGGGTGCAGCCTGATTCACCCTGAGGAATCAAGGCCCACCAACCCTAAATGGCCTAGCTTAGCCTCAGCACTACTTATTTCAGAAACTCCTGGGCTGCGACTACGCCGCTTGCCTTGGGTTTGTAGCCCATCGAACCTAAGCTCATTTCTACCCCGCTTAAGGCAGCCATCAGGTTGAGTTCATTACAGTCGCCCAAATGGCCAATCCGAAATGCCTTACCTTTGATTTTGCCAAGGCCAGTACCTAAAGAGAGGTTGAACTTCTCTAAAGCATGTTTACGCAGCACATCTGCATCCATACCTTCAGGTGTAGCAATACAAGTGAGTACCGGTGAATAGCAATCCTTATCTTGACACTGAATTTCTAAACCCCAAGCATTCACCGCTTCACGACAAGCTGCAGCTAAACGTTGATGGCGGGCAAAAATGGTATCGAGACCCTCAGCCATCATCATATCCATTGCCTCATGCAATCCATACATCAGGTTGGTGCTTGGTGTAGTCGGCCAGAAACCATTTTTATTGGATTCGAGGATTTCATCCCAAGCCCAATAGGCCTTATGCATTTTGTTGCTTTTACTCACCTCAATTGCCTTTGCTGATAAAGCATTAAAGCCAATACCCGGTGGCAACATCAAGCCTTTTTGTGACCCAGAGATCGTTACGTCAGCACCCCACTTATCATGCTCGTAGTCTGCTGAACCTATGCCAGATACGCTATCAACCAATAACAAAGCGGGATGCTTTAAGGAATCAATTGCTTTACGTACATTGGCAATATTGGAGGTAACGCCAGTAGAGGTTTCGTTATGTACAACACAAACTGCTTTGATCTCATGCCCAGTATCTTTGCGTAAACGCTCTTCAATCACTGCCGCATCTACACCCCAACGCCAAGAATCTTGTCCAGCTTTACCAACCACTTCAACATCCAGACCCAGACGCTTACCTAGCGCACGCCATAAATTGGCAAACTGGCCAGTTTCATAAAAGAGTACTTTGTCGCCAGGGCTGAGAACGTTAACTAACGCGCCTTCCCATGCACCAGTACCGGAAGCTGAATAAATAATGACGGGTTGATTGGTCTTAAAAATCTTTTTAATACCATCCAAAACCTTTAAACCAAACTGACCAAACTCAGGACCACGATGGTCGATGGTTTGATAGCTAATCGCACGCAATACGCGTGGCGGGACTGGACTTGGGCCAGGAATATGTAAGAAATGGCGTCCAGATGCATGGTTATCAAGTTTGAGCATGTTTTGTCTCGCTGGTTTTGGGTTAGGTAATCCCCCTAGTGTAAGACAATTTTTGCCAATTTTCTATTTTGTATACAAATTATTTATAGAAAACCTTAAAATAAACCCTCTATTTAGCATTTAAAGCTGATATTTATGCTTTATGATGGCTTATTAATATTTTTTGTATACAAATTTAGGGTGCATTTATCTCAAGCATGGGAGCTAAAGTATGGCGGCGTTAGAACAGCCTAATTCTCAGAACCTACATGAGGCCATCTTCCAAAAGCTCAGACTGCTTTTGGTGGAAGGCAAGATTGCCCCTGGTAGCAAACTCAATGAGCGGGAACTGGCTGAGAGTTTGAATGTTTCTCGCACCCCGATTCGGGAAGCGATTCGTCGCTTAGCAGCCGATGGCCTAGTAGAGCTGATTGCTAACCGTGGTGCGATTGCTGTGCAACTTAGCCTTGAGGATGTGATTCATACCTTTAATGTGATTGCAGACCTAGAAGGTTTCTCTGGTGAGTTGGCTGCAAACAATGTTAGTGATACCACTCTCTCTGAATTAGAAGCCCTCCAATATGAAATGATGGCCTCATATGCGCGCCGTGATTTGTCTTCCTATTACAAACTGAACTTACGGATTCATCATCTGATTAATCAGGCAGCCAATAATCCCGTACTTACTCAACTCTTCTCTCAAGTGAACGCCCGCATTGAAGCCCTGCGCTTTCGATCAAATCAAGACGGTGTCAAATGGGAAAAAGCGGTTGAAGAACATCAAGAAATGCTCGATGCTCTGAAAGCACGCGATAGTGCCCGTATGCGCAGAATCATGATCAAGCACGTACAGAACAAACGTGATGTTGTTGTGCAGTTACTCAAAGCTGAAGCGCAGCTAGTAGAGACAGTTAAATGAACAAACCTCTCGATCTCAAAGAGCTGATGGTAGATCAAGCGCAATTAGCCAAACGCTTGCGTCAAGAGACTTCTGGTGAGGTGATGACTGATAGCGCTAGTCGCGGTCGTTACGCTACCGACGCATCTATTTATCAAGCGATGCCAGTAGCAGTGTTTGTGCCGAAGACTGCGCAAGATATTGCAAGTAGCATTCAGATTGCAGCAGAACTTGGAGTACCAGTGCTCCCTCGTGGTGGTGGCACTAGTCAGTGCGGTCAAACTACTGGCGCAGCACTAGTGATTGATAACAGCAAATACTTCAGAAATGCTCTTGATATCAATATTGATCAGGGCTATGCGGAAGTTGAGCCCGGCATGGTACTTGACCACCTCAATAGCTCACTCAAGCAACATGGCCTTTGGTATCCAGTAGACGTTTCTACTGGAGGGCAAGCAACGATTGGCGGCATGGCAGGCAATAACTCTTGTGGAAGCCGCTCTATTGCCTACGGCAATATGGTGCATAACGTTCTAGGTATTAATGCTTGGCTGGCCGATGGCAGAGTCGGTGAATTTACTAACTATGCAACTAGCTCTGGAGTGGCAAAGGAATTAGGCGACTTTGTGAAAGGCTTGGCCAATACCTTACAGCCCGAGATTGAGGCGCGCTTTCCGAAAGTTCTGCGACGGGTTGCGGGATATAACTTGGATATCTTCAACCCCCAAAGTGAATTACCTTATACCCAAGACGGTAGTGTTAACTTAGCACACCTCTTAGTTGGTAGTGAAGGGACCTTAGCCTACTTCAAATCACTCAAACTCAAATTAGCGCCCTTGCCACAACACAAAGTACTGGGTATTGTGAACTTTGCCAGTTTCTATAAGGCAATGGATAGCGCCCAGCATATTGTGAAGTTGGGCCCTACTGCAGTTGAGTTAGTAGATCGCACCATGATTGATTTAGCGCGTAGTAATCCTAGCTTTCAGAAAACAATTGAGACAGCACTCATTGATCACACTGCTCAAACGCCAGAAGCAATTCTGTTGGTGGAGTTTTCTGGTGAAGCTCATGCACCACTCCTAGACAAACTCAAAGCCCTGCAAGAACTCATGAGTGACTTAGGTCTGCCAGGTTCAGTAGTGCCAATGCCGGATGCATCTTTACAAAAGAATCTCTGGGAGGTTCGTAAAGCAGGTCTGAACATCATGATGAGCCTGAAAGGTGATGGCAAACCAGTGAGTTTTATTGAAGACTGTGCTGTGCCACTAGAGAGCTTGGCCGATTACACCCAAGCATTAACCGAAGTATTCTCTAAATATGGATCAAGAGGCACTTGGTATGCGCACGCCTCGGTTGGTACTTTGCATGTACGCCCTATTTTGGATATGCGTAGAGATGGCGCCCAAAAGATGCGTGCTGTTGCAGAAGAAGCTTCAGAGTTAGTCAGAAAGTACAAAGGCGCTTATAGCGGAGAGCATGGTGATGGTCTATGTCGTGGCGAATGGATCTCGTGGCAATTTGGACCCAAAATCACGGAAGCCCTCTCAGAAATCAAATATGCTTTTGATCCTAAAGGATTATTTAATCCAGGCAAGATTGTTAATCCACCCAAGATGGATGATGCAAACAACTTTAGATTTGCGCCCAATTACAAAGTCATTGCCTTACAGCCAGTATTAGATTGGTCTGCTTGGAATGTCCAGAATGATCCCGTTACAGAAGAAACGAGCGCACCAGGGACTGGTGGCGATCCAGCCATGGGTTTAGCTAAAGCAGTCGATATGTGCAATAACAATGGTCACTGCCGTAAGTTTGATGCTGAAGTCATGTGTCCAAGTTATCGCGTCACTCGGGATGAAAAACATCTCACCAGAGGCAGAGCCAATACCTTACGTCTAGCTCTATCGAATCAACTAGATATCAAAGATAATTCTATTTCACCACTAGCAAGTGATGCCATTAAAGAAGTGATGGAGCTTTGCGTGAGTTGCAAGGCCTGCCGTCGTGAGTGTCCTACTGGTGTTGATATGGCTAAGATGAAGATTGAGTTCTTATCAGCCTATAAGAAAAGGGTTGGCCACTCCTTACGGGACTTAGCAGTAGCCTATCTACCTAAATACGCAGCCACAATTAGCAATATTCCGCTCTTACCAGCGCTACTGAACCTGCGTAATCACATCGCGCCTATCGCCAAGTTACAAGAGTGGATGATGGGCATCTCTGCACAAAGAAGTTTGCCAATCTGGAAAGGTCAAACTTTCTGGAACCAGAAAGTAGCTCAAAGTTATCAATTCACACCAGAGCAATTAGCGCAGGATGCTAATAGTAAAGGTGTGGTCTTGTTGGCTGATACCTTTAATGCCTATTTTGAAAATGAAAATCTCATTGCTGCGCTCAAGGTGCTCAAAGCTGCAGGCTATCGTGTGCATATTCCAAATAAGAGTGGAATTAAAAAAGAAAAGCAATCAGCAAAAACGCAAAACGCTTGTTCTAAAGAGTTTTGCTGTGGCAGAACCTATCTTGCTGCTGGCATGGTAGATAAAGCCAAAGAAACACTTGGAGAATTGGTTGATCACCTCGCACCCTATGCGCAAAAGAACATTCCCATTATTGGTTTAGAGCCTTCATGCCTATTCACTCTGAAAGATGAAGCCTTAGTGATGGGATTTGGTGAGCGTGCTATCGCTATTTCTAAACAGGCACAACTCTTAGAAGAGTTTTTAGCGAGCGAAGCCAAAGCAGGAACACTCAAACTCCATCTTAAAGAAGCAAGTAAGCCAGTACTCTTTCATGGTCACTGTCATCAGAAGGCTTTTGCAGCAGTAACTCCTGCGATGGAATTATTAAAGCTCATTCCTAAAGCAGAGCCTAAGCTGATTGAATCTTCTTGCTGCGGTATGGCTGGTAGCTTTGGTTATGAAGCAGAGCACATTGAAGTTTCTAAACAAATGGCTGAACTCAGTCTGTTGCCTAGCATTCGTAAGTCACCAGATAGTTGGGTAGTAGCCGATGGCACCAGTTGCCGCCATCAAATCGCTGATGGCGCACAAAGAGAAGCGGTGCATATCGCCAGAATTTTGGCGGCGCACCTCTAAACTTGTTTTAAAAAGTTAGCGCGTAACTTAACGTATAACGCCGTAACCCACCATGAGCAGGGTTCCTGTCAGTAAGGCTGGAACCAATCGCTTAGTGGGTTTTGAAATCATGACGCCAATAGCTAGGGCGCAAACCAGAATTCGAACCCACAAAGGCACTGTTGCCATCAAGCCGAGAGGCATCACGATGAGACGGATTGTTAGTGCAGCAACCATCGCATAAGTGACCGCAGCTAACCAACGAAAGATTTCGCTATCTTGATTAATACTGTTGGAGAGAAGTACACCAATCGCACGACAGAAGTAAGTACCTAGACAGGCGCCCACCAATGCAATCCACAAACCCCAACCAGAAAGTGCGTTAGCCATGGTATCTATCGTATTCATCAACCGATGACTCCAGCTTTTTTACGCAAGAACTGACGATCAATAAAGTAAGCCAACGTTCCAGCCACAAGACCTGATGTTAGTAAGCTAGTATCACGATCCACGAGAAAGAAAATGGGTCCAAAGATACAACCCAATATCAGTGCAATGCGGTTAATCCAAGGCTTTACTTCAGTAAAGGTTAACAAGAAGAACAGTGGGTTAATAAAAACGAGACCTAAGGTGACAGCTGGTGGCACCATGCCGGCTAAGTAGAAACCTAAGATCGTTCCAGGAATAGAAATCAGCCAACACAGTAAGCCTAGGCCAACAAAATATGCTAAGCGGTGCTTAGTTTCTATCGCATGAAACTCGCGCATCGAGATTGCCCATGCGGTCATAGCCAATAAATGAACTGAGGCGTACAAACTCCGATTGCGATCTTTTTGATGAAACTGCGGAAAGAGTGTCACCGTCATAGTAATAAAACGGGTCGCAGTTAATGTCACCGCTAAAGCAATTGCGATAGCCGATGAACCGGTAATCGCCATTTCAAGTAAGACCACCTGTCCTGGTAGCGCGAACATGAAGAATGAAGTAAAGGTAGTAAACCAAACATCAAAGCCGTTGGTCTTACCCATCGCCCCAAAACCCACCATTCCTGCAAAGAGCACCATGGCTGGGGCGCCAGCTGCATCACGTATGCCAGTCCAAAATGCATCATTAGGGTTTTTAAAACGCTCGGCTGCTGAACCCTCTAGCGCGATTTCGCTAGGATCAATATAAGGCTGGTCTGCTGATGACATGACTCAATTGTAAGCCTTTAGAGCCCATTCAATATGTTCAGCTACTAACAAGTCAGCAGCGGGCAAACTTTCGCTCAAAGCTTGATGCATCTGCGCCTTATCTGTTTTTGAAACGGTAGTACTCGCTAATGCATTGCCCATCGCTACTGCCAGATTACGGCGCCATCGGCTATAACCAATTCTCCGAATCGCACTACCTTCATGGCGTTGCTCAAACTCTGATTCAGTCCAAGACCAAAGATGTAGTAGGCTAGCTTGGCCTAAACCATGACGCTGCGCAAAGTCTGGTAATTGCGTGCGCTTGGCAAACTTATTCCAAGGGCAGATTAATTGGCAATCATCACAACCATATACCCGATTCCCCATCGCGCTTCTGAACTCGACTGGAATTGCTGCGGGGCTTTCAATGGTGAGATAGGAGATACAACGACGAGCATCTAATTGGTAGGGAGCAGTAATCGCTTGTGTCGGGCATACCTCAATACAGGACTGGCAAGTACCGCAATGATCTTCCTGCTCCTCGTCCAGAGGTAATGGCACATCTACCAAAATCTCGCCTAAGAAAAAAGTGGAGCCAGATTCTCGATTAAGTAAGAGCGTGTGTTTGCCACGCCAACCTAATCCTGCTTTACGCGCAAGCTCTACTTCCATCAATGGTGCTGAATCTGTAAAGACCCGATAACCAAAGGCCCCAATTTTTTCTTCAATCGCTTTGGCAAATTCTTGTAAACGATTGCGCAGTACTTTGTGATAGTCGCGCCCACGGGCGTACATTGAGATGACTGCTTGTGAAGGATCCTCTAAGCGCTGCCATTCGGTATCGAAGTCACTTTCAGGCGGTAGGTAGTTCATTGAGACACAAATGACTCTCACGGTACCTGGCATCAATAGCTGAGGATTAGAGCGTAAGTCTGCATGGCGCTGCATGTATTCCATATGGCCATGGCGTCCTTCCGCAAGCCATTCTTGTAAGCGCTCACTGGCAAGGCCGAGATGGGTATCAGTAATCCGCAAACCATCAAAACCTAAGCTCTCAGCCTGCTCCCCCAGCCAAGCTCGAAGCTTTGGCTCATCTAGAGAATTAGCGCTATTAGGTGAAGGGGTAGATAAAGACATAGGCAATACAGAATGTAGCTCAATAATTGAATAAACTAGGGCAATGACCGCAAATCAGACGCCTTTGGCATCTCCAACAGCATCCCTCAAGCAATATTGTAGGCAGGAAGCAGAAACTGCATCCCTAGCCAAGCATCTTGCCGCCGCTATTCAGGTGTTCATCGGGCATACCCCAGAGGCGCACCTCAATATCTCCCTTGAAGGTGATTTAGGTGCAGGCAAAACGACCTTTGCCCGGCATTTGATCCAAAGCCTGGGCCACGAGGGGAAAGTGAAGAGCCCTACCTACACCTTGTGCGAGCCCTATCTATTACAAAGTAATCAAGGCGCCTTTACTGTTCATCACTTCGATCTCTACAGAATGCGTGATCCTCTGGAGTGGCAAGAGGCAGGATTTGCAGAATATTTTGATGTGCCCGGTTTTTGCTTAATCGAATGGCCAGAAAAGGCAAAAGGTACTCTGCCTGCATTTGATATTCAGATTGCTCTGACAACTGGTACAGGTGAGAATGAACGCGCCATTGAACTAAATGCATTTTCTGAGCCGGGCAGAAAAGTAGTTGAGAGCATCCAAGCGACACCCAAGCCAATACATGGGTAGTAAAAAAGTGAATCACTCTAGAAGACGGCACCTCAAGACTTCAGCTAAGTTCTTAAGTTTTGCGCTACTACTCACTGAGATCGATATTGCTTGGGGCGCTAAGATAATGGGTGTGCGTATTTGGCCATCAGAGGATTACACCCGCATTACTTTAGAGTCTGATACACCACTTCCTATTACACAACAGATCCTCACCAACCCAGATCGCTTGGTGGTTGATGTGCAAGGTCTAGAGCTAAACCCGACCTTGAAAGACCTGGTTGCCAAAGTAAAGCCGAATGATCCTTATGTATCGCAAATTCGGGTGGGACAATTTCAGCCAGGGATTGTGCGTTTGGTGTTTGACTTAAAAGAACCGATCAAACCACAACTCTTTACGCTTGATCCCGTTGGTGAATATAAATACCGTATGGTATTTGATCTATACCCCACTACGCCACCTGATCCACTCATGGAGTTAGTAAAAAGTAGCGCTCGTAAAGAAAGTGCTCTTGCAAAATCAAATGAAGAAATTGATTTGATTGCTCAGTTTGCAACTAAGAAAGAAAAAGAAGTAGTAAAAGTACCAGCGAATCCAGTAGCCCAAGCTATTCCAGAAAATAAACCACTTCCTGCACCGGCTAAATACAACCGCCTTATCACGATTGCGATTGATCCTGGTCATGGCGGTGAAGATCCCGGCGCTATTGGCGCAGCAGGATCAAGGGAAAAGAATGTGGTGCTCTCGATTGCCAAACGACTCAAAGATAAAATTGAGGGTGAAGCCTATATGCGCCCTTACCTCACCAGAGATGGTGATTATTTTGTGCCACTGCATGTCAGGGTTCAAAAAGCCAGGCGCGTCGAGGCAGATTTATTTATCTCGATTCATGCGGATGCGTTTATTGAGCCAAGAGCTAAAGGCGCCTCAGTATTTGCCCTCTCCCAAATGGGTGCAAGTAGCTCAATGGCACGCTGGATGGCCAACAAAGAAAATGCTTCAGACCTTATTGGCGGCATCAATATTAAGACGCAAGATCGACAAGTTGCTAACTTACTCCTAGATATGTCAACGACTGCTCAAATTAAAGACTCGATGCAGGTGGGCCAATCTATTCTCAAGCAAATTGGTGGCTTTGCACCTTTGCACAAAGGAAAGGTAGAGCAAGCCAGCTTTGCTGTTTTAAAGGCTCCAGACATCCCTTCTATCCTCGTAGAAACTGCTTTTATCAGTAACCCTCAAGAAGAAGCCAGATTGAATGATGATGGCTACCAAGACCAGATTGCTGAGGCTATTTTGAGAGGAATTAAGGAGTATTTTTCTAAAAACCCACCGGTGGCAAGACGAGTTAACTCATAACGTACTTGTAAGTACAAGGACTTACGGGCAGCCCCCAAAGACCAAGGGGAAGCTAGCAACTTCTTGCTATAATTTCCGTTTTACCGGGTCGGTAGCTCAGTCGGTAGAGCAGCGGACTTTTAATCCGTTGGTCGCGAGTTCGAATCTCGCCCGACCCACCATATTAAGTAGTGGCGTGTGATTAGCGTCGACAAATACTCACCAACAGTCCGTTGGTATTTAATTTGGAGAACTAATCATGAACAC
>JBAXVK010000069.1:0-3115 GCA_037129175.1 Polynucleobacter sp. | reverse complement strand
ATTCGAACGTGCGACCTCGGCCTTAGAAGCTTTACAAATGAGGCTAAACAACACTAAAAACAATGACATTAAGGTGTTGGCTTTTGGTGTGGCATAGGCAGCGAGAACTGTGGTGGTGGGTGGAATAGCTTGGCTATTGGGCGCTATCCACAGGCGCTTGGATGTCTATTTTGTTGGGTAAACCGACAAATTGGAACCTAAGATCAAAGCGAACTTCTCTGAACTTACAAAACCACCGTATAAGCCGGTAGTACTGTTGAAGCTTGAATCGATGATTTGAGCGCTAATCTAGCCAGACTAAGCTGCGCCCTAAGAAGACGTACCGCTATTAATAGACAAGCTTAGGCCAAAAGAGCACAATCAAAAAATGTATTCGTACTAAATTTAAGTATCGTATTCAGTAAGAGCCTTAAATAGCCACCGATAGTAGTGCGTATAGATGATTACTCATTAAAAACAAGGCAAATCTAAAAAAGCAGATTGGTTGCACAGTATTAGCTAGAGTTAGGGATATCACTTACCAATTTGATATAAATCAAATTCAACTAGGTGAGATTATGTTGGTAGTTAATTTAACCAGGAGTTCATTGTGAGATTACTGAGACATTATTTCATTAGTAATAATTTAGATAAGCTAGAGCTATTCGAGGAACAACTAGAAAAGCAGAGTATTATTACCGCACAAATTCACGTCTAGTAGAGCTTATACGATGCCTGTGACGCTCGAAATTCAATTACCAGACGATTTAATTAAGCCTTTTTCCTTAAAGCAACGCAAAGCAAGAGGATTCTGCACTTGCCCAATAAAAAATTCTGATGGATCATCATCAACAAAGGATCTCGACTCCTGTTTAGTTCATCCTAGTTCCGTTCAGCATTCTCAGGTTGATCTAGAGGCTAAGGGATTGCTTTTTTTTGACGACCGTCGTAATCGTTTTGTTACTTGGCCAGACGCCGTAGAGGCTATGCGGCAACCTCGTTATGTTGGCACTTCAAGTAAAGGTTTGGTCCTTTTTACTTGGGTCAATCTCATTCATTTACTTGAGGCCCTACGTTACTCCTCGCGTGAACGCCCAGCAGAAATTACCGAGAAATCCGCCGCAGAACTTGTTGAATGGGCGGAAAAGCATTTTGCCTACGACGTACTTCATAGCCTCATTGGTTTTGCTAGAGGTGGGAGCGTAGAGGCATTATGCAAAATTTTCCAAGCTGCAGTACAAAATATCCAAAGGTAACAATCGAAAATGAAAAAATTTTAATATAGCTTGGTTGAAGTTAGAGTGCGCCCCATATTGGTTTTTGAAGAATCATTTTATAGAATTGAATAGATGACTAATCTAAATAGCATTGATAATCCCTGGTTGAAAAAAATTCATATCATTGGTGCCGGACCTGTGGGTCTTATTATGACGGCTATGCTCCAGTCAATGGAAGGGTTCTCAATCAAACTATACGAAAAGAGACCTGCATACACACGCACCAGAATGGTTAAGCTCTCATCTTATCTAACTGCAAAATCTTCTGCAGCCTACTCAGTTGATGAAATCGATGGTTCAAACGTGGCAGCCATCTTTGAGCCCCATGAGTTAGAAAAAAGCATTGAATTCAGGAGATCAATGAACCCAAGGATCTTGGCATTGCTTGAAAAATGGAATATGGGTTTTTGCCCTCTTAGCGAAATTGAGTATGCATTAAGCGATCTAATCAATGAAGGTGGAAAGAGCCCAGTGGAGAGGGTTAGTGTGGACCTCAGTGCTGAACAGGCCATCAATTTACTGTCACCGCAGGAGATTATGATCGACTGCACAGGTTCTAATTCATTACTGCGCAATCATTTAATCCCAGGAACAACTGATAACACTTATAAACAAAGGTTGGAATATGCTGCCATCGTCACCTTCCTTTACGGGAAAACCTATTTATGTAATGAATATTGCAAATATTTTAAAAATCGCGAAAATACTCAATATAAATTTGTGCCAGCGGTCGGTCGCATAGCTCAAGATGAGGGCACCACTCATGTCACTGGGATCATCAGTATCTCAGAGGAAGATTTCTTGGCCATTCCTCCTCGTTGCAACGGAGATTTTCTGCGTAAAAATTTCCCTTTGGTTGCACAATCAATGGATCGATTTATTGCGTTAGTTTGCGAGGAAACTCATGGGGAAGTTCTAGGCGAACTTGATGTGATTAGGATACCGCTAGAACTATATCACTGCAAAAACGCGAGTAATCGTCAATGGTATTCCTCACTTCAGAGTGGGGACAAATCTAACGTTAGTCATCCCCTTTCAAATACAGCTGTTTTTTTGGTTGGTGACTCTGCTATTGGTTCTCCTTATTTTCAGTCTATCTCACTAGGCTTTGAATGTGCTATGTACTTAGCGGATCTTCTTAGACAAGATATTTCGATTGATCACATTTTTGATCGCTATGAGCTTCTTATTTATAAGCAATGGCTTCGTGTCTACATACGTAGTCAGACCATAAAACACAATAAAGATATTTTCAATTCTCTCGATGACACATTTGGAATTTTAGAAAAACTTCAAATGTATTAATTAGATTTTTTCATGTTTTGTATATAAAAGTGATCGCTCTGAACTGCTGTCAATTTAGTTCCGCCGATAATGAGAATTATTCCAAGATAAATCGTTTTAAAAAAATAGCTTAATTTAGATCAGTGGGGGCGTCTGGGTTTAGGGCACCAAATAATATTTGTCGATTAAACCGATAAATCCGATGACCCCTAAAGATCAACCTACCCCCTACTTAGGCGCTCAATAATATGGGCAAGCTTAGTCAGAATTGAGTCAACTAACTACTATAAATCAGGTTTTTGGTGTGCTCCAGGGCCTTTGGCCTGCCCAGCACGATTCGAACGTGCGACCTACGCCTTAGAAACTGGAAAAATGAGCTCAAACAACAAGCCTAACCACAGGTTTAAGGTATTTAATTTCGGTGTAGCTTAGATATCGAAATCTATGACATTGGGTTTTTAAAAAGGGTTGGGATCTAGCGTACCAAGCGATTCAGTTCGCCGATCAAGACTTCGCTTGCAGATGATCCACTTCAAAGTAGACTGCCTGAGGCTCAGTTTGAAACCCATCTTTAA
>JBAXVK010000068.1:0-3214 GCA_037129175.1 Polynucleobacter sp. | reverse complement strand
AGTAAAATTAACTTTAAATTGAGCGGCGAATATCATGTTAGATGATTAGTCCGTTATTGATGAGATAGATTCAGGAAAAAAGATGCCCATAACTAATAATTACCGTGGAGTTATTCCCGCTATTTCTACGCCATTTAAGATTAATAATGAAATAGATGAATTGGCTTTACGTAAATTGGCATCTTGGCTAGCCGGACATAAAGGGGTGGTTGCTGTTATGGCTAATGGGCATACCGGCGAAGTTTTTTCTTTAAACCCCTTAGAGCGGGCTGAAGTTACTCGAATTGTAGCGGATGAGCTTAAAGGAAAAATGCCTGTTATATCTTCAATTGTTTGCGAGGGGATATCTGATGCTGCTGAGCATGCCCGGCTAGCTAAAAAAGCAGGCGCATCTGCATTGGATGTGATGCCACCGCATCATTGGTTGCGTTTTGGATTTCATCCATCTCATGCAATGGACTATTTTGATGCAATTTGGAAGGCATCTGAGTTAGATTTGGTAGCTCACGTTTATCCTGCTTGGACTAAAGCTTCCTATTCATCAACCTTGTTAGCTGAGCTAGCAAAATTACCTTACGTGCAAGCGTTTAAGGTTGGTCAGCGTGAGATGAGTAAATATGCGCGAGATATCAAGGCTATTCGTGAGGCGGATGCAACAAAGGTAATCCTAACTTGTCACGATGAGTATTTACTCGCTTCGATGGTGCAGGGGGTTGATGGAGCACTCGTTGGTTTTGCTAGCCTGATTCCCCAATTAATTATTGATTTATTGGCAGCTGTTAGGAGTGGCGATTTAAATGAAGCAATGCGGATTCAGGCCATCATTAATCCGCTTAAAGAGGCTGTATACGGTAATGGTGAGCCAACAGGCGAAGCGCATGCGCGAATGAAGAGCGCAATGAAGTGGGCAGGAATTCTAGAATGCGCACATGTTAGACCTCCAACTCATGCCCCATCTCCCGAAGAAGAGCAGTTTATACGTCAGACGGTTAAGAATGCAGGCTTATCAGCTTAACTAACGCATGGTAAATATGACATGAAAAATTTTCGCGTTTTTATTATTATTTTATTTACAATAGTTTCCTTTCCAGGATACGGACAGGTCTGGCCCTCGCGTCCCGTAAAAATGATCATTCCCTTTCCCCCTGGGGGGACTCTTGATACTGTAGGTCGCATGCTTGCGCAGAAGTTAAGCGAGCAAACTAATCAAAATTTTATTGTTGAAAATCGTGCTGGTGGTAATGGTTTTATTGGTGCAGATATCGTTGCTAAGTCTAATCCAGATGGCTATACCTTTTTATTCAGTGCATCCACTTTCATTAGCGCACCTCTTGCAGCAAAAACAGTACCATTCAATGTGGATAAGGATTTCTTACCCATTGCATTGGTTGCGAGAGCGCCCATGTCTTTAGCGGTAAATAAAAATTTTCCGGCAAATGATGTCAAGAGTTTAATAGCCTACCTAAAGGCTAATCCAGGTAGGGTTTCATTTGCAGTTGGCTCTATTGGTTCTGCTGGACATTTAGCTACTGACTTATTTCGTAAATCTGCCAATTTAGATATATTGATTGTCCCTTATAAGGGGACCGCACCTGCATTTCAGGATTTAGTTGGCGGTCAAATTGATGCCTTTATTGACCCTGTTTTAGGATCAATGCCGTACTACAAGAGTGGCATGCTGAAGTTACTTGGGGTGACTTCAAATAAGCGTGTTTTAACCATTCCTGAGGTCCCAACTATTGGAGAGACTATTCCCGGCTATGAGTTTTATAGTTGGTTTGGGGTTTGGTTGCCTTCCAAAACCCCGCTTACAATTGCCAATCAACTTAATGCTGAGTTGAATAAAGCACTTTCTAGTGATATGCGAGATAAACTAGTTCAGATGGGGCTGGTAGTAGGCGGAGGAACTATGCTTGATTTCACTAAATTTCAAGCTACAGAAACAGTTAATGCCAAAAAAATAATAGAAGATGGCAGCATCAGCTTAGATTAACTTAGCTAATAAATAAAAACGGACAAACCCCTTGCCAGTCATTCGATATACTGTAAGTAGCAACTCATTCCAGCTAAGATCACTGATCTCGGTGTCTATGCTATCAACTTACTGCTTTAGCTCATTTTTACAGCCTCTAAGGCGTAGGTCGCACGTTCGAATCGTGCTGGGCAGGCCAAGTAATTAGTATTTTTAGATTTATCTCGCGGTAATTGGTTATTCAGGCAGCTCAATCCCGCAATATGCATAACCGCCATCCACCCGGAGAACAGTTCCGGTCATATAACTAGATGCCTTTGAGGCAAGCAAGATTAATGGCCCCGCCAGTTCAGATGGATCTGCAGCACGCCCCATTGGAATAGCGGCGCGCCATTTCTTACCATCTGGGCCATTTAAGATCTCTTCCACCATGGGTGTATTCATCCAGCCTGGGGCCAAACAATTTACTCTAATCTGATATTGAACCAATTCCATCGCTAAGTTCCGTGTTAGATGCTCCACTGCAGCCTTTGAACTTGCATAAGGTACGCGCTTAAGTTGTGAGCGCAATCCAAGAGAAGAAGAAATGTTAATAATCCTGCCCTCAATGTGTTGTGTAGCCATATATTGAGAGACGTGAGTAGCAGCCAGCCAGCTACCCTTTAAGTTCACATCAAACACCCGATCCCAATCTGCTACTGTAAGATCGAATAAGAAGGCATCAGATCCCAAAACACCCGCGCAATTAACTAATATATCGATTTTATTAAAATGATTATTTGCATTTTTAATCAGACAATGAATATCCTTCTCATTAGTAACGTCACATTGCTGAATCAGAACTCTTTGACCTAAAGGATCTATTTCCTTCGATAATAATTTTAGGCTTGTTGTATCGGTGTCAGCTAGCACAAGACTAGCCCCAGCATCATATAAAATTTTTACTAACTCTCGACCCAAGCCACCCGCTGCACCAGTAATTACTGCAACTTCATTTTGCAGAGAAAATTGCTTTATCCAGTTCATGTAACTAATCCTTTTTAGATGTTTAATCTGACTATTGAATCATTACTAATATACGGGGTATTTACGAGTCCATCTTGATGCCAGTTTTTATCAGTGACTAAGAACGGATGCCGAGATCACTGCGAATATTTGGGGTAGGGCTGCCCTCTAAGGCCCAGGTCGCACGTTCGAATCGTGCTGGGCAGGCCAAAAATTCTCTACCCCCATCCTTTTAAA
>JBAXVK010000067.1:0-3247 GCA_037129175.1 Polynucleobacter sp. | reverse complement strand
CCCTGCGGGCGCTCCGTCGCCCCCGTGCCGCGCGGTCTCCCGGCCCGGCCACCCCTCTTTGCTGACCGGCACGCTCGCCGGTCTCTTGCCCCGCCGCCCCGATCGCCTGCGCCGATCGCTCCTCGCGTGCCGGACAGTCAAACCGTGCGTTTGATTCCTGACGGGCAAGCTGCCCGAACCCTCCCGCTGCGGAAGACGGGGTCAACGATCGCGCTATCGATCCGGCCGATAGCTCATGGCGATCGTTTGAAACTTCCCCAACCGTCTTGTGTCCCCCCCCCACATGACTTTGCGTCACCCCGCATTCGCCGAGCCCGCCGCCCGCCGCCCTTCGCCCCGGGCCGACCGGCGGATCCGTCTGCCCGCCATCGTTGCCGGGTGCTGCGCGGCGATCGTGGCTGGCGGCATCATCCTGCCGGCGTACGACTCGGCAACGGTTGCCGCGCCGACCGGCAAAGCCTCCTTGATGCGGAAGCGGATCCTTGATGCCTTCGGCGGCAAGCCGAAGTCGACCGAGCCGCAGGAGCTCATCGCGGCGCCGACGCCGCCGCACCCCAACGAGATCGAGCGCCTGGAGAAGTCTTCCCGCAAGCTCTCGGTGCCACCGGCCACGCAGCGTCTGGCGTTGGCCCCCGCCAACCTCCCCTCGTGGAATGACGTCAAGCACCTCGCCCAGGATGCGGCCAGGAAGATCGTTCCCAGTCGCGACGAGGCGGATCTGGATAACACGCCGATCGCCGAACCGGCCCCCGCTGTCAGCGAAGTGCAGGGAAGGACCGGCGTCTCCGAGGGGAACGCCCCGCGCCCCCCGGCCAGCCAGCGATTCAACCGCCTCAAGAGCCGGGTTGCGCAGACGCTCGCCGCCTACCAGCGACGTCCCCTCAATACCACCGAGCACACCCCTTGGGAGGTAATGCACGGCTTCATCGCCTTCGGCATCCCGTCGAAGGTCCGCGTCGGCGGCCCGTCGGGCGATCCGATCAACTCGATCGGTTGGATGAACTCCGGAGGGCGCTGCAAGGGACAGGTGATGCTCGCCACCGAGGACGAGCGACTCGTGGCGATGCGCGGCGTCGGCGTCCAGGGGCATCAGGCCCAGTACCTCGCGATCCTCGCCCAGTGCCGCGTGGCACTGAACTCGCCCATTCAGGTCGAAGGGACGGGATTTACGGTCGCTGACCTGGTCGAGGAGGAGAAGCTTGCCTGCCTCTCCGGTACGGAGTTGACGTTTGCGCTCATCGGTCTGGCCCATTACCTCCCCACCGACGCCGAATGGACGGCCCGCGATGGCCAGATCTGGACCCTCGAGCGGCTCGTTTCGGAGGAGATCGAACAGCCGATCCGCGGCGCTCCGTGCGGCGGCACCCATCGGCTCTTCGGGCTCTCCTATGCCTGCCAACGCCGGCTTCGGGCCACCGGGTCGCTCGACGGCCACTACGCCCGGGCCGAACACTTCGTCCGCGACTACCAGCGCTTTACCCTCACGAAGCTCCAAAACCCAGACGGCAGCTTCAGCACGGAGTGGTTCAAGTACCCGGCTGACCGCGAAGACGACGTCGACCGCAAGGTGCAGACCACCGGCCACATCCTCGAGTGGCTCGTCGGGTCGCTCGAACAGGACCAGCTCTACCAGTCGCGGGTCGTCTCGGCGGTTGAGTTCCTCTCGGCAGCGCTCCTCCGCGAGCCCTCGCGGGAATGGAAGCTCGGCCCCCTCGGCCACGCTCTCCATGCCCTGACGATCTACCAGGAACGGGTCTGGGGGAACGTGCTCCCCGGCGGGATCGCCGCCTACAGCGGCCCGATGAAGACAGCCCCGGACGTGGCGCGGACGGCCCTGCGCAGCGATGCAGACCGCTCCGAGGTGCCCGATTCACTCCTCCGCTGACCCCCACTGTCGACGGCTTTGTTGAACCGTTCCCGTCCGCTCCGTAGGCTTTGCCTTGGTGCCGCCCGATCCAGGCGGGGCCGCCTCGCCCCTGATCGGTGACTTTGGAGCCTCCCTAGGGCCCAGGCACTCCGGTCGGCCCGGCGACAAGGAACGGCTTCGTGAGCCCGGCTGACTTCCCACCCCAGCTCGAAAATCTCCTCGAGGCGGCGGTGCGCCTGTTTGGTTCGTCGACGGCCGACGCGATGCTCTTGCTGGTCGACCAGCGGCTCGACTGGGACCGCGTCCGCTCGCTCGTCGGCTCTGGCCATCCGCTCTTGGTCGCGGCCGACGAGAAGAACCACCTTGCCGGCTGCGAAGACTGGGGGCTGCGGCGCGTGCTCCTCGACGTCCCCGGGCTGCCGGTCCACGAACGACTCGCCCAGGCGCTCCTCGAATGCGTCGCGGCAGAGCTGATTGCCCCGGAGGCGCAGGTCGTGGCGATCTACTCCGGCTTCGAGGCGGGGACGATCGACTCGGTGAGCGTCCTGCGGCTCGAGGAGCATCTCGGCCAACTGACCAGCCGCGACCTGCGAAACCTCGAGACGAAGGTGCCGCTGGAGACGCTCAAGCAGGTGGTCGACCTCGCCGTCGAGATCGGCCGCGAGGGGCGCGAGGGGAAACCGGTGGGGACGCTGTTCGTCGTCGGTGACACGCGGAAGGTGATGACGTCGAGCCACGCCACCGGCTTCGATCCGGTCCGCGGCTACTCCCGCGCCGAGCGCAAACTCTCAGACCCGCGCGTCCGCGAGGGGATCAAGGAGATCGCGCAACTCGACGGCGCCTTTGTTGTCGGCCCCGACGGCACCGTTGAGGCCGCCGCCCGCTACATCGACGCCTCGGCCGAGAACGTCTCCGTCGCCAAGGGGCTCGGGGCCCGTCACTGGGCCGCCGCCGCGATCACGCGCCGGACGCGGAGCGTCGCTGTCGCCGTCAGCGAGACCAACGGTACCGTCCGTCTCTTCCAAAACGGCGAGGTTGTCCTGCGCATCGAGCCCTTCCGCCGCGCGATGAAGTGGAAGGATTTCGAATACGAGCCGCCGTCGGGCGACTGATCCCCGGTTTCGTCGTCGCCTCCTTGCCTTACAGGCCGATGCCCGTCCCCGCGGCCTGCCGGGTAGACTGCCCCCCGTCGTGGCGCCCGCGGGATTCCCCGCACGGCTGCCACCTGATGCCACCATCATGCTCGGGGGGACTCATGTCGAACGGCCGTCTGTTCGGTCTGCTGTGGGGCACGCTTGTTGGCGCGACGGTGTTCGGATCGCCCACCGACGCGGGCGAACTGAGAATCCTCGCCCCGCGGCCGCATGAAGTGATCCAGCG
>JBAXVK010000066.1:0-3271 GCA_037129175.1 Polynucleobacter sp. | reverse complement strand
TGCCTTCTTAATTTCACTTTTAAGATTATTTCTTTGGACTTAGCACATTACAGTAGAAACCCTAGTTTTTGTTTTGTGCCTATCATTTAGGTAGAACTTAACTTTCAACTATATGTGCTCATCAGATTTAGATTGCAGAGCTTAAATAAGACAAGTAACGTGCAAAAAGTCATAAGTCATGCAAGCAAGTAACCTTCGCATATTTTTCGCAATCCTATGGCTGTGTTGCGCTTTTTCATTTGCAACTGCGCAACAAGTTAGCAAACCCATACATCTCATAGTGCCCTATGCGGCCGGGGGACCGATTGACATTACAGCAAGAGTATTAGCCGAGCGCGTCAAAGACAGCTTAGGAACGGTTGTAGTTGAAAACCGTCCCGGTGCTGGCGGCAATATAGGCGCAGATTTCATAGCCAAAGCCGCACCAGATGGCTTGACGATTGGAATTGCGGCCACTGCAACGCATGCTGTCAATCCTTGGCTCTATAGCCGCATGCCTTACAACGCAGCCACTGACTTTGCACCTATTACACAAATTTTGCGCGTGCCCAATGTTTTGGTGATGAATACAGATACTGCCAGACGATTGGGTATCCAAAATTTAATCGACTTCATACGTTATGCCAAAGCCCATCCAGGCCGATTGAATTATGGTTCTGGCGGCAATGGAAGTGCTGGCCATTTATCAGGCGAATTATTTAAATCGCGTGCCGGAGTATTTGCGGTTCATATCCCTTACAACGGCGGCAACCCTGCGCAATTGGCGCTGCTGTCTGGGCAAGTAGATTTCAATTTCGACAATTTAGCTACGGCTGCGCCCAATATCAAAAGCGGAAGACTCACGGCCATAGCAGTGACCACACCACAACGCAGTAGTTTGTTGCCCGAGGTTCCCTCCATTTCAGAGGTACTTCCAGGTTTCGCTGTTGACACTTGGTGGGGACTTGTAGCGCCTGCGCAAACACCAGCAAGCGTCATTCAAAAACTCAACCAAGCTTTTGTGCAAGCGCTTCAAGCACCCGAAATCAAAACCCGTTTTGCAAGCTTAATGGCAGAACCTGCGCCAACAACGCCCGAAGCGTTTGGGCTTTTTATGCGCTTTGAACTTGGCAAATATGAGGCTGTTGTCAAGCGTAGTGGAGCTAGTGTGGATTAATTATTATTAAATAGTTAAATAGTTAAATAGTTCTATTTTTAACCAGAAATTTCTAAAAATTACAAATCGCTCACCAAACCAAGTCAGTTGTTACTTTTTCTAGTGTTAAATTGAAATTGGTTTATGGTTATCTACAAGAATTTTCAAATGAAACTCAAATCTCACTCACTTTCTGCGCTGTGTCTTGCAATATCAATTTCTGGCTGCTCATCCATTAACGGAGATCTTGGCATCTCAAATCTTTTAAAAGATTTAGGAAACAAATCACAACAAGCTGAACCCACTAGAACTCAGGTCTTACTAAAAGCAGGCGCTGAATATTTACAAAATGGTGAGATTGATAAAGCACAGGCAGTTTTCAATACTGGTTTGAAGTTCGATTTGAACAATGCTGCCTTACACTTTTTCAATGCTTTTGCCTATCAACTCAAATTTGAAAAAGGTGAAATTGATGCTTTTGCAAACGCAGAGGCTGGATATAAAACAGCCATCAGTTTAGATTCGACCTTAGACGTCGCTTACCTGCAGCTTGGTAGGCTTTACACGTCCAACACCAAATACGTTGAAGCCAAAAAGGCTTTTGCATTAGCCGTTGATGCAAAACCAAAGAGCCCCGAAGAAGCTTTGATCGGACTAACCCAAGTTTCCATGTTGAGCGGCGATACAGAAACAGCAATTTGGGCGGTCAGCAAACTTGATGCCATTGAGTGGAAAGATTCAAGGCTTTACCGCGCAAAAGCTTTTTTAGCTGCAGTTGCAAAACAACCTGCGTTGGCAACTGAAATGATTGAACAATACTCACAATTAGAGAAAAATAAAAAAGAAAATCGTTACCTCAGTTCTCGGGTTAACCAATTGCTTGCAATGAAAACCAGCATGCAAGCGGGTGACAAAGTCGATTTAAAACCGCGCGATACTCTTTTGGCCCAAGCTAAAACCGAAGAGGCTAGCGATAAAGGTAAGGAGGCTGTAAGTGAGAAAAAGGCCCAAGCTGCACCCTCTGAAGAACGCAAGAATTGGTTTAGATGCGACACGAGGCCCGCACCCGTAGAAGAAAAGGACGTAACTCCGCTACTCAACACACCTCATCTACCTGTGTCCGAAGAGAATGCTCACGCCATTACTCTTCCTGCCCCATGCCCTGGAGAAATACCTCCTAGTGCCATGATTGAAGTTACGATGATAAGAACTGAAGAATCAATACAGAAGAGTTTTGGAATAAATCTATTAGACGGCCTAACTCTAGGAAGAACAATCAGCCAAGACGCTACAGGTGCAGTTACCAACAAGGCAAGCAGATTATTTAACACCTCTGCAGCCGGAAAAGAAATGAGTGATGGGTTTTTAAGCTATTCAATGAACATTGCAAATTCTTTGTACACAAAAAATGAAGTGATAGCTAGGCCCACATTAGCAGCCGTTGATCGCCTACCCTCTGTCTTTTTTAGCGGGGGTAATTACTCTATCGCGATCAAGGGCACTGGTGGTGGTGGTAGCGTTTTAGTCGATAAACAAACTGGCGTCGCACTATCTATCACTCCTACTTTTGTAGACGATGATCACGTGATGATTAACGTAAGGGCTTCTAGATCATTTAAAGAGGAAACTCCAGACAAAGATAATATCCCACTAGTTTTAACGCGTAATACTGTGAACGCTGCCGCGCTCATCAGATTTGGCCAAACCTTTGTATTGAACGGCTTAGTTGAGCGCGAAAAAGATCAAACACAAAACTTTACACCCGTCTTGGGAGAGATTCCAATACTTCAATATTTATTCAAAAAACAAGTAACAATTGATTTCAGCAGACAAATCTTGACTTTGATTACAGTCAGAAAATTAGTTGACTCAGACGATTCTCGTGATAAGGCTAAGCTGACTGATGGCGGCGCCACTCTTTCTTTGCACAAACTTTCTGATGAAGTAGATGAGTTCATGAAGATACAAAACAACAAACCTGTCCTTGACGAGGTACTCTCGGGTCTAAAGAAGGACAACTTCTTATTTCAAAAGCTAAGCAAGAGAGACTTGATACAAGAGTCTTATGGATCTAAAAAATTCTTAGACCGTATTATTGGTGATTTAAAAGATATGTTGTATTTTTAAAATCAAATA
>JBAXVK010000065.1:0-3490 GCA_037129175.1 Polynucleobacter sp. | reverse complement strand
GGGCGACATCCACGTCATGCTGCAAAAGGAAGTTGTCGAACGCATGGTTGCCGCGCCGGATACTTCCGCTTACGGGCGATTGTCCGTCGCGCTGCAATACCGCTTCGAGATGGAAAAAGTGCTAGACGTAGGGCCAGACGCGTTTTATCCGCAGCCGAAAGTGGATTCGGCGGTGGTGCGTATGCTGCCGCGCGTGAAGCGTGAGCCAGCAGCAACGGATGAAGCACTGTTCGCGCGCATCGTCACCACCGCGTTTTCACAACGACGCAAAACGCTGCGCAACACGCTGCGTAATATTTTAGAACTGGCGGATTTTGAAGTACTGAATATTGATGCCGGAGCGCGGGCGGAGACGTTATCGGTCAGCGATTTTGTTCAGATTGCCAATTGGGTGACGGAACAACAAAAAACTTTTGGGTCTTCACGGAATCGAGTGGGTAAATTGAGGGCGTAAATTTAGCATTTCCCGAGTGAAGAATGATATTTTCAAGGCCTCTAAAAACTGGGGTGATTTCCAGATGACCAAATCAACAGCACGACGGCGGCGACTTTGGGACGCGTATGCGTTTCCAGGGTTTGGTCCGCATCCCACAGTGCGTGGCGTCTTCGGCGACCCGAAGGCTCGCATCATTACGCTTGTACGGCGCTCAAAAAAACGATTTGCGGGTGCTGCGGCCATGTGCAATCGGGTTGGTACGACCGACGTGTACGTCAGGTTCGCGATCTGTCTTGTGGCGATATGCGCATTTACCTGGAGGTCGAGGTGCGGCGCGTGCAATGCCGACGTTGCGCGGGCGTGAAGCGCGAGGAGTTGGCGTTCCTGGCGGACAACCCGTTCTATACCAAGCGCTTTGCCTACTACGTGGGGCGGCGTTGCCGCCAAGCCACCATCAAGGATATTGCCGAGGAACTCCATCTTCACTGGGAAACGATCAAGACGCTGGAAAAGCAGTACATGCGTGCGCAGCTTGCCAAAGCGGGCGCACCGGGACCCAAGGCCATCGGCATCGACGAGATCTCGATCCGCAAGGGCCACACCTACCGCATCGTGGTGAGCGATCTGATTCGAAGGCGCCCGATCTGGTTCGGGGGAGAAGACCGCAAAGAGGCGAGCATGCTGCGGTTCTACGACTGGCTGGGCGAGAAGAAGACCCGGCGCATTCGCTTGGCGGTAATGGACATGTGGAAACCGTTTTACAACGCGACCGTGGCGCGTGCGCCGCAGGCGGCGATTCTCTACGACAAGTTTCACATCATGAGTCATCTGGGAGATGCGCTCGACGAAGTGCGCAAGTCCGAGTACAGCAGACTCAGTGGCCGGGATCGCAGCTACATCAAGGGTCAGAAATACACGCTGCTTTCGCGTCGCGAGAACCTCACGCAGAAGGGCCGGCAGGCGCTCAAGATGCTGCTGGCGGCAAACAAACGCTTGAATACTGCGTATCTGCTCAGGGAGTCCTTCGGTCAGCTCTGGGACTACGAGCGCGAGGGCTGGGCGCGGCGATTCTTCGAGAACTGGCGTGCGAGCCTGAAGTGGCAACGCCTCGAACCCTACGAAAAATTCGCTCAGATGATAGATCGGCATTGGGATGGAATCGCTGCCTACTGCAAGCCGGAGAACAAAGTCTCACTCGGATTCGTCGAAGGGTTGAACAACAAGATTCGCGTTATCCAGCGACGCGCATATGGGCTACGCGACGAAGAATACTTGCGCCTCAAAATACTCACTTGTATGTTACCAGTGCTCTAAAATGACCCAAAATCACCCACTCGATTCCGTGAAGACCCTGTTTTAATAAATATTGTGACAGCTCAGCGTGAAGCAGGCAAAGGCGCGCAGCCCATGAATGTAGAGCGTAGCACCTCGAACAGATTATGCCCTTGCTTATGCATGGTATCGAGGTAAGAGCGGATGGTGCAGAAGTCTTGCGCGCCCTTGAGTGTGCGAAAGCAGCCGGAGATTTTCTGCTTCACCTTGGGCATGCGAATGGCGCGCTCCCCCAGATTGTTGGTAAATGGTATGCGCAAATCCGTCAAGAAGCGCAGCACCGCGTCGGCATGCTCGCGCAGGCGGCTGATGAGATTGAACGCCAAGGATTGCTTGATCCGGCCGCGGCGTTTGTTTTCTCGGGTAGCCTGCGGGTTGTCGGCATCAGCCTGAGCTAAAATGGCCTGGTAGTGCTTGCCAACCCACCGTATCTGCCGGGCCGATAACGCCGATTTGTCCTCCTGCCGCGCCACCTCACAGCGTTGGTTGGCACGCCGCAGCAAGCCCATCATGCGCTGGGCCCAGCGTTGGCCGGTAGTTTCATGCACAAACGTCAGTTCGCGCAGCAAATGTGCGTTGCACAGGGCATGCACGCAATCCAGACCCCAATACGGCTTCCAGCAGTCATGCACCAGGACTGCGATGCGGCTACGCAAGATGCCGTGCGCTTCGATGGCGGGCATGCCGCGCTTGGCATGCACCCCATACCAGGTGAGCGTTTCGCTGGCCACCGTATGCAGCCAATGCAGACGGGCGGCCACCCGTAGACCAGATTCGTCGGCATGCGCTACCGGCACGCTGACAAGCCCTTGCGCGATGTGCTCAACCGCTGGGCGCAGCCGCTGACTGGCTTCATCGATCCACGCCAGCACCGAGGCCTGCGAGACGTTCAGCGCAAACAACTGGGATAGGAGTTGCGCGCTGCGCGCCACGGGCAGCAACTGGCCGTGGCTCAGATGCACCGCCAGCGCACGCACGTTCGGGCCGTATTGCACCAGGTCGCTCACGCTTTCTGGAAATACGCTTTGATGCACGCGCCCACAGGTGCAGCGTAATTGCTGCGTACGATGCTCGGTGACTTGGTAGCGCGTCACCGGAATATCGAACACTTGCCGGCGCTCATGCACTTGCGCTTTGGCCGCATTCAGGGATGCGCCGCACGGACAGTGCCGCGGCACCGGATGATCTACAACGATATCCGCGTGGCTTACGCGTTTAAGTGTTTTACCCAAGTGTCCAGCTTGTCCACCCGTGTTTTTACCGGAAGATTCGCGCAGCGAGCCGGTCTTCTTCCCCAGCCCATCACTTGACGGCGGCTTGCTTGAATTGTGGCTGTCTTTGGATAGCCGCGCTTCCAACTCCGCCACACGCGCCGTCAACTGCTGCACCTTCTCGAACAGCATGCGGATGATATCGTCCTTTTGTTCATGACTCAGGCGCGATAAATCCGGTAGCGTTTCCATGAATCGAAGCATACGCCCCTATGTGCTAAAGTACAATTCCTTCAGACTGAGCTGTTACAATATTTTCAATTAAATCAATAGCTTACGAAATGAAAAACCAAATCATCATCACTGCAAAAGGGCACGCAGGCACCTTCAATCGTTTGATAGAAGAGTTTTCCGCGATTAAACTTTTCGAAGCGCCAGACGTGACGGCGCGCGCCGCCGCGTTAAAAGAAGCCGCGCCAAAAGTGCGGGGGCTGGCGCACACCGGGCACGG
>JBAXVK010000064.1:0-3534 GCA_037129175.1 Polynucleobacter sp. | reverse complement strand
TGCCCACGCCGGTGGCGCCGCTGATCAGGATGGTGTCGCCGCGCTCGACCCAGCCGGACAGGGCGAGGCTGGTGAGCGTGCGCCGATCGAGGCCGCGGATGCCGGGGAACTCGGCGTTTTCGATGGCGGCGTCGGGGTATGTTAGCGGTGACCAAGAAGCGCGTCATTTTGATGGCGACCCGCGGATTTGTGCGCAAGTCCCGAGGGCCTGTTGGGCGCCGATGCTCAGCGCATGATCAGAACGGCGGATCAGTAGTCGGTGGGCAAGCCGAGTCGAGGTCACGCTGCGTGATGTCGTTGCGGTGCTGATAGCGAAGCAGTTGCGCGCAGTAGTGGCGTTCCATGGCGTCGGTCAGCTCGTACAGGAACTCGACGAACTTGGCCGCCGCCTCGTCAGACAGATCGAGCGGCAAACACAGCAGGGGCAGATCGTTCGGCCGCAGCATACGCATCAACGGGCTTTGCGCGGCGCCGAGGTGCGTGCCTTGGCCTTGCGCGCAACGCGTTCCTTCGCTTCCTTGAACCGATAGCTCTCGCCTTCGAGGGCGACGATCTCGGCGCGGTGCATGAGGCGGTCGACCAAAGTGACCACGCAGGCGGCATTGGGGAACACCTGGGTCCAGTCGCCGAACACTTTGTTGGTGGTGAGGAGGATGGGCCGGTTCAGGTAACGGCGGGTCACCACCTCGAAGAACAGGTCGGCGTAGCGCGCGTCATAGCTCAAGTAGCCGACTTCGTCGATTGCCAAGACGGTGGGCGTGGTATAGCGGCGCAGCCGGGTGGCGAGCGCGGTGGAAGTGTTCTGCGCGGCCAGGTCGTGCAGCATGTCGGAGGCGAGGGTGAAGCGGGCGCTGTGGCCATGCATGACGGCTTGATAGGTGAGGTTCTTGAGCAGCATGGTCTTGCCCAGGCCGTTGCTACCGATGAGGACGACGTTGGCGGCTTCCTCGACGAAGCCGAGCGAGAACAGCTCATCGATCAGTGGTCGGTCACACTTGGTCGGCCAGGTCCAGTCGAAGTCGGCAACAGGTTTGAATGTACCCAGGCGCGCGTCATCGAGCCGGCGCTTGAGCGAGCGGCGGATGCGCTCGTCGTCTTCGATGTCGAGTACCTTGCTGAACCACGGTTCGTGCAGCAAGGCTTCAGTCTGCGCCAACAGGCCATAGAGGCCGAGCTGGCGCAGGCGCTGGCGGGCGGTTTCAAGAGTGAGGTTCGGGGTCGTCGGTGCCGTGCTCATCGGTGGTCTCCGGGGTGAGTCGTTCGTAGGCCTGCAGGGGCTGCGGGCGCACGCGGATGTCGCGCAAGCGCGGGTCGTCGGGCAGAACAACGGTAGTAGGCGGGCGCTGCCCGCGCGCACTGGCGTGGGCGTCGATGAAGTGGCGCACGGCGCCGAGATGGGCCGTGTCTTCGGCCAGGGCGGCGGCGATCGCCGCTTCCAACGCCTGGGTCCCGTGGCTGTCGAGCAGGGTCAGCAGGCCGCGGGTGAGCACGCCGAGGTGCGCACCGCGCGCGGCAGCACGCAGGAACAACGCCTGGGCGCTGGGGGCGGCGTGATGCAAACGATCCTGCGCCCGGTGCGCTCGGCTGGCCCGTTTGTGCGTGACCAGCGCATCGAGATGAGCGGACACTTCGATCTGTTGTCCGCGATCGAAGCTGCGCGGATGACTGGCGAGCAGGGTCTGCCCGTCGAAGATGCGCACGATGTCGAGCGTTGCGAGCACGGTGAGGGTGCGCCGCACATGGGTGTGCGGGAGCGAGTAGTCGTTCAGATCGAAACGGGCATACGGCGTCTTGCCGATGTCGACCGCGATCCGCTCTTCGGTCGGAAACGGATTCGGCGGCAGTGCCAACAGCCGCGGCTGCTCCTCGGCGAACACCGCGCGTACGCTGCGGCTACGATCTTCCGGGCACAACCGGTCAGCGGCAGGACCTTGGCACCAGGCATCGGCCTGCGTGTTCAGATCGGCCACATCGCGGAAGGTGCGTCCGGCGAAGAAGGCATCACGGACGAAGCGGATGGCCCGTTCCACCCGCCCCTTCTCATTGCCGCGGGCGACAGCGACTGGACGGGGCTCGAAACGGTAATGCGCGGCGAGCTCCAGCAGTGTCGGATTGAAGCGGATGGCATCGTCGACACGCTCGAGCACTGCGCTCTTAAGGTTGTCGTAGAGGATGACCCTCGGCACCGCAGTGAATGCAGTGAAGGCCTCGACATGACCGCGCAGGAAGTAGTTCATCGCCGCGCCGAGATAGAAGCGCAGGAAGATCTGCCGCGAGTAGGAGAGCACCATCACGAAGGCCATCAGCGGGCGCACTGCGCGACCGATGGTGACGGTGCCGAAATGGGCCCAGTCCGCTTGCGATTGTTGACCTGGCAAGGTGCGCAGACGCAGATAGACCTCTGCTGCTCGCCGCGGCCGCATCTGCGCCACGATGGCCCGGAAGTGGTCGGGGGCGCCGGGGTAGCCGCGCTCCTTCACCATCTGGTACAGCCGACTCGCGCGCAACGTCGGATATTTGGTCAACGTCTCGATCATGAACGCGACATACGGGGCGGCGATCGATGGCCGTACCGTGGTCTGCGCCACCGGCACCCCGGCCTGCGCGAGCACCCGCCGCACCGTGCCGTGATGCAATCGCAATTGGGTCGCGATGGTGCCGATCAGCCAGTGCTCGCTGTGATACAGGCGCAGGATCTCGGCTTCGAGCGCGCGGCTGATCATCGTTCGGCACCGAATTCACGGCCCGCTGCGTAACGGACCCAGGCGCGCGAACGCCGACAGTGGCCGCCGACAGAAACTGCAGCGCGACACCAGCGAGAGCGTCGGTGGCTGTGGCAATACGGGGAACAACGCGACCACTTCGACATCGGATTCCTCGATCACCGTGAGACTGGTGACCACTATGCCGGCGTCGACGCCGGCAACGGAACCCTGATGCGTCACTATCTGCATTCGGCGAGCTCGCAAGGCACTTTGCCGGGCGGCGTGCGACGAGGCGCCGCGGAAGGTCAACTGGTAGCGGACGCCAGCACGGCACAGAGACTCGCGTCGGCGGATCTGCGCGCAATCGCCGGCGCAATATTGATTGCCGCGGTCACAGTCGGAACAGATCCGTACCTGTGCGGCACATCGCGCGCAATTGTAGAGTCGGTACGACTTCTGGTTCGCCCGCATGCTCCCCGCGCATGGCACTGGACAAAGCTGCGCGCGACTGGCATAAAGGCGAGGCCACCGCGCCCCGTGCGCGTGCGCAATAGAAGGCCCGGGATTCTGCCAAGAATGTGCCCGGGCCTTCGTCTATCCGGCGTCGCGCAGAGGATACCGCGGCACCGCCGTCCGATAGCGATCAATCAACTGCGAAACAAGACGACTGCGCGCAAAGCGCGGTGAACGATCTAAACGGTCACGCCGCGACCAACCCCAAAATCCGGCGGGTTCTCAACCCCGTCTACACCAGTGACTGAGGTAGAGCCGGTAGTTGTTCCGAGGCTTGTCAGGACGGCGCAGGTGGGGGCCGTTACGGGCCATGTAC
>JBAXVK010000063.1:0-3553 GCA_037129175.1 Polynucleobacter sp. | reverse complement strand
TTTTTATTTCGTATCAATATGATTCCACGCAAAACCCTTGTCTCCATACACTTTTTTACCTGGGTTTAAAATAGCAAGCGGGTCAAAAATATCTTTTGTCTTTTCAAAGAGACGTACGATCTCAGGGGTAAACATCTGCGAAAGGTACGAAGTACGTAAAAGTCCGTCATTATGTTCTCCAGACATAGAACCTCCATACTGAAATACGAGAGTATAGACTTCATCCATGAGTGTGTGGAGAGTCTCAACTATTCCTTCTTTATGAATGTCAATAAGCGGAATAATATGAAAGTTTGCATCTCCCATATGTCCGGCTACAGTATAAATAAGATCATATTTCGAAAAAATAATTTCAAGTTTAGGAAGAAACTCCGGGAGATCTTTTGTGTGTACGACAATATCATCAATTGTGGGTGCCGTTCGATACCCTCGCAACTTCTGGCGAAGCAGGTTGAAGCTTTCGCGCCTGAATGTCCAATACTTTTTTGCTTCTTGTTCCGAGTGCGTCAATGTAATAGGAAATCCGAATACCTTCATCTCGTTATATGCTGACTGTACTTGCTCTGCAACTTCTTCTTCAGTATCCCCTGCAAATTCTGCCATGAGAATTATCTTTGGAACTCCGCCAGTGATTGCCATCCAAAACTCAGGCAAAAATTGGAACCCGAGCGTCAACATAGTACCACCCATGCTTTTTGCAATTGAACCAAAGAATTTAATCGCTATTTTAAACGTATGATCATCATAAGATTCGATGGTTTCAGGTGTATGTTTTAAAAGTCTTGGAATTATTTCTCCCAGTTGCGTTGTGGCTGGCAAAAACATAACGAGCATTCTGGAATGTTTTTTGGGGACAATTCCACTCAATGTCGCTTCAGTCACACAGGCAAGTGTTCCCTGACTGCCCACAACGAGCTGTGAGAGGTCAAATACTCCTGATTCTTTATCGTAGACATTCCAAAGATAGTACCCCGAAGAATTTTTTGTTACTGTCGGTTTTGCTTGTTGCAGTACATCATAGTTGTCCTTTACAAGGGCAAATATCTCTCGATGAATGCGCCCGCTTTCAGTTTGCTCTTCGCATTTTGCGATAAGTTTCTCTCCATGAAGTGGTTCTAGAACATCTTCTTCTCCATTTGCAAATACAACACGAAGCGAGCGAACATACTTTTCCGTCTTTCCATAGGTAAGTGTCTTTTCACCTCCTGAGTTATTAGAGACAATACCTCCAATCGCAGCCAAATCACGAGACGCCGGATAGCTTGGCAAAAGCCAGCCGTGCGCAAGAGTCTTTTTCTCAAAATCACTATAGTATACTCCCGGCTCTGTTATGGCCTCTGTGTCGGTGACAGAAAATACATGATTCATGTATCTCATTGTGTCTACGACGATGGATTCCGAAAGTGGGCCACCGGTCATACAGGTACCGGCGGCTCGCATGGTGAGGGATAACGGTACACCCTGATCTATATCTTTAGTTTTTTTTGCATGCACATAAGCAACAAGTCTTGCAATGTCTTCTTTGTTTTTTGGGTAGACAACAATGCGAGGTTTTACATAAAAAAGGCTTGTGTCTCGCGCAGCTTTTTCTCGATCACTGTCTAAGATAGAAATATCTCCTTTGATTATTGTACGCAAATCATTAGCGACATCCGTATAAAAAATTTCATTCATACATTTATTATACCATTTTTATGTGAAATTATTTTTTAGACAGATACTCTTTTGCAATTTTTAAATAATTTTCTTTTTTCTTCTTTTCCATCTTATCAAAAAGTCTCGGCATCATCGATAGTCGATGATTACTTGTGAAAAAGTCACGGTGACTAGCTATGAAATTCCAATACAGTGCAGTCCACTTCTCTTCCCAATCGCCCTCGACATAATCTGACATTTTTTTAATATAATTGCTACCCGAAATATATGGTTTGGTAGCAAAAATACCACCATCAGCGAACTGACTCATCCCATATACATTTGGTACCATTACCCAATCATACGCATCCACATACATTGCCATAAACCATCGATACACATAATCGGGATTAACCTGAGAAAGCAACATAAAGTTACCGATAACCATCAATCGTTCGATATGATGATTGTATCCATAGTGCAGAGCTTTCTTGATAGCGCTGTCGACCGGAGCAATACCAGTATCTCCAGTCCAAAATCCTATTGGCAAGCCGTGGGAATGTTTCCAAAAATTCTTCGTGCGCATGACGGCACCATCACACTCATAGGCAGCACGCATAAACTCACGCCACCCAATAATCTGTCGCACAAAACCTTCGAGTGAATTTATAGGTATAGCGTGAGTATCTGCATACGCTATTGCCGTATCGATTACCTGCCTTGGGTCGAGCAATCCAATATTTATGAGAGCTGACAATGTCGAATGAAAGAGCCGTACGCTTTTCGTAGAAAGTGCATCCTCATACACACCAAAATGTGCAAAGCGGTCTTCTAAAAATACCTGCAAAAATTTCTTGGCATCCTTGTGTGTACATGGTAGCCAGCACGCTATCTCTCCGTATTTTTCAGCTTGTATTGTATCGAGCCACTTCTTCATTTTTGATACTTCAAAATCATTTTCAAAAACAATATCCTCGGGAAGAGTTGTATCTCGAGCAAGTTTTTTTCGATTATCTACATCAAAGCTCCACGCGCCCCCTCTGGGCTTTCCATGTCCGTCCATCATGATACCCAAGTCCACGCGAATTTTCTTGTAGAACATCGCCATATTTTTCTTTGAGCTTTTGTATCTTGCTATTGATTCCTCCTTTGGCAAAATAAAAAGTGGTGACTCATACCAAACCCGCTTTATCTTGGAAGCTGTTATAGCCCGCTCCAAATAGAAGTCAGTGGTATCGACAATATGAAGTTCTTGTATCCCTTCTTTTTTTAAATAATCAAAAATATCTTCCGTCTTCGGATACTGCTCAATCGTCAGACATTTTACTTTGTACCCCTCTTTTTTCAAAAGCTCTCCATATGCACTCATACTTAATTTGTGCAAAATTAGCTTTTGATAATGAATGGGGTTGTGCGATAGAATCAATGACTCTTCAATCAAAAAGATAATCCGTCCTTTTTGTATAGCCGGTGATTTTATAAAAAGCTGATGAGGATAGACTAGTGTTGCTTCTTTCATAGTATTTATCTATCAGGTTGATAGTATTAAAATAAAAATAGCAAAGTATACGATCAGATAAAAACGATAGAAATTAATCACCCGCAACTCTGCCTTCTTCGTGCGCTGATGAAAGCCAAAAAGCACTTTGATCTCCTCCCAAAAAACGGGCTTTACATTAATCCACCAGCTATCAGTTTGATAGACCATCTTCCTAAATCGACTACGAAACAATCCCAAAGGAAAACTCCAGATAATAAACGCAATGATGGCAATAGTGTGTATGGTTATAGTATCCATTTATGTATCTTCAGTCCTTACTTCTATTATAAACTTTATTCTCTCAAGAGCCACTATTCCCTCCCCATCCTATTTGTTAACGTCGGCTTTCATTGGCAAGTGACAAAAGTCATCCTCATG
>JBAXVK010000062.1:0-3584 GCA_037129175.1 Polynucleobacter sp. | reverse complement strand
CCTAAAGACTCAGAAAGCTCTTTTGATAGGTTTTGTGGCTCAACACCAATCCAGCCTCTAGTAACACTGCCATTTTTCAAGATGGACTCCATTACTTGCTTAGCAAGGTTGATGGGAATTGCAAACCCAATGCCCATCGATCCACCATTGTTCGAGAAAATCGCAGTATTGATGCCAATCAGATTACCGCGCGTATCAATGAGCGCTCCTCCTGAATTGCCTGGATTGATTGCAGCATCCGTTTGAATAAAATTTTCAAAAGTATTAATGCCAACATGATCACGACCCATAGCAGAAACAATTCCAGAAGTTACTGTTTGACCAACTCCAAAAGGATTACCAATTGCAAGTACCACATCTCCGACGTGGACGGATTCAATTTTTCCTAGAGTAATTGGAGTTGGTAATTGTTTGGCTTCAATTTTTAGAACGGCAATATCTGTTTCTGGATCACTACCAACGACCTTTGCCTTTACTTTTCTGCCGTCAGCAAGCGCAACATCAATCTCATCTGCATCATTAATGACATGGTGGTTTGTGAGAATGATTCCTTCTGGGCTTACCAATACCCCAGAACCGAGACTAGAGCTGGGCTCCTCGTCTGGTGGCTGGTCACCAAAAAAGAATTTGAATAAAGGGTCAGCAGGATTTTGTTTACTGCCCTTACGCGTTTTTGGTTTTGTAGAAACTTTACTTGTAAAGATATTGACAACAGCTGGCATCGATTTTTTTACTGCATCATGATATGAACCAGGACTCAGACTATTGCTTTCATATGTGCCTTCCTTTAAGGTAACACTATCGACTATCGAGCTAACGCCTTGGTCAGATATCCAATTGGGTTTTAGAGTTGCAGCAATAAACCAAACCGCAAAAAGAATGGTTACTGCTTGCGCAAATAGTAACCATAGGCGATTAAACATGTCGAAATTTTCTTTGCATAATTATTTTTTAAGACTATCGCGAATCTCGCGCAGTAACACTACATCTTCTGGAGTTGGCGGAGGTGGAGGCGCATCTATCAAGCGGATCTTGTTAACAATTTTTACCATTTGAAAAATGACAAACGCTAGCAAAATGAAATTAATAGATATGGTAATAAAATTGCCATAGGCAAAAATAGGCACCCCAGCTTTTTTAAGAGCATCGAAGGTTCTAGGAACCCCATCTGGAATACTGCCCAGCACAAGGAATAGGTTTGTAAAGTCGATATGACCCCCCAAAAGGGTGGAAATAATGGGCATAACGATGTCATTGACTATGGAATCGACGATTTTTCCGAAGGCCCCGCCAATAATCACACCTACGGCTAAATCAATAGCATTTCCCTTGACAGCAAAGTCCTGAAACTCCTTTAAAACACTCATTTAGGCTCTCCTTTTTGTTTAGATCCTGATTAAGCTGAGATTAACCCCATAACTTTCTTCCTTACCTCACTTTTTACTTTAAAATACGAGGTTTAAGTAATTTCCACCCAAAAATACCCTTTTTAGGAATTTTGTAAATGAGTGATAAGCCCAGTATGGACAAGGATCGTCGCAATTGGCTGATAGCCACATCGGCGGTTGGCGGCGTAGGTGCAGCTGCAGCCCTTTACCCTTTTGTAGACAGTTTTGAGCCTTCTGAGCGCGCTAAGGCCGCTGGAGCAGCTGTTGAAATCGATATTGCTGGCATGAAGCCGGATGAAATGAGAATGGTTGAATGGCGCGGTAAGCCAGTATGGGTTGTGCGTCGTACCCCTGAGCAAGTCGCTGAGCTTTCTAAGATTGATGCAGAGCTCGCAGACCCTAATTCTTTGAGGGACCCAGCTCAATTTACACCTCCTTATGCTCAAAACCAATGGCGTTCAATTAAGCCTGAATACATGGTTGTAGTGGGAATTTGTACGCATTTAGGGTGCTCGCCTACGCCTAAGTTTGAAGCGGGTGCTCAACCCTCTTTGCCAAATACATGGCAAGGTGGTTTCCTTTGCCCGTGCCACGGATCTACCTTCGATATGGCAGGTCGTGTTTTCAAAAACAAACCAGCCCCAGACAACATGGAGGTGCCGCCACATATGTATTTGAGCGACACCAAGATTTTGGTCGGCGATGATAAGAAAGCCTAAGGAGAGATAAATGGCATTTCACGAAAAAGTACTTCCAGCTGATGCATCAGCTGCTCAGAAGGTGATGGCATGGGTTGATTCGCGTCTTCCGGTCACCGAAGCCTTCAAGCGTCATATGAGCGAGTATTACGCTCCCAAAAACTTGAATTTTTTCTACATCTTTGGCGCCTTAGCTATTGTTGTTTTAGCAATTCAGATCATTACTGGCATTTTCTTGACCATGAACTACAAGCCGGATGCTGCTAAGGCATTTGAGTCTGTTGAATACATCATGCGAGAGGTTCCTTTCGGCTGGCTAATTCGCTATATGCATTCCACTGGCGCTTCGATGTTCTTTGTGGTGGTTTACATGCATATGTTCCGTGGTTTGATCTATGGTTCTTATCGCAAGCCGCGTGAACTTATTTGGATCTTCGGTTGCGCGATTTTCTTAGCCTTGATGGGCGAGGCATTCTTTGGGTACTTGCTCCCATGGGGCCAGATGTCCTACTGGGGCGCTCAGGTCATCGTGAATTTGTTCTCTGCAATTCCATTGATTGGCCCAGACTTATCGCTATGGTTACGTGGCGACTATGTTGTGGGTGACGCTACCCTCAACCGCTTCTTTGCATTTCACGTCATTGCGATTCCATTGGTGCTGATTGGTTTGGTTGCTGCGCATATCCTGGCATTGCATGAAGTAGGTTCAAATAATCCAGATGGTATTGAAATTAAAAATACCATTGATGAAAAAGGCATTCCTTTAGACGGAATTCCTTTCCATCCTTTTTATAGCGTTCATGACGTGATGTATCTGGGTGGTTTCTTGATCATCTTCGCTTCGATTGTTTTCTTTGCACCAGAGATGGGTGGCTATTTCTTAGAAGCAAACAACTTTATCCCTGCAAACCCATTTGTTACGCCAACTCATATTGCACCGGTTTGGTATTTCACGCCGTTCTACTCTATGTTGCGCGCTACTACTACAAACTTCCTACTGCCTTTGTGGATTTTCTTGGCGGTAATTTTGGGGATGTTTGCCCTTCAGTCCAAAGATATCAAGGTGAAGGGCGCTTGCGCAGTCATTGCTCTAGTTTTAGCCGCTGGCTTTTATGTACTTGACGCTAAGTTTTGGGGAGTTGTGATCATGGGTGGTTCAGTAGTGATCCTGTTCTTCTTGCCATGGTTAGATCACTCCCCAGTGAAGTCCATCCGCTATCGTCCACAGTTCCATAAATATATTTATGGTGTGTTTGTGGTGAGCTTTGTAATTTTGGGTTACTTAGGTATCGAACCACCATCGCCTGTGTATGAAAAGATTTCTCAGATTTGTACTATTTACTATCTGGGCTTTTTCTTGGCAATGCCGTTTTGGAGCAAGCTTGGTACCTTTAAGCCAGTTCCAACACGCGTTACTTTTGAGTCCCATTAATTCACGCCCGAGATAACAGCTAAGAGAAATTAGGAACTAGTATGAAACACATTCTGCAAACTTTGA
>JBAXVK010000061.1:0-3614 GCA_037129175.1 Polynucleobacter sp. | reverse complement strand
TTTTTAAAGCTTCTAAGGCGTAGGTCGCACGTTCGAATCGTGCTGGGCAGGCCAAGCGCCCGAATGGCCGATGAGAAGACATCAAAAACCCCAGTTTTATAATGGTCAATTGACCCGATATTGACCAAGCTCGTTCATCTTATAGAACGCCGCGGTAGGGCGTAGGCTGATCCTGGATGACTCTTTGCTTTGTCGGGTTGAGCGATAACTAAATAGGTCAACATTTTGACCTATAAAACCACCACTAATGTGTGCCCCATTTTAGGGCAGGAACACATTTTATTTTAAATCAAAAAAGGATAAAATATCGACGTTTTAGACCTTCGAGCTGACTTAGCATTCTGCCAAGACTACCGCCTTAGTGTTGCGAAGTAGTTCAATCCTGCGGGGCATTATGTTTTCCATTTTTCGTTTTATTAGAATTAAAAATTGCGTATTAATTTTTACACCTTTTTTATTTACTAGCGCTTTAGCTGTCGACAGTACCGGTACTTCTACTTATGCTGGTTCTCAGCAGCTTACTGCGACAGGCTTCCAATATAACTCTGGTACATCGACTGCAAGCTCCATCACTACCGTAACTGGTATTCGAGATGGAACTATTACTGGCAACTACTCTATTACCAATGATAGTTATTCAGGATCAACCTGGGGACTTCTAACAATCCCTTCTTCAAATTTATCTCAGTCATTAGTTAACATTTTTCCATCCGGATATACAGCCCCAGCTGCAAGTGCTACCGCAGCAACATCAACTACGTCCCAAAGTAATCTCACAATCGGTGGCAATCAAGTCATCAGTCTTACCCCTTATGGCCCAGCATACGGATCGTCATCAGGAGTCTTGTCCGTAGTGGGTAGTTATAAAGATACCGTTAATACTTATACCTCGGCTGGAAAGACTATTTATGGTGATCAAGGTTTTTTGTATGATGCTGCACTGGGAGGGCAGTTTACTAAGCTGACGATCCCAGTTTCAGTCACGCTTGTTAATAACACAACCAATTTTGTCCAAAATACCATCGCTCATAGTCATTATGGGAATCAGGTAGTTGGTAACTACGACACTACCTTGGCTAATGGCAATGCATTTTCCTATAACACCGCAACTGGAATTTATACTAGTCTAAATAAACCTAGCGCCTTAAGTACTACTGCATATGGCGTCTATGGCGGTGTCAGTGGAAATGTGATTGCTGGCGGTTATGCCAATGTAGTAACTAGTAAGTTAAATGGCACGGGTACTGTAGGATATATTTATAACCAGCAGGGCGATGGATCATACGTCACATATGTGGCGCCAGTTTCATCTGGGGCTCCATCCGGCACTACAACTGTAGCAACCCATTTTGAAGGAATTACCGGTGCTGGTGCAACTAAAACTTATAACCTCGTAGCTGACTCCGTTGACTCAAATGGTAATGTCCATGCTTGGGTGGTTCATGTAGCAGCCGATGGGACATCAACCTGGACCGAAATTACTGCTCCTGCTTCTGCGCCAGGCGCTTTAGTATCAGCCAACTCTATCTATAAAGACCAGTTTATTGGCGTGTATGAATATAACGGGATTGTGTATGCTTACGATCCAACTGTGCCGGGTATTTATACGCCCACCACCAATTCAGCGCCCTTAACAAATAATAGCAATAGCGCAACAGCGTATACGCTAAACAATGGCGATGATTTTATAAACACTTCTACCATCACAATGACAGGAACTAACAGCCAAGGCGTTACAGCTGTGGGTAACAATGAAGTGACTAATGCTGCGGCTGGAATAATTAGCGTAACGGGTACTGGCAGCGCTGCGATAAAAATAACCGGTAGTAACAACACAGTTTTGAACTACGGCACTTTAAATGCAGCCTCTGGCGCCTATGCAATTCAACAAACTGATGCATCTACGGGTACGATTGTGATTAATAAGTCTACAGGCGTGATTAATGGTCAAGTCTCAATTCTTGGAGACTCCACTACTCGCTTTGAGAACAATGGTTACTTTGGCATCACAGCCTCTGGTTCGGGTGCCACCCATGCTGTCTCAGGAGTTTTTGCCCAAACATCAACTGGCACATTAGGTTTACGCGTATCCCCAACGTCTGCTGACAAATTAGCTGTAACAGGAACAGCGAAATTAGGCGGTACTTTATATGTCACTGGCGCAAGCGGAACTTATAGCAACACTCGGTATAACTTGCTGTCAACGACTGCTGGAATCAGTGGATCGTTTGCAGGCTACAGCACTAATCTTAGCAATGCGACTAATCTTTTTTATGATGCCAACAATGTTTATCTAAATATTTACCAATTTACTACTGCCAATACTCAACAATCTTTAGTAAATACTGCCAATGCCTTGCAGGGTACTTTTGCGTTACAAAATAGTGTTTTAGTTAACAGCTTTAGTTATGACTGTAATGAGTTTGGTGAGAATGGCATTTGTATTTCGGTTGGCGGTAGAAATACAGCCATTGCCAATACAAATGGCTTAAATAACTCTAGCGCACTCTTAATTGCAGCATATCGTGCCAATAACAACGTGCGGGTAGGCGCTTATTTTGATCAAAATTTATCTTCCAGCAATCCTAGCGGTACTGTGCAATTGGGTAATAGCACTCCACTGATGGGTGCTTTTGTAGCCATAGCACAAAGAACTGATGGCACCGGTGCTGAAGCTAAGTTCACTGCAGCCTATGGACAAAAGAATGCCACTATCACCCGTCAAGTAGTTAATAACACTGAGCCTGGAAGCGGATCTTCTACTTTGTTTAGTAGCGGCGCTCAGCTGGTTGCGAAGTATGGATTTGCTATGATGGATAAAACAATAGTTTCCCCATATCTAGGTATGCGATATACCATTAATAATATGGGAGGGTATGCCGAAGGTAGCTCTGCATCAGTAACTGCCCCGTTAACCTATCAGGCCATAAACACTAATGCAACTACTGTTATTGGTGGTCTAGGCGCTTCGCATCAGTTGACAGCGAAAACAACGCTATTTGGTAGCGCTGGTCTTGAACAAGATATTTCAACCTCTAACGGGACCTATAGTGCCAGTGGAATTAATGGCTTAACCCCATTTGGATTTAATTCCAATCCCGTTTACACAAGAGCTACTGCAAGTTTGGGAGCATCTTATTTGCTTGAGAAAAATCAATCAGTTTCAATAGTTGGTGCATATAGACAAGCTGCTTATCAATCCTTGAATTCAACTACGGGTATGATTTATTACACGATAGGCCTCTAATATCTTGAATCGTTTTCCAGTGTGCTCAGGATCACCACTGTATTTACTCAATCTAAAAAAGACAAAACCCCTACTAGCGATAGCGGGGGTTCCTTGATGGTTGGTAGCCTCCATCAACCTCAGATCATGTTTTGTCGGTTAACCCGACAAATTAGATATTCGACCATCCAGCCGCCTGCCAATACCATTCAATATCCAAGCAATTCCACTCCACACCATGGTTCTCGGTGCCTACACCACACCAAAAGCCAATACCTTAAAGCCATTGTTTTTAGTGTTGTTTAACCTCATTTTTAAAGCTTCTAAGGCGTAGGTCGCACGTTCGAATCGTGCTGGGCAGGCCAAAGGCCTGACTGGCCGATGAGAT
>JBAXVK010000060.1:0-3740 GCA_037129175.1 Polynucleobacter sp. | reverse complement strand
ACGCGATGTACTCGCCGATATGGCCGAGCTGCGCCGGTCGCTCGATCACTGCCGTTATCTCGCGCTCGAGCTCGTTTCGCTTCCGGATTAGGTCGACCAGTGTTTGCAGATCGTCGATGAGTTCACTCCGCCTTCGACGTTGCCGCGACCTGTGGCTCCTTGATTGAGTGTGGTCACGTGATTTGAGGTTGTGATTTTCACGCAGGTTGATGGTTGGCGGCGGGCCGTGGACGGCTGGAGTTCAGAACGGGGGGTCGGTGAGTCGTGGGGGCTGTGATTTCTTGTGCTGTCGGATTTCTTGCTGGCGCTTGTGGTGGCGGTGAATTTGTTCGGCGTAATGGTGCTCGATGCCGGCGATGAGTTCGTGGAGCAAGGCGACGAGCTGCATGGCGGCCTTGTCGGTGAGGCGCGGCAGTAGGAAGGGCAGGATGACGGTGTGTCGTTTCATGGGACCTCGTCGAGGGCGGTCTGGACCCGCTCGATGCTGATGGGTCGGAGTTTGGCCAGGCGATCAGCGGCGCGAAGCCGCACGGCGCGGCGTTGGCACCTCGGGTTGGGCGAAGACCTCGAGGTAGAGTTTCTCGTCGAGCTGCGGCAAGTCACGCTGGGTGGCGGCGGCGAGGAGTTCGGCGGCGAGGGTGGTGAGGATGCGGTAGTTGCCGGCGGCGTGATCGCACAGCGTCTGGCGCAACTGCGGCGTCATCAGGCTGGCGTTGCCGGCGCCGGCCAAGAGATGGTCGAGGGCGGCGAGCAATTCATCACGAGCGGCATGCTCGGTGGCGAGCCGGGTGCGGATGCGACTGCCCAGTGGGATCAATTCCTCGCGCCGCAATTTCTCGATCAGGCGCGCATCGCCGGCCAGCACCACGCACAAGAGGGGCTGGGAATCGAAGCGTGCACTGGCCAGCAGACGGAGTTCGCAAAGCACCGCCGGACTCATCTCCTGCGCTTCGTCGACGAGCAGAACGGCGCGCCGCCGGGTGGTTTCCAAATGGGCGAACCATACTTCGCGCAAGGCTTTGAAGCCGCCCCAGCGGTTGTGGGGGCGCAAGGGCACCGCAAAGATGTCGCCCAGTTCGCGATAGAAGTCGGCCAGGTTGCTCTGCGGATGATTGATCGCGCCGACGGTGACATCGGGTAAGCGCGCGAGACGCTCAGCGAGCAGGCGCAAGACGACGCTCTTGCCGGTGCCCGGATCGCCGTGGATCATGGCAAAGCCGCCTTCGCGAATCTGGGCGTGCTCGATGCGCCAGCAGAAGTTCTCGATCCGCGGCGGCACGTAGATCGCCGCGGTCGGCAAGTCGGAGGAGAAGGGGTTCCACTTCAGGCCATAGAGGGCGAGCAGTTTCTGGTTCATGGGGTGTCCTGGTCGGGGGTCGGCAAATACGCTGGCGGCAGACCGGTGGCGGCATAGTCGGCCAGTAACTGCCGCAGCAGAGGCGCCATGCCCGACGGTGGCAGCGGCGACAGCTCGATGGTCACCGGCGCGAGCGTCCGGCGCTGACCATCGGCGTTGGCCGATTTGTCCAGTGGCTTGACCGGGCAAAGGATGGCGCCGGTGTGGGGATCGACCAGATCGACCTGTGACAGATCCCACCGCGCGTAGCGCAGATGAACCCGGGTGAGGTGGCGATAGGGTGCCGGAATCTCGAAGCGTGCCCCGGCCAGACTGACGGTGCCGTCGGAGCGGCGTTGCCGGCGTGCCACCTCGATGCGGAAGGCGGCGGCGAGGGTCGCGGCCGGGGGACAGTCGCGCCGGACATTGGGACCGGCGAGATAGCGGGCCAGCGGCGTGGCGTCGAGCTCGCCGTGCGCGGTGCGGTGATATTCCTGTTCGACCCAGGCTTGGGTCGCCTGATTGAGCAGTTCGAGGGTCAGCGCCGGTTCGCCTTCGAGCATCGCCATCAGGCGCCCCTCGACGCGGCCCCAGAACGACTCTTGCTTGGCGTTTTGGTACGGGCTGTACGGTAGCGTGGTCCGATGCACGATGCCCAGACTGGCGAGCCCGCTGACCGTCTCCTCGGCCAGCATGGCGGCGCCGTTGTCGGTCATCAGCGCCCGCGGCAAGCCGCGCTTCATGAACGCCTGCGACAGACCATGCACCAGGCTCTCGGCGGTCTCGTCGAGATACCACTGCAGGTGGCAGACCAAGCGCGAGCGGTCGTCGATGACGCCGAGCAGCAGCGGCTTGACCCAGACACCAGCGCGGGTGAGCACCCCGCGCGAGGCATGATGGAAGTCGAGATGCCAGAGGGCGGCGACGTGGTCGACCTCGAAGCTCCTGACCTCCAGCCGGTCGAGCCGGTCGCGCGCCAACAGCGCGCCATCGGTGGCGCGTTGGGGGCGCGCCTGCCGGAACATCCCCTGCGCCTTGAGGTAGCGCCGGATCGTCGGATACGACGGCAGCGCTGTCTCGCTGCCGGCCAGCGCCACCCGCAGATTGTCGACATGCAGTTGCATCGACCAGCCCGGATGCTCACGATACTGGGCCCCGAGGACCGCGATGGCCGCCGGCGGCAGACTGGGGAAGCAACCGCGATTGCCGCGGCGACGATTGCGCAGCGCGGCCACCGGATCGGCGGCGGCACGGGCGGCGTAATACCAACGCTCCAGGGTCGAGACGCCGAAGCGAACCTCGAGGCCGGAGATCGGGTGCCGCCAACGCTGGGCAGCGAGCACCCCCAGCGCCACGTGCAATTGCCCGGCGGTGGGTGGCGCGGCCATCAAGGGGCCGATGATCGAGAAGCGCAAGCGCGCCCAGCGATCACGTTGCGGTGGATCGATAACCGTGCTCAAGAACATCTCCCAAAGGAGCGGCGCCGACGGCACCGCAACTGGGAGTGGAGGCTACGAAGCCGCCGCTCGCTTGGCTAGGCGCATCTTCTGCGGGTGATCAGCACCCCTCACCGAATGCGATCGGCATGACCGTCACCGGCGTCAGGAAGACCAGCAGTCGCAGCAGTTGATCGGCGGCGTTGCCGGCAAAGCGTTCGAGCAGCCCGGCGGGACAGTGCGCGGTTGCCACCGGCGGCATGAAGTGCGCCGCTGCGACTTGCCAGAACGCGGTCAGCGGCAATTGTTGGCGCCACCAGCGCCGCCACCGGTGCAGGGTGCGCACCGAAACGTCAAGCATCGTGGCCAGCCTCGCTCCCGTTGCGCTCGGCGGCGCCTGCGGGATCGACCGCAGCACCACCACCAGCGCCAAATACACCCGCCGGCCGAGGAACCGGACCGACCTCGACGTGGTGCGCTGACGGCAGCGGTTGCAGCAGAAACTGTAGCGCCACCGGAACTCGGAGCGAACCTCGCTCAGGCAGCCACGCGGCTTGCGCGGATAGTTGGCGCGGTGCAGCACACCACCGCAGGTGCAACCTGCGGCGCGTGCCTCACCGGCCAACTCTGCGTCAATGCGCAGCAGTAATCGAAAAAACTTGGGGTCTTGCAACAGGGCGTGGCACACTTGAACAGTCTCTTGGCTTGGTAACCAGAGACTCCCCCAAAGGGTTCGTTTGTTCAAGTTCCCTGAGGGGGATCACCCCCTCACCATCACGCTGCTTGAACAACTTGGCAGCGATTCCCATCACGATTGATGACCGTACTCAATTGATCCCCGGATTGATCCCCGGATTGATCCCCGGATTGATCCCCGGATTGATCCCCGGATTGACCCGCGGCCGGAGGATTTGAGGACACGGGGCTGTGATGCAACGCAAGGCGAGTAACAACGGACTGTTCGGACC
>JBAXVK010000006.1:0-96156 GCA_037129175.1 Polynucleobacter sp. | reverse complement strand
TAATAATTATCTATGATAGTTCACTTAGATTGGCTTTGTATATTTAGAGATATCAGGAAGATGGCAGGCGAAAGCTCCGCAACAAATAAAGACCCCCTATATAAAAGAAGTCCCTGGCTACCTCGCGGTCAAACACGCAAGATCATTTTTCTAGGGCTCATCATCTTAGCCGGGTTCGGCTCAACACAGCATTGGTCCTTCCTCATTCTGCTTGCAATAATAATTATTTGTCTCTCGCCAAAAGTATTGCTAGCCACCGCCTATTACTATGGACGCTCTGCCATGTATCTTGGACAACGGTTTAGTAAATAAGCAGTCAATGAAAAGTAAATGAGCGCTTAATGAAAATCTTCTTAACTGGCGCCAGCGGTTTTGTGGGAAGTCACTTGGCCCAGTCTCTCATAGCAGCAGGCCATGAGGTCGTTGCGCACTATCGCTCACCACAGTCGCTCAATATCAAATCTACAAACAATATTGAAGTTTGGACTGGCGACTTAAATGATGTCCCAAGTTTAGCCAAGCGACTGCAGGGTGTCGATAGTGTGATTCATTGCGCTGCAGAGATGAAGTTATGGAATTCAAAAAAAGCCTTGCATGAGACCAATGTACTTATGACTCAAAATATTCTGAAGGCTGCCAAACAAGCAGGAGTTCCGCAGTTCATATATATGAGTGATGCATCGGTTGCTAAAGATCCATCCCTTCCCAATTTAGATGTTTGTGAATCGCGCACTTTGCCATCTCTAGAAAAATTTCCCTATAGTCATAGCAAGTCCTTGGCAGAGCAGTGCGTTCTTGCTGCTGGAGATGAGTCTTTTCGAACAATTAGCCTTCGGCCTGCATCAGTTTGGGGAAAAGGTGATCTGATTGATCGCATCGTAGGTAAGGCTGCCAACTTGAATCAATTTGGTTGGTTTGATCAGGGCGACTATCTTTTTTCAACTTGCAACATTTATAACCTGTGCGCAGCAGTTCAAAAAGCCTTGCTATCTAAAGCGAGTCGAGAAAGCTTTTTTATTAGCGATGGGCCGCCAGTTTCATTTCGGCAATGGATGAGTAGAAGACTTTTGGCAGGTCATTACAAAGTGCCTACTTTATCAATACCTCGCTTCTTAGCCTGGCCACTGGCGCGCTTTACAGAAAATGGTTGGAACTACTTACCGCTGCGTGGAGAGCCTCCCTTAATTCGGGAGATGGTCCATTTAATGGCGCACCCGTTTTCTGTCTCAATTACAAAAGCCCAAGAGCAATTGGGCTATGAGCCACTCTATGGAATGGAAGAGGGCATGCTGGAAATAGAGAAAAATCGTATTTAATCAAGGGTTTACCCTAGATATCTTGACTCTCAGAATGCCGCGGTTTAAAGTTTTGTTAGTAAATAAGTGCTGATACATTAGTGATGCATTGATGTACCGATGCACATATATAACCCTTGAAAGGATACAAAGCATGATGAAATTTCATGACACGAGAGATGCCATTTCTAAAATCGCTGGATTTTGCGGCATGGTGATTAGCATTACCGTGGCTTTTTATCTGATCTTTCCTTCTGGCCAGGTCCAATCTAAATTCGCCATGCTGCTTGTGTCGTTTGGCATTGGAATCGCTTTAAGTGTTCTGACTTTTAAGGCATTGCTTAAATCCCAGCGATAAAACCCAATCCCAAACTCATAAAAGCCCCACAATATTAAAGGTATTCGGGGCTTTTTCTTTGTACCCAAAATAGCCCGCCATCTAGCCCTAGGCACCATTAAACGCTGTTTAATCGGTGTAAACACTTATATCAAATAGCCCCTAAGAGGATTTTACTAAGGCATCTATAGAACAACGTTTTACGGCATGACTCATTTTTGGCTTGACCCCCTTTTTGAAATTGGTTTAAAGACAAACCAATTCCATTTTCTATTCATTTCTTATAGCAAAGTCTGAGGTAAGAATTGAATTCTGTATCCCAAGAAGTCGTGCTTGATTCCCAGCCTATTAATTTCCAGCCTTTAAAAGAGCGTGGTCAAAGAGAGGTTTTCTGTGGCCTGACTGGAATCATCTGGTTGCATCGCAAAATTCAAGATGCCTTTTTTCTAGTGGTGGGTTCTCGTACCTGCGCACACTTAATTCAGTCTGCTGCCGGGGTGATGATTTTTGCAGAACCCCGTTTTGCAACTGCCATTATTGATGACCGTGATTTAGCCGGTCTGGCAGATGCTAATGAAGAGCTAGATAAAGTAGTCAAACAACTACTCGAGCGTCGTCCTGATATCAAGCTACTATTTTTAGTAGGCTCTTGCCCTTCAGAAGTGATTAAGTTGGATTTATCTAGAGCAGCGCAACGCCTCGGTAAAACCTTTGCGCCTAAGGTGCGTATTCTCAATTACTCTGGCAGCGGTATTGAAACAACCTTTACTCAAGGCGAAGATGCCTGCTTAGCTGCTCTAGTGCAAGATCTGCCTAAATCAACCGAATCGGATGAACTCGATTTATTAGTAGTGGGCTGCTTGGCTGATGTAGTGGAAGATCAATTTAGCCGCATCTTTAAAGACTTAGGTTTAAAGTCCTTCGCCTTTTTCCCACCCAGGGAGTCTACCCAAAAAATCGTGGTTGGTCCCAAGACTAAATACTTGCTTGCTCAGCCATTTCTGACGGATACCGCTAGGTTCCTAGAAAATATGGGGGCTCAGAGAGTTGCTGCGCCTTTCCCATTAGGAGTAGAGGGAACAGAAAAATGGTTCTGGGCCGCCGCTAAAGAATTAGGCGTGTCTGCTGAAACCTTTGAAAAAGTGATTGCCCCACAACGAGATCGTGCCAATAAGTCGCTTGAGCCCCATCGTGAAATCCTCAAAGGTAAATCGATCTTCTTCTTCCCAGACTCTCAATTAGAAATCCCCTTAGCGCGCTATTTAAACAGAGAGCTGGGTATGAAGCTGATGGAAGTAGGGGTTCCATACTTGCATCGTCAGCATATGGCAGAAGAATTAGCGATGTTAGACCCCAAGACACAATTGGCTGAAGGCCAAAATGTGGAGAACCAATTAGACCGTTGTCGTGCACAACAACCCGATATGGTGGTCTGTGGTCTAGGCTTAGCCAATCCATTAGAAGCAGAGGGCTTTACGACCAAGTGGTCGATTGAACTCGTCTTCACGCCGATCCAAGGATTTAACCAAGCAGCCGATCTAGCAGAGCTATTTGCTCGCCCCCTAACTAGAAAAAATAAGCTCATGATGGTGGAGGCGGCATGAAGTTAACGCTCTGGACTTATGAAGGGCCACCTCACGTTGGTGCTATGCGCGTTGCCACTGCAATGGAGAAAGTGCATTACGTCTTACATGCACCGCAAGGAGATACGTATGCTGATCTCTTGTTCACCATGATTGAGCGGATGAAAAAAAGACCGCCAGTGACTTATACGACTTTTCAGGCGCGCGATTTAGGAAGTGATACTGCAGAATTATTTAAAGATGCTGCTAGAACAGCGTATGCCCGTTTTAAGCCTGACTTATTAATGGTCGGTGCTTCTTGTACTGCAGAACTGATTCAAGATGATCCGGGTGGTTTAGCCGCCGCTCTCGATTTGCCGGTTCCCATCTTGCCACTGGAATTACCTGCGTATCAAAAGAAAGAAAATTGGGGCGCAGCAGAAACCTTCTATCAGATGGTTCGCCTACTAGGTCAAGCATTTGTTTTACCCCCAGGTCAGCAGCGCCCAGCCCGAGTAGCTAGTGCCAAACCTAGTTGCAATATTTTGGGACCTACCGCTTTAGGCTTTCGTCATCGTGATGACGTTGAAGAAATCTCCCGCCTATTGCGCGAGCTAGGAATTGAAGTTAATGTCGTTGCACCCCTGGGTGCCAATCCAGCCGACATTGCCCGTTTGCATGAAGCAGACTTCAATGTCAATTTATATCCTGAGACTGCCAATACTGCTACTACTTGGATGACCAGAAGTTTTGGCCAGCCTTCTACAAAAGCAATCCCGATTGGATTTAAAGGCACGCAAGCTTTTATCACTGAAGTTTGCCAACTAGCCGGCATTGAATGTGATGTCCAAAAATACAGTCAATCTTCAAAAGCGCGTTGGTATGCCTTATCAGTAGATTCAACCTACCTGACTAACAAAAGAGTCTTTATTTTTGGTGACGCCACCCATGCAATCGCGGCAGCTAAAGTAGCGGCCCATGAAATGGGCTTCAAAGTCGTTGGGCTCGGAACCTATAGCCGTGAATTAGCCCGTGAAGTGCGTGAAGCTGCCGCCGAGCTAGGACTCGAAGCCATGATCACCGATGACTATCTAGAAGTTGAGGCCAAGATCACAGAGCTGCAACCCGAATTGATTCTGGGTACACAGATGGAGCGCCATATTGCGAAGCGTCTACAGATTCCGTGTGCAGTGATTTCTTCACCAGTGCATGTGCAAGATTTTCCGGCGCGCTATTCTCCACAAATGGGTTTTGAGGGCGCCTGTGTTTTATTTGACTCTTGGGTGCATCCACTCATGATGGGACTAGAAGAGCATTTGATTGGCATGTTCAGAGGCGACTTTGAGTTTCATGAGGGCGCGATGCCATCGCACCTTGGCCATAGCTCAGCCCCAATGAAGCCAGAAGCAGAGCAAATTACCGCTCCTAACCTCAATCTAGGCACTCAAAACCTTGCCTGGGAAACGGACGCAGAGAAAGAACTCAATAAGATTCCCTTCTTTGTCAGGGGCAAAGCGAGACGAAATACGGAGAAATATGCAGTAGAACAGGGTCTTTTAAGTATTACCCTAGAAACTTTGTATGATGCAAAGGCGCACTTTAAAAGTTAAACCATGAAGTTAGGTCAACAATAGCAAAGGCAATTCAAAATGAAAGCAATCAACATACCCATTTCAGATGCTCGTAGCGCACCACCCGATGGTGAGGGCAGTCTGCAGGTTCAGCTTGATCCGAATTTGAAAATTGGTAAGGCTAAGGTCTTTGCGATTTATGGCAAAGGCGGCATTGGTAAGAGCACCACTTCATCTAACCTTTCAGTCGCCTTTTCTAAATTAGGTAAACGGGTGATCCAGATTGGTTGCGATCCAAAACACGACTCCACCTTCACTCTCACGAAAAAACTCATGCCCACCGTAATTGATGTGCTTGAGAAAGTGGACTTTCATTCTGAAGAGTTGCGCGTTGAAGACTTTGTGTATGAAGGTTATAACGGTGTGATGTGCGTTGAAGCAGGTGGCCCACCAGCGGGAACTGGTTGCGGTGGCTATGTGGTTGGACAAACTGTCAAACTTCTAAAAGAGCATCATTTGCTCGACGATACCGATGTTGTGATCTTTGACGTCTTAGGCGACGTGGTGTGCGGCGGCTTTGCTGCGCCACTACAGCATGCTGATCGTGCATTGATTGTGACTGCGAATGACTTTGATTCTATTTTTGCAATGAATCGCATTATTCAAGCCATTGGCGCCAAAGCGAAAAACTACAACGTGCGATTAGGCGGTGTGATTGCCAATCGCAGTAAAGATACCGATCAAATCGACAAATTTAATGCGCAAGTCGGATTAAAGACGATGGCTCACTTCCCAGACTTGGATGTGATTCGTCGTAGCCGTCTTAAAAAGTCGACCTTATTTGAGATGGAATACTCTCCTGAGCTTGAATTAGTCCAGCAAGAGTACATGCGTTTAGCTGCGGCACTCTGGCTCGGATCAGATCCATTGCCATCGATCCCAATGAAAGATCGGGATATCTTTGATTTACTCGGGTTTGATTAACTAACTAAGCTACTTAATCACTGGGCATGCCAACCAGCTTGGCAGTAACTTCCCAGAGGTCTTTACTCAGCTTCTCGCTCTTGGCTTTCATGGAAAGTTCTTGAGCGAAAGGCTCTCTAATCGCTGAGTTGCGATTGCCCCAGCTCCAATGAACACCCGATTGGGTAAAGTGCGGGTCTGCTACGACTTGAGCAACCCGATCACCAGCAAGTTCTTGGGTCACATACCCTTTGGTAATGTTCTTCTGAAACCAAGGGAATATTTTCTGAAAGAGTGGTGGCGTATCTCTAAAGAGCGCTGTCTCGGCTACGCATCCTGGATACAAAGTATTAAAGATCACACCAGTGCTGGTGTGATATCTTTTTTGGAGTTCACGATTCATCACCATATTGCATAACTTACTGTCCTTGTATGCCTTGCCTGGTTTAAAGGGCTTGCCGTTGATCATGGCGATCGGTACTTTAAAGCCAGCCATCAGACCCTCTAGTGCGCCAATATCTGCAGGAGCAGGAATCGGCACCTTGCCACCAAACTCTTCTGAGTTTGCAGTGACAGTACCTAATGTAATGAGGCGGGCATGCTCATGTGCTTTAGCAGTCTGTACTAAATTTTCTAGCAACATTCTACTCAGAACATAGTGCCCAAAATAATTGGTGGCAACGCTAATCTCAAATCCTTGAGGAGAGCGCGCTGGTTCTTTTAAGAGCGGCAGGTAAGTTGCTGCATTACAGAGTAAGGCATTGAGTTTTTGACCGCTGTCATTAAAGCGCTTCACAAAGGATCGAACACTGTCTAGATTGCCTAGGTCTAATTGCCAGATTTCATATTGGCTAGAATCAAATTGATGTGCTTTGGCAGCTAGTTCCATTTTCTGGGAATCGCGGACCGCCAGAATCAATCGCCAATTGCGAGCAAGTAGGGCTTTGGTGGCATATAAGCCAACACCGGATGAAGCTCCGGTAATAATGGCGAGTGGTTGATTGGTAGTGGAGGTCATTTTTCTATTACAGTCTTAGTGTTGGTAAAGATTCAGGTAAATATTCATTGTTGTCATTTTAAGGCTAGAACTCGATGTTCCTCAAAGCACTCAAGATCATTGCTCTTGCATTCACATCCTTGATCTTACTTGCTGCCCTTTACTTATGGACGCCGGATAAGTCTAAAGCAGAGTTAGAGAAAACCTATGGCTCACCAAAAAACGCCTATGTTAGTGCATTGGGGGTCAATCTCCATTATCAAGATACTGGGCCTTCCAAAAACGCGACCCCCATTTTGTTTTTGCATGGCTTTGGTGCCAGCTTACAAACATGGGATACCTGGGCGCAGGCTTTAAGTGATGAGTACCGTGTAATTTCTGTTGACCTACCAGGATTTGGTTTAACGGGAGAAGACCCTAGCGGCATCTATACCGATCAGCGAAGTGTGGAAGTCTTAGAAGCTTTTCTCAAAGAACTGAACATTCCAAAAGTGGTGCTGGTGGGTAATTCTATGGGTGGCAAGTTTGCTTGGCAATTTGCAGCCCGCTACCCCAATCAAGTTTCTAAGTTGGTACTGATTTCTCCAGATGGGTATGCCAGTCATGGAATAGAGTACGGCAAAAAATCCGAAGTTCCTGCCATTGCGCAGCTCTATCGCTATTTCTTTTCTAAGACGTTTTTAGCCATGAACCTAGAGCCCGCTTACGCCAATCCAAATACCTTAAATGATGCTTTAGTGAACCGCTACTACGATCTGATGTTAGCCCCTGGAGTGAGAGGCGCTATTTTGGCCCGTATGCAGCAAACGGTTTTACAAGACCCAGTGCCATCCTTAGCGAGCATTCAAGTTCCCACCTTATTGATCTGGGGTGAAAAAGATGCCTTTATTCCGATTAGTAATTCCAATGATTACTTGAAGGTAATGCCCAATGCTAAAAGAGTATCCTTACCCAATATTGGCCACTTACCGCAAGAAGAGCAGCCTTCCATTGGTCTTGCAGCACTCAAAGAGTTTTTATAAGCAATGAAACGAATCCCACTAGATTGGCCTAATCGAGAACACAGCAGTATTGTCACCGTTGGCAACATCGATTGGCATGTACAACTCACCGGTAAAGGCCCGGTCGTTTTACTCTTGCATGGCACTGGTAGCTCAACCCATTCTTGGTCTGATTTGGTTCCTTTGCTATCAGGTCATGCGCAAGTACTAGTCCCAGATTTACCAGGTCATGCATTTACCTTGGGTGCCAAACTAGAAGATCTCAAGCTTGATGAAATTGCCCGTTCATTACAGCTGCTCGTTGATCAATTAGGAGTCGAGGCGCCATCGATCGTAGTGGGGCATTCTGCTGGAGCGCCCTTAGCCATTCGTTTTGCAGTAGCAGCAGCAAAGCAGCCTAAGCTAGTGATTGCTTTGAACCCATCCTTCATACCGCCACCACCGGTCTACACCAGTTTCTTTGGACCGCTCTTGGGTCCGATTACCAGATCTTCAACACTCTCTAGCTTGCTCGCTTCACTGTCACCGAGTTTAGGAATGGTCGATAAGCTACTAGACTCAACGAATACCATTTTGCCCGAGGCTCGCAGAGTCTATTACCGCACACTCTTTGAACGTCCAGACCATGTACGGGGTTCCATGAATTTCATGGCGGCAGCAGATATTCAGAAAGTGTTAGCAGAGGCCAATTTGTATCGCGGTAAATTAATTTGTGTATTGGGTAATCAGGATGCGTGGATACCAGCTAAACCGTTAGAGAAGATTATTCAAGAACATTTTCCTGCTGCAGAAGTTATCAAGTGGGAGGGCGGTCACATCATGCATGAGCTAGAACCTGCTAAGGTAGCGCAACTCATTCTTACAGGGCTTGCGGAGTACTAAGGTCTAGCAACTAAGTCTTTTTAAGCCCTTGCATGATGGCTTGAGAAACTTCATTAGCCCCTGCGTTGGGCAAAGGCAAGTACATTGACCCCAGTAATGCTGCCATTGCCTTGCCTTCATCCCTAGCTTGCGGTGAAGTATCAATCCACAGAGACTTAAAAGAGTAATAAGATGCTGCCCGTGCTGACTGCTGTGCATCTTCCATTGCTTTGGGTCTACCAGGAGAGCCATCTTTAGCAATATTGGCTCGGCCATCAGTTAAGAAAACCAACGTGGGGGTTAATCCTTTTCTCATCGATACACTCGCTATTTCAAAAGACTCATCAATCGCGCGAGATAAGGGAGTTCCACCGCCACCCGGTAGTCCACTTAAAGCCCGCTTGGCTTTTACTAAAGAACGGGTAGGGGCTAAGATGAGTTCAGCAACACTTCCTCTAAATGACATCACCGCTACTTGATCTCGTCGGATATAGCATTCGGCTAATAGGAGTTCAACAGCACCCTTGGCTTCTGCCAAGCGATGCATAGCGGAAGAGCCAGAAGCATCGACGATAAACATCGTTAAAGTTTGAGTGCGCTCTTGATAGCGCTTGATCCGAAAATCTTCTTTACGGAGCATGATTTTTCCAAGAGGAACAGCCTTACCAGCAGCCAGCATTTCTGCTCGACGAACCCTTTGCCAAGGAACCGCAGCGCGTAAGGTATCAATGATGCTTAGCGTCTTTCCGCCTTCAGGCATGCCTGGCATATTACCTAGGGGGCGACCGCGCATACGACCGACTTTTACAGCACCCGTTTTACCGCCCATACCTTTAGGTGTTTTGAGGTCTGCTAAATCTGCCAAGCGTGCCAAGAGATCTGCAGGGATTGCTGCTTGAGCTGCTTCTAGAATTTCATCTTCAAGCGCTTGTGGAGTTTCTGCATTACTTTCTGGTTCCTGATTCTCGTCCTCTTGCTCTTGTTCTTCTTTATCTTCTTCCTGCTTCTCATCTTCTGGTGGAGTCTCTGGGGGAGGCGGAGGCTCTTGATCTACAGGGTCTTGCTCATTCTCAGGCTGCTCATCAGAATCCGACGGCATCTCCTCCTCTTCTGGAGGAGCGCTTTGTGGCATACGCGTAGCGCGTGGAGATAGAACTAAAGCAATTGCCCGTTGCAAGTGCAGGCTACTGACTTCATCTTCTCTGTCAAAAGCAGCCAAACATTTTGCAGTATTGATTGCTAGAGTTAGAGCACGTATCGATATCACCCCTAGCTGCTCGGCAACGCCCACTAAGGCATTTAGACTATCTTCACTGACAGTGACGTTTGAGAAGTTCTCACGCGCATCTTGAAGTGATTGGCTATCTGGCACAAAGTCATCATCAGTTTCTGGTAAATCTCTCCAGCCGAGGATATCGAGATTTAATAGAAAGGCTGCTCTTTGCCGAATCTTTTCATTGGGATGTTCATCATCTTCGATGCCTTCATCTAGAGCCACAATACCAAAGTGACTTTCAATTCTGCGGCTTTGACCATCACGCTCAATCGAGATAAAGCCATTATCTAAAGCACTCACTACTTTTCCCACAGCGCCTACTTCCACTCTCTCTGCCATTGGCATGAGTAATAGTTGCTGATCACATTGAGCCAGTAAGCCTTGTCTGAGAACTGCTTTACCAGTACGTAAGGTTTGATCGAGATCGATTCCGCCAATCAGATTTTCATCGGAGATACCGAGTGGCATCTTGCGTAGGGGTAGGCGCATACCGCCTAATTGAGCGACGGTATTGAGATAAGCTAACCAACGATCCCGAACTGGGCCAGAGCGTGCGCGCAGGATGACGCCACCTAAACCATGCGGGTTGATGACTAAGAGCTGAGCGACCTGGAGCGCGCGCAACCAAGTTTCGAGTTTGGCGCTCTTACTGATCTCTTGTGTTTGTTCTGGATTTTCCAAAAGAGGAAGCTTACTTATTTATTTACTTACTTTTTTCAGGAAACAATTCTTCTAAGGCTCTTTTAACTCTAACTCCAGAACTCGAGTCATCTAGTGGATTACGCCTGAGTCGATGTTGAAGAGCAGGCACTGCAATCTTTTTCAGATGCTCGATCGTCACATGATTTTTTCCACACAAGGCTGCATAAGCACGGGCTGCTCTGAGAAGGGTAAGCTCGCCACGTAAGCCATCGGTTCCTAAGTGACTGCAAAGCTGAGTGACTTTTTCCAGCATGGCGTCATCCACTTTGACGTTGGGCAATTTCTTTTTGCCAGCTTGAATCTGATGTCTAATGATGTCGTCTTCTTTTTCCCAGATCGCCATGAACTTGGCTTGATTGCGCTCAAACTCATCACGGCGTTTAATAATTTCTACCCGGGCTTTAGGTTCTTGCGGTGTCTTGACTTCAACTGCTAGACCAAAACGATCCAGCAGTTGAGGGCGCAGCTCGCCTTCTTCAGGATTACCGCTACCTACTAAGACAAATTTGGCAGGATGACGAATACTCAGGCCCTCTCTTTCAACAACGTTCACCCCAGAAGCAGCAACGTCAATTAATAAGTCAACCAAGTGATCTTCTAGAAGATTGACCTCATCGATATACAAAAAGCCTCGATGGGCTTTAGCAAGCAAACCTGGCTCGTAAGCTTTCTCTCCAGAGCTCAGGGCTTTTTCAATATCCAGTGCACCAATCACGCGGTCTTCAGTAGCGCCCAATGGCAAGTCAACTACGGGGACTGGTTTCTTAATGGTTTTGAGTTTTCCGCCAAGCTTGAGCTTTGAACGCAGTTCATCGCAAATAGGGCAGGTTCCTGCTGGGGCATGCGGATCGCAAGCATAGACACACTCTTGCACGGTATTCATCTCGGGGAGCAATGCTGCGAGTGCACGAACGGCAGTAGATTTTCCAGTGCCGCGATCTCCCATCACTAAAACTCCACCCACACTGGAATCGAGAGCTGCAATCAAGATTGCTAACTTCATATCCTCCTGCCCCACGATTGCTGAGAAAGGGTAATTACGCGCCATTAAGATTCCTTGAAATTTTTGTACTGAAAGTGACTTATTGCAGAGCAACAAAACGCTGTATTAGCAGCAGACGATGTAAATATACTGGCATTCATTTTTTATTGGGATTTACCCTTAAATAATAGCTTTCTAGGGAAATAGATGTCAATTTTAGTTGACAGTATTGTAGGATTCTTAAAGAATCAATCCGAGACAAAAAGATAAAAAGAGTGCAGAGCAAATTTATTTAAATTTAGCCTTTTTAATAAAAACTATTCAATGTTGACCAAAACCAAATCCTCTAACTTGCATGAGCCTATCAAGCTAGTGCTCGTTACGATGGATACCCACCTGAATAGCGCTGCAAATCGCGCATATCAGGATCTGAAGAAGACAATTCCAGGGGCAACGCTAAGCATTCATTCGGCAAGTGAATTTGCGGGTAATCCTACCCATTTACAAAAGTGTAAAGACGACATCGCCAGTGGCGATATTGTGATTGCCACGATGCTATTTCTCGAAGATCACTATTTACCGATCTTGGATGATTTAAAGGCAAGGCGAGACCATTGCGATGCCATGGTTTGCGCTATGTCTGCAGGAGACGTTACCAAGCTCACCAAAATTGGTAAGTTAGATATGAGTAAGCCGGCCAGTGGTTTGATGGCCATGCTGAAAAAATTACGCCCAAGCGCCAAAGATAAAGACGGTAAGAGCAAGAGCTCAACTGCTGGCGCTAAGCAAATGAAGATGCTGCGTGTGATTCCGCAGATGCTGCGCTTTGTGCCGGGCACCGCTCAGGACCTCAGAGCCTATTTCTTATCATTACAGTACTGGTTAGGCGGTTCTCAAGAGAACATGTACAACATGATGGCCAACCTCATCAATCGCTATGCCTCTGGCACGCGTGAGGCTTTGCGTAAAACTGCGAAGGCGCTTGATCCAGTCGAGTATCCAGACTCTGGGGTGTATCACCCCCGCATGAAAAATCGCTTGAGCAGTAATCTAAGTGATTTACCAAAAGTAGTACCAGATGCCAAAGCCCGTGGCCGAGTAGGGCTCCTAGTACTGCGCTCATACTTGGTCTCTGGTAACAGTGGTCACTATGATCCGGTCATTGCGGCATTAGAGGCGCAAGGCTTACAAGTAGTCCCTGCATTTTCTGCTGGCCTAGATGCTCGTCCCGCAATTGAGGATTACTTTACTCAAGATGGCAAGCCAACCATCGATGCCATGATTTCTTTAACGGGCTTCTCGTTGGTGGGTGGTCCTGCTTATAACGATGCCCATGCTGCTGAAGAAGTATTGGCGAAATTAGATATTCCGTATATCGCTGCTCACCCAGTGGAGTTTCAGAATCTAGAACAGTGGGGCAGTTCCGAGCGTGGCTTACTCCCAGTAGAGAGCACCATTATGGTGGCGATCCCTGAATTAGACGGCTCTACAATTCCAATGGTTTATGGCGGACGCCCTGGCGCATCGGGTACCACCTGTACTGGTTGTCATAAGCAATGCGCATTTACGGATGACCATAACCCACAAGATATGTTTACCTGTACTGAGCGGGTCGGCATGTTGGCTGCCCGTGTTGGTAAATTGGTTGATCTGCGTCGTTCAGAGCGGGCAGAACGTAAGGTGGGCATCGTGTTATTTAACTTCCCACCGAATGCCGGCAATATTGGTAGCGCAGCGTACTTAAGCGTATTTCAGTCGGTGCATAACTTATTGGCGGGGATGAAGGAACGCGGTTACACCGTCGATGTTCCAGCATCGGTTGATGAGTTACGCGAGTCGATTCTAAAAGGCAATGCTCAGCAATATGGCGCAGATGCCAACGTGCATGCCTTAATTCCGGTGGATGACCATGTGCGTCGTGAGCGCTGGTTAAAAGAGATTGAAGCGCAATGGGGCCCAGCTCCAGGCAAACAACTCTCGAATGGTAGCTCCATCTTTGTTCTCGGTAAGCAGTTTGGCAATATTCTGATCTCGGTTCAACCTTCCTTTGGTTATGAAGGTGACCCAATGCGCTTGCTGTTTGAGCGTGGCTTTGCACCAACCCATGCTTTCTCGGCTTACTACCGTTATTTACGCGAAGACTTTGCTGCTTCAGCAGTGATTCACTTTGGCACCCATGGCGCGCTCGAGTTCATGCCTGGCAAACAAACAGGGATGAGTGGCGCATGCTGGCCTGATCGCTTAATTAATGATCTACCCAATATTTATTTATACGCATCGAATAATCCTTCTGAGGGCGCGATTGCAAAACGCCGCTCTGGTGCCACCCTCATTAGTTATTTAACCCCTCCCGTAACGCAAGCCGGTTTATATGCTGGCCTTGCTGATTTGAAAGCCTCGATTGAGCGCTTTAGATCTTTGGATAAAGACGCAGATCAGGAGCGGATTGATTTAGGGGATCTGATTCAGGCACAAGCGGCAGAGATTGATCTATGTAAAGCAGAGCCTGTATGGGATAAAACGGATCTCAATGGTTTGCAAAATATCGTGAGTAATCTCTTTAATGAGTTGCTCGAACTGGAGTACACCTTGATACCGCATGGCTTACATGTGGTGGGCGCGGTTCCGCCTCTTGCAGAGCGCTTTGGTTTATTAAAAGCCATGGCGGATGTCGCTTTAGATCATCCAGTAGAAGATGCCGTAGTAGAGGCGCTCATGAATGGCGAGAACTTTGGCAAAGTGATTGATGCCCATCCAGAGTTACTAGAGCTTGGCACCCGCGAGATATTAGAAGAGCTATTTGGCAAGATGGTGAGATCCAATGAGCTGATGTCTACAGAGACTGAAGTCGCTGGCATGTTAGATGCACTCGATGGACGCTTCATTCGCCCGGCAGCCGGTGGTGATGTGATGCGTAATCCTGAAGTATTGCCAACCGGTCGTAACTTACATGGTTTTGATCCATTCAGAATCCCCAGCGTCTTTGCCGTAAAAGATGGCGCCAAGCAAGCTCAACGCATTCTCGATAAATACGAAGAAGAATCTCATGGGTTACCTGAATCCATTGCGATGGTTTTATGGGGCAGTGATAACTTGAAATCGGAAGGCGGCCAAATTGGTCAAGCACTCGCATTGATGGGTGCTAAACCCCGCTTTGATAGTTATGGCCGTTTAGCTGGCGCTCAACTGATTCCTTTAAGTGAATTAGGACGTCCGCGCATTGACGTGGTCATTACGCTATCTGGCATCTTCCGCGACCTCTTGCCATTACAGATTAAGTTACTAGCCGAAGCAGCCTTTATGGCGGCCTCTGCAGAAGATGAGCCACTTGAGCAAAACTTTATTCGTAAACATGCCCTAGCTTATCAAAAAGAGCATGGCTGTGATCTAGAGACTGCCTCATTACGTGTTTATGGCAATGCGGATGGAGCCTACGGTTCTAACGTGAGCAATATGGTTGAAAACAGTGTGTGGGAAGAAGAAGACGAGTTAGCTGAAACCTACACACGCAGAAAAGGCTTTGCATTTGGACGTGCTGGTATACCGATTCAGAACAATGCTCTATTGAAGAGTGTTTTGTCTGATGTGCAAATGACCTACCAAAATCTGGACTCGATGGAGTTGGGCGTTACAACCATCGATAACTATTTCGATACCTTGGGCGGAATTACCAGGGCCGTGAAGCGTGCCAAGGGTGGAGTAGATGTGCCCGTCTTCATTGGTGACCAAACCAAAGGTGAGGGCGCTGTCAGAACACTTTCAGAACAAGTCTCCTTAGAAACACGTACTCGCATGCTCAATCCAAAATGGTATGAAGGCATGTTAGAGAGTGGCTATGAGGGAGTGCGTCAAATTGAGGTGCACATCACCAACACTATGGGATGGTCAGCGACCACTGGCCAAGTTCAGCCTTGGGTCTATAAGCAGCTGACAGAGACCTTCATGTTGAACCCAGAAATGCGTGATCGTTTAGCCAAACTTAATCCGACTGCTGCTGCCCGTTTAGCCAATCGCCTCACCGAAGCCTCACAAAGAAATTACTGGCAGCCTGAACCAGAAATGCTCAAAGCGATGCAAGAAGCCAACGATGAGCTAGAGGATCGCTTAGAAGGTATTTACGACAACGCGCCTTTAGCCGCTTAATTCATTGATATCAGCAGAATTCTTTTTTAAACACGACACTTCATCACAAAATTACTATGAGCATGCTAGATCGAATCAATCAAAGCCTTGAAAAAGCCATGATTTTGTCGCACTCCAAGCAAGGGCCTCAGCTCTTGCAAGAAGCGATGCACTATTCAGTGTTTCCTGGTGGCGCCAGAATTCGTCCGCAATTATGTTTGGCTGTGGCTGCAGCTTGTGGTGATGATGATCCAGCGCTATCGAATGCAGCAGCAAGCGCGATTGAGCTTTTGCACTGCGCTTCCTTAGTGCATGATGACTTACCTTGTTTTGATAATGCTGAGCTTCGGCGTGGCAGACCTTCAGTACATGCAGCTTATGGCGAGCGTATTGCAGTGTTAGCAGGTGATGCCTTGATTGTCTTAGCTTTCCAGGTCTTAGCGAACTCTGGTACACGTTCGATCTTCCGCTTAGGCCCTCTGATGAATACGATTGCGATGAGCGTTGGCTCACCCAATGGTATTGTTGCGGGCCAGGCATGGGAGTGCGAGTCAAAAGTCGTATTGCGAGATTATCAGCGCGCCAAAACGGGTTCATTATTTGAGGCGGCTACTGCTGCTGGTGCGCAAGCTGCAGGCGCTGATGCGGCAACTTGGCGACCTCTGGGCGAATGGCTTGGCGAAGCTTATCAAGTCGCAGATGACATTCGTGATGTCGTTGCCGATCAAACTGAATTGGGTAAGCCTGCCGGTCAGGATGTAGCCCATGATCGACCTAGCTCTGCAAAGGATTTGGGTCTGAGCGGTGCCGTGCAGCGCTTTGATGAGTTAGTACAAAAGGCGATTGCTTCGATACCCCATTGCAAAGGCGAGAAGATGTTGCGCGCTCTTGTCACCCAAGAGTCTGAGCGTCTAGTGCCTTCAGATTGGTTTAAGGATGCGAAAAGAAAAATTTTGTTTCGTCAAACCAGCCATTCTTAATCTTCATACCGCTGTTGTCTAAGTTCTGAATCGCCAATCATGGAAAGCTTCTTCGATTGGCGAAATCGTTTAATTGCCTCCCCTAGCTTTCAGCGCTGGGCTACCCGTTTTCCACTCACCCGTTGGATCGTTAAAAAGCAAGCATCCGAGATCTTTGATTTGATGGCAGGCTTTGTGTATACCCAAGTCCTGCTTGCCTGCACCCAAGTCAATCTCTTTGATATTTTGGCGAAGGGCGCTCTGAGCTTTGATGATCTGCAAAAACAAATCCCATTAAAGCCAGCCGGCTTGAGGCGTTTATTAGACGCCGCAGTAGCGATTAAGTTACTCGTTAAGCGTAGTGAAGACCGTTATGCCTTAAGTATGAAGAGCGCCCCCTTGGTGGGTAATGTCGCCATTTTGGATATGGTCAAGCACCATGCGGATTTTTATCGCGATCTCTCTGATCCAATCGCTCTCTTGCAAGGTGATAGAAGTTCTGCGGTCCTGAATGAGTACTGGTCCTACATCACTCCAGAGCAGGGGGCTGCGCCAGAAAACTTATCGGCTGAAAAGGTGGCCGATTACTCCAAATTGATGGCGCATACCCAATCCCTAGTCACTGATGAAATCATTGATGCCTACCCCATGGGCAAGCATCAAATGGTTCTTGATATTGGCGGCGGTCAGGGTGTCTTTGTCAAAAGATTGGCCGCGCGCTACCCACACTTAGAGTTCAAATTATTTGATATTCCTGGAGTAGCGGAGCTCTCCAATACCCACTTTCAGGAAATTGGACTCTCAAAGCGCGCTCAAGCGATTGGGGGCAACTTCTTTCAGGATCCTTTGCCAAAGGGATGCGATTTAGCTACTCTCGTGCGGGTGATTTTTGACCATGATGATGCCCGCGTAAAACAATTGCTTGCCAATGTGTTTGATGCCCTCAATCCAGGCGGCACTTTATTGCTCGCAGAACCCATGGCTGAGACCAAAGGCTTTGAGGCGATGGGCCATGCCTATTTTGGTTTTTATTTACTGGCAATGGGCAGGGGAAGGCCACGAACTGAAGCTGAAATCAGTAGTTTATTAAGTCAAGCAGGGTTTACAGATATCAGGCTATTAAATTCTTATATGCCCTTAAATGCACAGATATTGCGGTGCAATAAGCCTAGCGCTCTTAGAACATAAAGCGAAGCTCAAAAAGCCCTCTATTTTGAACCCTAAAAATACATCATTTAGTAGAGAAAACCCCTAGATGACAAGTGGGCAATTAAGGTTTAAAAACTAATGTGTAAATATTTTTTTACACATTGAATATAAAAATAGAACGCCTAGTTAGACATGACCGATAAGTATCAAACAAGAGCAATCGTTCTGGAAAAACCAGAAAGCGTCATTCTTGCTGATCTGGAATTAACACCCATGACCCCGATCGATATCTTGGTTGACATGGAGTGGAGTGGCATCAGCACTGGCACAGAAAAATTATTGTGGACCGGTAAAATGCCCAACTTTCCTGGCATGGGTTATCCGCTAGTTCCTGGTTATGAATCTGTAGGCAGGGTAGTGAAGGTGGGCGCAGACTCGACACTCAAAGTAGGTCAAAGAGTATTTGTTCCCGGAGCGAAATGCTACGGTGAAATTAAAGGTTTGTTTGGTGGTGCAGCATCGCGCGTAGTTGTCGATAGTGGACGCGTGATTGCAATCGAAGACAAATTAGGCGAGGAAGCAATCCTGTTTGCTCTAGCTGCCACTGGATATCACGTCACTTCTGGTCCAGGTCAAGAACAACCCGATTTAATTATTGGACATGGCGTATTAGGCCGCTTGATTGCACGTATCGCCGTTGCTAAAGGTAAGCGTCCAGTAGTTTGGGAGACCAATGCAGGCCGCCGAGAAGGCGCTGTAGGGTATGACGCTATAGATCCTAAAGACGATCAGATTAAGAAGTACAAAACGATTGTGGACGTGAGTGGCGATGCCAAATTAGTAGATACATTGATCAGCTGCCTTGCTCCTGGCGGCGAAATTGTTTTGGCTGGTTTTTATGACACGATTTCTTTTTCATTCCCGCAAGCATTTATGCGGGAAGCGCGCATTCGTATCGCAGCACAGTGGGCGCCTGGAGATTTAGTAGCAATCAAAGATTTAGTGGATTCGGGAAAATTAAAACTAGATGGCTTAATTACACACCGTTCTTCACCTAATGATGCAAACGACGCTTATCACACGGCTTTTAACAATATTGATTGTTTAAAAATGGTTCTAGATTGGAGAAATCTACAATGAGTTCATCAAGCATCCCAGCAACAGCAACAATTCAGTTCATGGACCTCAAAAAAGAAGCTGCTATCGAACCTGATCCAGTTCCCACAGGTCCAGTGACCAAAGAAACCCAAATCATTGCAATTTATGGCAAAGGCGGTATTGGTAAGAGCTTTACGCTTGCCAACCTGTCTTACATGATGGCTCAACAAGGCAAGAAAGTATTGTTGATCGGTTGCGATCCTAAAAGCGATACCACTTCACTCTTGTTTGGCGGCAAAGCTTGCCCAACTATTATTGAAACCTCATCGAAGAAAAAATTGGCTGGTGAATCAGTCTCGATTGGTGATGTTTGCTTTATTCGTGATGGCGTATTCGCGATGGAGCTTGGTGGCCCAGAAGTGGGAAGAGGTTGCGGCGGCCGCGGAATTATTCATGGCTTTGAAACCTTAGAAAAACTCGGCTTCCATGACTGGGGCTTTGACTATGTACTCCTTGATTTCTTAGGCGACGTGGTTTGTGGTGGCTTTGGATTGCCAATTGCGCGTGATATGTGCCAAAAGGTGATCGTGGTTGCTAGTAACGATTTGCAATCCCTCTACGTTGCGAACAACGTTTGCTCAGCAGTGGAGTACTTCCGTAAATTAGGCGGCAATGTGGGCGTAGCAGGCATGGTGATTAATAAAGATGACCTCACTGGCGAAGCACAGGCTTTTGCTGAAAAGGCTGGCATTCCAGTGTTGGCGGCCATTCCTGCTAACGAAGATATTCGTCGTAAGAGTGCGAGCTATGAAATTATTGGTCAGCCTGGCACACAGTGGGCCTCGCTATTCGAAGAGCTTGCTACCAATGTTTCAGAAGCTCCCCCAGTACGCCCTAAACCATTAACTCAAGATGAGCTATTGGGTCTGTTCTCTTCAGAGATTACTGGTCGCGATGTTGTTTTGAAGCCAGCTACCGTGAAAGACATGATGGGCAAAGATGTAGTGATCAAGAAAACACTTGAAGTTGTTTACGATCAAGCCTAAAGAGATAGAGAGCAATCTGCTGTTATGAATAAAACCATCATTCCAATTACCCCAGAGGAAAAGTTAAAGACTGATCCTACTTTAGGTGATGGTCTGGGCTGTCACTCTGGTGCAGAAGAGATGCTCGCTGCTGCTAAGGCAGCAGGTAAGTCTGAGACTTTGCAGCAATATGCAAAAGACTATCCCAAGGGTCCGCATGATCAACCCCAAAGTATGTGTCCTGCATTTGGAGCATTGCGGGTCGGTTTGCGGATGCGCAGAACGGCCACGATTCTTTCGGGCTCTGCATGCTGCGTGTACGGCTTAACTTTCACTTCCCATTTTTATGGTGCACGTCGTAGCGTTGGTTATGTGCCATTTAATTCAGAGACATTAGTGACTGGTAAGTTATTTGAAGATATTCGTGATGCGGTTTATCAAGAAGCAGATCCAGAAAAATACGACGCGATCGTCATTATTAATCTGTGCGTACCAACAGCCAGTGGTGTACCACTGCAGTTATTACCAAAAGAAATTAACGGTGTGCGCATTATTGGTATTGATGTGCCAGGATTTGGTGTGCCAACTCATGCTGAAGCAAAAGATGTACTCGCTGGTGCAATGCTTCATTACGCACGTAATGAAGCGATGTCTGGTCCAGTACAAGCGCCACGTACTGGTCGCTCAAGCAAGCCCACCATTACTTTGTTGGGTGAAATTTTCCCAGCAGATCCAGTCGGTATTGGCATGATGATTGAGCCGATGGGCCTGGCAGTCGGCGCTTCAGTACCAACGCGTGAGTGGCGTGAAATGTATCAAGCCCTCGATTGCGTAACCGTTGCCGCATTACATCCGTTCTACACCTCTTGTATTCGTGAATTTGAAGCAGCAGGGCGCAACATTGTAGGATCAGCGCCAGTGGGTTATGAAGGCACTGCGCGTTGGTTAGAGGCCATTGGTAAATCAACCAATACACCACAAGACTTAATTGCAGCTGCGCAAAACCGTATTCTCCCAGCAATTAAGGGTGTACTTGCTGCTGCGCCCATCAAAGGGCGGATTACTTTGAGCGGCTATGAAGGGTCTGAACTGATTGTTGCCCGCCTCTTAATTGAGAGTGGTGCAGATGTGCGTTATGTTGGTTCTGCCTGCCCACGCACTCCTTGGAGCAATGAAGATCGTGAATGGTTAGAAGCAAAAGGTGTTCATGTTCAATTCCGCGCCTCCTTAGAACAAGATTTAGCGGCGATGAAAGAGTTCAAGCCAGACTTAGCAATTGGAACAACGCCAGTAGTGCAAGCTGCTAAGCAAGCTTCAATACCATCTCTATACTTTACTAATCTGATTTCTGCAAGACCCTTGATGGGGCCTGCAGGCGCTGGTTCGTTAGCGCAAGTGATTAATGCCGCGATTGGTAATCAAGCCCGCTTTGATGAGATGAAAGTATTCTTTGGTGATGTTGGATCTGGTTATAAATCTGGCGTTTGGGAAGATGTACCAAAAGATTTCCCAGACTTCAAGGCTGAAGTACGCCGTAAGCTAGAGAAGAAATTGAAGAAGCGCAAAGCTGAGGAGATGATGTAATGTTTGTCATCGATCACGATCGCGCTGGTGGATATTGGGGTGCAGTGTATGTATTTACTGCTATCAAAGGATTGCAGGTAGTGATTGACGGTCCTGTAGGTTGTGAAAACTTACCGGTTACTTCAGTTCTGCATTACACCGATGCTTTGCCTCCACATGAGCTGCCAATTGTGGTTACCGGTTTAGAAGAAGAGCAGTTGGGGCGTGAGGGTACCGAAGGTGCTATGAAGCGCGCACATGCTACCTTAGATCCTGATCTGCCAGCAGTAGTGGTGACTGGTTCTATTGCAGAAATGATTGGTGGTGGCGTTACTCCAGAGGGTATGAATATTGCCCGCTTCTTGCCAAGAACCATCGATGAAGATCAATGGCAATGTGCTAACCGCGCAATGTATTGGTTATGGACTGAATACGGTACTCGTAAGGTTCCAGAACGCAAACCTAGAGCAGAAGGTGAGAAGCCACGCGTTAATATTATTGGACCTTGCTATGGCACCTTTAATATGCCAAGTGATCTTGCTGAGATCCGCCGCTTAGCGGAAGGCATTGGTGCTGAAATTAATATGGTTTTCCCGCTAGGATCTCATTTAGCTGAAGTAGAGAATCTAGTGAATGCAGATGTGAACATCTGTATGTATCGTGAGTTTGGCCGCATGCTGTGCGAAGCCTTGGAGCGTCCTTATTTGCAAGCGCCTGTTGGCCTGCATAGCACCACCCAATTCTTGCGCAAGCTTGGCGAGTTGCTGGGCTTAGATCCAGAACCATTTATTGAGCGCGAGAAGCACACCACCATTAAGCCCATCTGGGACTTATGGCGTTCAGTGACCCAAGATTTTTTCAGTACCGCAAGTTACGCAGTCGTTGCCAATGAAACCTATACCCGGGGTATCCGTCATTTCTTATCAGATGAAATGGGTTTACCTTGTAGCTTTGCTATTCCTAGAAAGCCTGGTGAAAAAACAAATAATCAAGAGGTGCGCAAGCTCACTAAAGAGAAGCCTCCACTCGTGATGTTTGGTAGCTATAACGAAAGAATGTATTTGGCAGAAAACGGTAGTAAGGCATCCTACATTCCATCATCATTTCCTGGCGCCATTATTCGTCGTCATACTGGCACTCCATTTATGGGTTATGCCGGTGCAACCTACATCATTCAAGAGTTTTGTAACGGTTTATTTGATGCACTCTTTTATATCTTGCCATTGGGTACCGATATGGACAAGGTGGATTCGTCGTTAACACGTACCTATCGCTCTAACTCTCTGCCTTGGGATCAAGATGCGCAGAAATTGGTGGCTGACTATATTAAAACGAGACCAGTCCTCATTCAGATTTCTGCTGCTAAAGAGATGCGAGATCGTGTAGAGCAAGATGCAGAAAAAGCTGGCGAAGAAAGAATTACTGCTGCAAGAGTGAAGTCTTCGTGCAAAGAAATTATTGAGGAGGTTGAAGCCTAATGGCCTCATTGATAACCATTGAGTACAACAAGTCGCTTGATTTGTTGGAAACGGAATGTGGCATGCCTTACGCTACAGCCCATGTCGCGCGGGTTAAGCGCGATAACGGCCGCAAGGCTATTTTTGAAGGAGGTAATTGATTATGAGCGATCACAGAACAGGTTCAATATCCGGCCTTACTGATGACGAAGCCAAGGAGTTTCACCAGTTGTACATCCAAGGTTTAGTTGGTTTTGTTTCAATTGCAGTAGTAGCCCATATTTTGGTTTGGGCTTGGCGTCCTTGGTTCCATTGAAATCGGATTAAATCTTAGGGGAATGAAATGGAAATTAGTCACGTTATAAGCAAAGAAAAAAATATGATTAGAGAGGATTCAATTACTTTCAATCTTATTTTTATTTTGTGTTTTTTAGTGTGCTTTGTTATTTCTTTGTTTACCCAGATTTTGCCAAACAAGTGGAGTTCTTGGCTTCCAGGGGCTGAAGAAAAATCGCTTATCGATGGTACGAAGTCGGCGGTTTATGGTTTTATGTCTTACTTAAATTAGGAGAAGATTATGTGGAGAATTTGGAAACTGTATGATCCGTTGCGATCAATGGTTGTTCAAGGTATTTTTCTGTTTGGTCTTGCAGCAATGATTCACTTGATTTTGCTGAGCAGTGTTCGTTTTAACTGGTTGGATGGTTTGAGCCAAGCCCAGTTCAAGGCGATGGATGCAAAAACAGGTTCTGCAATGCCACCATCAGTTCCAGCAGCAAAGTAATTTGTATAAAAAAATGGTGAATAGGGTTAGGCTAAATAGCTTTTAGCTCAACCCTATTTATCCATTCATTGGAGATTATAAAAAATGGCCATGCTAAGTTTTGAGAGAAAGTACCGAGTTCGTGGCGGTACCTTAGTTGGTGGGGACTTATTCGATTTTTGGGTAGGGCCGTTTTATGTGGGATTTTTTGGTGTTACTACTGTCTTCTTTGCCTTCTTAGGCACTGCACTTATTTTATGGGGTGCTTCACAGGGTCCAACATGGAACCCTTGGCAGATTAATATTGCACCACCGGATATCAGTTATGGATTAGGTTTCGCCCCCTTATTGCAAGGAGGGCTCTGGCAGCTGATTACAGTCTGTGCCTTAGGTGCATTTCTTTCTTGGGCCTTAAGAGAAGTAGAGATTTGTCGAAAACTAGGCATGGGTCTTCATGTTCCTTTTGCCTACTTAATGGCGGTGTTCGCTTATTTCACTTTGGTAGTGATTAGGCCAGTACTCATGGGCGCATGGGGTCACGGTTTTCCATACGGAATCTTGAGTCACCTTGATTGGGTCTCCAATACGGGCTATCAGTATTTACATTTCCATTACAACCCAGCCCATATGATCGCTGTGTCCTTATTCTTTGCCACCACCTTTGCTTTGGTATTGCATGGTGGATTGGTCTTGTCATCTACCAATCCGCAGAAAGGGCAGTTTGTTAAAACGCCTGAGCATGAAGATACTTTTTTTAGAGATTCGATCGGTTATTCCATTGGTACTTTAGGCATTCATCGCCTTGGATTATTTTTAGCTTTAGCAGCGGTTTTCTGGAGCGCCGTATGTATTGTGATTAGCGGCCCATTTTGGACTCGTGGTTGGCCAGAGTGGTGGGGTTGGTGGTTGAACCTGCCGATCTGGCGATAAGAGGGGAATATAAAAATTATGGAATATCAAAACCTTTTTACCCAAGTTCAAGTAGTTGCACCTCCACATCATGGAGTGTCAATCGACCCATATGATGAGCGTGAGCGCTTTGGACAGCCTAAGCTTTATCACTTGTTTGGCCGACTTGGTAATGCTCAACTAGGGCCAATTTATCTAGGACGTCTGGGTTTAGCTTCTTTATTTTTTGGCATTATCGCCATTCAGATCATGGGCTGGAATATGCTGGCCTCGGTCAACTGGAGCCCGATTCAATTTGTGCGCCAATTATTTTGGCTATCACTAGATCCACCTTTACCTAAGCATGGCTTGTCGTTGTTTATGCCCTTAAATGAGGGCGGCTGGTGGATGATGGCAGGCTTTTTTCTCACCTTATCGATTTTGTTGTGGTGGGGAAGAATGTATCGACGTGCTATTGCCTTAGGTATGGGTACTCATATCGCTTGGGGTTTCTTGGCAGCGATCTGGTTATATCTGGTACTAGGATTCATTCGCCCCATCATGATGGGTAGCTGGAGTGAAGCAGTGCCATTTGGAATCTTCTCGCACCTAGATTGGACAGCTGCTTTTTCCATACGTTATGGAAACTTATTTTATAACCCCTTTCATATGCTCTCGATTGCTTTCCTCTATGGATCAGCACTCTTGTTTGCAATGCATGGCGCAACTATTTTGGCAGTGAGCCGTTTTGGTGGCGAGCGGGAGATCGAGCAAATCGTCGATCGTGGCACCGCCTCAGAAAGAGCTGCATTGTTCTGGAGATGGACCATGGGCTTTAATGCCACCATGGAATCGATTCACCGTTGGGCTTGGTGGTTCGCTGTGTTAACACCTTTAGTAGGTGGTATTGGTATTTTGCTCACCGGCACAGTGGTGGATAACTGGTATTTATGGGCAGTGAAGCACAATGTTGCGCCTTCATACCCCTACGTTTTTGGTACTCCAATACCTGACCCAGCTACTTCTGGATTTATACCGCCTGCTCCACCTACCATGATAGGAGTTAAGCCATGAAGCAATTGAGAAAATTTCTGATATTGCCGGCTCTACTGGTGAGTGTGCTATTGCTATCAGGTTGCGAGAGGCCTCCAATTGAAGCTGTCCAGCATGGATTCCGTGGCACCGCGATGGATTTGATTTACAACCCGCGTATCTTGGCTGAGCAAGCAGAGAATAATGCGGTGCCTGTTTCATATGGACCAGCTCCAGCAGAGGGACCTAAGGCCGGCGCTATTTATAAGAATGTCAAAGTTCTCAATAATTTAAGCGTTGCACAATTTACCGCCTTCATGGTTTCGATGACTAGCTGGGTTGCACCAGAGCAGGGTTGTACCTATTGCCATAATGCTGCCAACTTTGCAGATGATTCGCTCTATACAAAGAATGTTGCACGTAATATGATTTTGATGACGCAGCGGGTGAATACTCAATGGCAAGATCACGTTGCTCAAACTGGTGTGACTTGCTATACCTGTCACCGCGGTAATAATATCCCTCAGCAAGTTTGGTTCAAAGAGCCAAAACAACAAACAGGCAATGGACTTTTGGGTAATAAAGATGGACAAAATACTCCGGTTGCTGCCTCGGGCTATTCTTCCTTGCCAAATGACTATTTCTCGAGTTACCTCAGCAAATCGAGCAATATTAGGGTAGCTGGAAATACAGCATTACCAACGGGCAATAAACATAGCATCAACGAGACAGAGTCAACCTATGCTTTGATGATGCACTTCTCAAAATCATTGGGTGTTAATTGCACGTATTGTCACAACTCGCGTAATTTCTCATCCTGGGCAGAGAGCCCTCCTCAAAGAGCTAAAGCTTGGTACGCCATTCGGATGGCGCAGGATATTAATAACAATTACATGGAGCCGATTACGGGATTGTTTCCGCCGCATCGTCTAGGCCCAACTGGCGATGTAGCTAAAGCCAATTGTGGTACTTGCCACCAAGGTGCTTACAAGCCGCTTTATGGAGTATCGATGTTATCTGACTATCCTTTCTTAACTGGCCCAGCTAAGCCGGCACTAAAGGCAAAAGATGCTCCTCCTCCACCAGCGAAATCGGTGGCAATGAAGTAATCTATAGTTTGTGATAACCAATAGCGTCATACGGTGAATATGGCGCTATTTTTTTGTAGAAAAGTTGGTTTGTTGAAATGTTAAAGAAAGCTGACTTTAAGGAAGAGGAAGTATCTACTGCCATTGTGATTGGAAGTGGATTTGGTGGATTAGCCGCCGCCATTCGTTTGTCTTGTAAAGGCTACAAGGTCATTGTTCTAGAAAAGCTCGATGCTCCAGGGGGCAGGGCATACGTTCATCATCGTGATGGCTATACCTTTGACGCTGGCCCAACCATCATCACCGCTCCATTCTTGCTAAGTGAATTGTGGGAATTATGTGGCAAGAAGATGTCAGATGATGTTGATCTGCGTCCAATGGATCCTTTTTATCGTATCCGTTTTGATGATGGTACTCATTTTGATTACACGGGTGACCCAGCCAGAATGCGCGCTGAAGTGGCTAAGTTTGCGCCAGAAGACTTACCAGGTTACAAGAGATTTTTAGCAGAAGCAGAAAAATGCTACAAACTTGGTTTTCAGGAGTTAAGTTCTACTGCATTTGACTCAATCGGAGATTTGATTCGCGCCATTCCATCAATGGTGAAGATGCGGGCCTGGGAGAGTCTCTATAAATTAGTTGCGCGCCATTTAAAAAATGACAAGATACGTCAAGTGATGAGTTTTCATCCGCTCTTAATTGGTGGTAATCCTTTCTCTGTTACAGCAGTTTATGCACTCATCAACTCCTTAGAGCGACGTCATGGAGTGCACTCGGCAATGGGTGGTACAGGCTCCTTGATTAAGGGCTTAGCAGGTTTATTAGCTGGCAGAGGAGTACAAATTCGCCTGAACTCTGAGGTAAAACGCATCGAAGTAGAAAATGGCAAAGCTCAAGGCGTCACGCTAGCCAATGGTGAATTTATTCCTGCAGATATTGTGGTCTCCAATGCAGATGCAGCATGGACTTATCAAAAGCTCATCGCGCCAGAACACCGCAAAGTGTGGACTGATGCTAAGGTGAATAAGAGCAAGTACTCGATGAGTCTTTTTGTTTGGTACTTCGGCACAGACAATCAATACCCTGACGTTCCACACCATATGATTTTGTTGGGTAAGCGTTATAAAGAGCTACTCACAGATATCTTTAAGAAGCATGTTTTGGCAGATGACTTTAGCCTTTATTTACATAGGCCAACGGCTACTGATTCATCCTTAGCACCCGCAGGAGGAGATGCGTTTTATGTTCTGGCCCCGGTGCCGAATTTAGAAAGCGGTACGGACTGGGCTAAAGAGGCTGAGCCCTATCGCCAAGCAATTGCCAAGTACTTGGATGAAAGTGTTTTACCTGCATTTGAAAAGCATCTTAAAACATCCTTTCTCATGACTCCTCAAGATTTTCAGGATCGCCTCTTATCCGTTAAAGGCGCTGCCTTTGGTTTTGAGCCACTCCTACTTCAAAGCGCTTGGTTTAGACCGCATAACCGTAGCGAAGATGTCCAAGGCCTATACATGGTTGGAGCGGGAACTCATCCAGGTGCAGGCATCCCCGGTGTGCTGTCTTCTGCAAAGGCATTAATGTCAGTAGTAGCCGAACCGAAAAAAGCCTTAGCATGACTCAAAATATGAAAGACCTTCAAGAGTGCGTCGCAACCATGCGAGATGGATCAAAGTCTTTCTTTGCTGCCTCCAGAATTTTGCCGCAGAGGGTTAGGGATCCAGCAACTGCTTTATATGCATTCTGTCGCATTACCGATGATGTCGCTGATGCAGTAGATGCAGAACCAAATGCTATACCAAAATTGCGTGAACGGCTTGATCGAATCTACCAAGGTATGCCAGATGATATTGCGGCTGATCGCGCTTTATCGATCGTTGTTAAAGAATTTGATTTACCCATTAGCTTACCGCTCGCACTCATTGAGGGTTACGAGTGGGATACCCAGTTTAAAACTTACGATAGCTTGGAAGACCTACTGGATTACTGTGCACGTGTTGCAGGTACAGTGGGCGCGATGATGTGTGTGATTATGGATCGCAGAGAGCCTGAGACTTTGGCAAGAGCTTGCGAGCTTGGTCTTGCAATGCAACTCACCAACATTGCACGTGATGTGGGTGAGGATGCTGCAAATGGCAGGATCTATTTACCACTCAATTGGCTTAGAGAGGCGGGACTTGATCCGCAAGTCTGGTTACAAAAACCAGAGTTCAATGATCAAATTGCTAGCGTGATTGCACGCCTCTTAAAGCATGCTGATATTTTGTATTCTCGTGCGGAGAACGGCATTTCTGATTTACCTTGGGATTGCCGTCCAGCCATTCAGGCAGCTAGGCTGATCTATGCTGAGATTGGTCGCCAAGTAGAAAAGCTTAATCTAGATTCTATTTCTACAAGAGCGTATGTGCCCTCAAAGAGAAAAGTAGTTCTTTTGGCAGAAGCCTTTACAGCGATCTCTAAAATATTTTCTAAGCAGCATCAAGTTGATGCCGATAAAGCGATTCAGTATTTAGTGGATGCCGTTATTGAGATTCCGCATGACAAGCGTTTTGAAGGAACCACGCACGATCATTTACTGTGGTTCGTCGATCTCATGGAGCGCCAAGAGCGGCGTCGCAATCCTCGCAAGAGCGGTAGGGCCCTACAGTAACTTATAGGCTAACTACCAAGTAATACGCGGCATTCTCCAGGGCAACATGAATTGGGTTGCAGTTGAAGTCAGCTTCGGTACATTCAAAGTCTCATGAAAAGAGACCACTTTTTCGCCTAAGAGTTCTGAATTTAAAACAGAGCGCGTATAAAAAGGCGTATTTTCTAACATCTGAATGACTTCTAAGCCCTCAGAGCTTTGACTGCGCGTATGCCCTTGAATACCCCAGATGGTTTTTGGTAGTGCTTGTCTTGGAGGGGCTTCAAAATGATCAATCGTGCCATTGGGATTAAAGGTGAGCGCCAAGATTTTTTCTTGAGCGTTCTTTTCTCGCACATCATAAATGACTGAAGTTCTGCCGCCACTCATTTCCGCTCTAGACCAGTCCCATTCATGAAAAGATTTACTGATAGGTTCATCACCTTCATTGGAATCTAAATAGGCATTACCTTCCCATTTCAAGTCGGGAGAATTTAGGTGCACCTTGACGCGTGCTGACGGGGCAAGTGGGCCCCAACGGTGTTTAGCTGCTGCATCTAAGGGCGTACTAAAGTTAAAGAGGGTATTGGGATAGAGCTCAACGGTACCTGAAACCTTTTGCCCAAAGGGAACGGCGCGCTCCTCAATTTGAACAATTAACTTATTGCCATCCCAGCGAAGATTACTCGGACCAATGACAAATTCAGTAGAGCTTCGAGAGACTTGCTTTTCACCGCGCTCGGTCATCGCCCAGCGATTTTTGCCTTTGCTATAAATGGCAACATTAAGTGAGCAATGATTTTCAGGATTAATAGACGCTCCACCTCTTCTGGCCCAGGCGTAGTAGGGTGAAAATACACTGCCAACAAACGCGATTAAGACAATGCCATGTTGCCCATCATCACTTAGAGCGTCGATGTACCACCAGAGATAAGCGTTCTTCCCGACAGCTTGGTCAAACCGAGGTGTGCCATCAGGGTTGCGGCCGCCATGCGTCCCGATAGGGCTGCCATTGGAACTCCCGGCCCCGGATGAACGCTGCCCCCCGCTAGAAGTAGTCCTGGAATTGGACTCTGCGCTGAAGCTCGCCCAAAAGTTTCCATCCATCCATGGTTGGCTTGGCCATAGAGGGCTCCGCCCGTCGCCGGAAAGAGCTGGTTGAAAATAGCGGGTGTCGTACGGTGACATATTGCGCTGTCCAAATCGATGTTCAAACCATATTGTTGCAGAAGACCAAAGGTTTCGTGTTCGCATTGTTCGATTTCCTGGGTATTAAATTCAGATTGATCGCCTTTGGCTGGGGCATTCACCAGACAGAGCAGTCTTTGTAAGTCGGGTTTGGCTTGGTAGCTATCCCCTTGATCTTGGGCGCAGACATAAACTGTCGGTTTATGGGGGAGGCGGCCCCTATTAAAGATGTCATCAAACTCAGCTTGATAGTCTTGATTAAAGAAAACATTATGTCGTAGCAAAGGAAAGTCAGAGGCTCTCGCATTCATTGACCAAGTCATTGCAGAAAGCGATCTCTTGGAAGGTGAGGGCGGAGTCATCTTTGTATTGAATGCTTTGATTCCTTCTGCATTGAGCAGGCCAGTTTGGAGCGCCGCAAGATCGCCATTGAAAACAACATGATCTGAATAGAGCAGGGTGCCATCTGCTAACCGTACTCCACTAACCTTACCATTCTTGAGCAGGATTTCTTCACAAGCTTTGCCAGTCATCAACTGCACACCTTTATCTTGCGCTAACTTACGAATGGCTGCAACGAGGCTATACATACCGCCTTCTATCGCCCATACTCCTTGGGTCTCAACATCGGCAATGAGCATTAGGGTTGCAGGGGCTTCGTATGGGGATGAGCCACAGTAGGTAGCGTAACGACCAAACAATTGATGCAATCTAGGATCATGGAAGTAATTGCCAAGTGATTTCCAGAGGGTATTAAATAGGCCAATGTCATATAAGACCTTAGATCCAGCAATTCCTAAGTCAGCAATCATGCCGCCAAAGTTTGGCTTTGCTGAAAGCATATAAGGCTTCTCAAGCGCCTTGTAGAGTTCTCGGCATTGGGCAGAAAACTGGAGAAATCGTTTTGCTTCAGCGGGGGATGAAAATTCTGCAATCGCTTGTGCTGATTGATCTATATCTGCAAATAAATCCAATCTTTCATCTTTATTCCAGGCGTGCCTGGCGAGGATATTGAGTTTCTCGAGCTTTAACTCAGATTCTAGGGTGGTGCCTGCTTTTTCAAAGAGAGCGTCAAAAACCCAACGCATCGTAAAGACTGTGGGGCCAGAGTCAATGGGAGCGGGTGCTAGAGGATCATCAGAGCAATTAATTTGTCGAATCTTGCCGCCAACTTGAGCTTCTTTTTCAATCAGAATGACTTCCACACCAGAGGAGGCGAGATCGAGTGCGCAAGTAAGTCCAGCAATACCACCACCAATAATAATGACGGGAGCTTTAGCCAAGAGTGCGACCCTTCCAGCTGCCGAATGCATCAAAAGGTTGGTAACGTGAGAACATCGATTCAGAAAAGTAGCTGCCATTCATCGATGCACGTATGGCCTCTTGGTGAGCGCCTTGCCTTGCATATTGATCCATCGCTGCTTGAGATTCCCAGATTGTAAAAGTAGCCTGGCGAAAAAAAGGCGCCTCCCCAATACCAGCAGCAATAATGCAGCCAGCAGTTTTCTCTAGCGAGATTTCTGCAGCCGGCTCTTTACTCCAGAATTCTAGACAATTGAGCGGCTTAATGGAGGCTCTGGTAATTGAAACGATTGGACCTGATGTGGGTGTATCAGCAGTAATTTGTGGAATAAACCCTGACCACTGACCTTTGATTGAATAGGTCTTGAGCTTTACTGAAAAAAATTCATTAGCATGCGATCTGTACCACTGGATGAGTTTTGAAGAGGCACAAAATTTTTCAGCACTAGTGAGATCTTTAAAGACGCAATAAAGTGCTTGATGGGTGCCACTGGGGCGGAATGAGAAACCACCATTTTTTCCTGAGCCCATATGTTTGAAGAACTCAAGACCTGGCGTCGACCAAAGCCAAAGCCTTGTAAACATGAGCCTTAAAATACCGCTGATTTTTGCTGATGACTGGATATCTACAAGAACCATCAGTGCAACTTGACTACTCATCACTGACTTTCTAATCAATAGCCTTATTGAGGTCTACGAGACCATACTTTCTGAGCTTGATGTACAGACTTTGTCTCGATAGTCCCAAGATTTCTGAAGCAGAAACCCGATTATCTTGAGTCAGGTCTAAGGCGGCTTTGATGCAGAGCTGCTCAATTAAGTCAGTTGTTTCGGCTAGGATATCTTTCAAAGGGACTTTTCCAACTAGCATCGACAACTCTTGAGAGCTGCGTACGAGTTTTTTGTCGATACGTGCGCCTTTATTTTGTCTCGAATCTACTTGGCGAAAGATCATGCCAATACAGGCGAGTGGTTGCGCTACAGATACTGCAGAAATATCCACCAACTTAATGCTACTAGTAGCGTTACTGATCGAAGAGACGCAAGATTGTGAGCTAGCCTTACCTTGTAAGGATTGCATCATTTGATCAAAATCGGTTCTTTCTGGCCCTAAATAATTTCTAATATTGGTACCAATGAGGTCTTGCTCGCCCCTAGTGGCGCTCAATTTATTAAAGGCTTTATTCGCCTTCAGAATCAGACCTTCTGGGGTGCAAACGACAAAACCGTAGGCGTTATTTTCAATCGCCTTAACGGTTAACGAGTCAGCATCTAATAGGCTAGATGCTTTCGCTAAATCCAGCGGCTTCAGATTCAGCAGTAAGTAGGGAATCCCGCTGTTTATAAAGGAGGTTGCACTGATTTGAATTGCTTTGCCATTACTCAATAATGTTTTTAGGATATTAGGCTCGTCTGTGTCTTGAACACCTTGCAGAAAATGGGTGACCTTGCTTATTTCATCACCAGGTAAGAGCGATAGAAGCGATTTTCCAATGCAATTATTTTTAGCTAGTAGCAGTTGCTTAATAGCAATTCTGTTCATCTCAACTATTGGGTATACATCATCTACTTTAACGATAACGATAGACTCTGTACCAATTTCAAAGATAGATCGAAACCGTTCTTCTAGCTGGCTTATTTGTAGATAATTTTGACTAATCTCTTTTTGGGCTGAAACTAAATTTTGTTGCAAGCGTGAGACCTCTGTGATGTCTCTGCCAATCACAATAATCTTTTTATTCGACGATGTTTTGATGGAAGCGCACATCATTGGCAATGCTACATTTCTCTCATTGCCAATCATATTAATTTGTCTAAACTTCGTGATGGTGTCTGGGCTAGCATCGTCTAGCAAGCGTTGAACTTTTGTTCTGCTATCAGGCTCCACTACTTCTAACCATTTTTTCCCAATCAGATCGTCTGAAATTTGTTTGGCTAAATATTTATTATCAGAGTAGATGCTTTGTATCGATCCTAGGTCATCCAAAACAAAAGAAATATCTGCCGATGCTTGGGCTATCTGGCTGAGCTCTTTCCCGCTTAATTCAGCAAAGAGTTTGTCTGGATGATATGAAATGGGCATCTTAATTTAAGGTGGCCTTTTGCGCTTTTAAGTACGAAACTTTTTTAATGGCCTCTTCGGCTGTGAGCTCGCAAACATCTGCAGAACACTCTTGAATCAGTTCCGGTTTGAAATCGAATAACGGGCCACCTGCCATTGTCAGTATCCCCTTGTTTTTTGATACCTTTTTTACTTCATTCAGCAATGTTTCCATAGTACCCCATTGATCCTCGCAGGAGATAGAAATTGCTAATAAATCATAGGCTTGTGAACAAACACGTTCCTTGAGCTGGGCGCTGGTCATTTCAATTTCGACCGTCGTATTCCAACCGTTCAATTTGAAAAATTCACCCATGATCAGAATGCCTAAGGTATGTTGTGATCCTGGTGCATTGATCAGTAGAGCATTTCCCTGGAACTCAGAGAGTTTGCCTTGGCCCATAAAGGCAGGGCTAAGCTGGTGGATCAGATTCTGGGCTCGACCTAGGGCCAAAGTCACTTCTGTAAAGCTATTTTCATCACTTTCCCAGAGCTGTTGCAAGCGCCTAGTTGACGCTGGAATCAGATTCATATAAAGCGATACAAGACTGTGGCCCGATTTTTGCATTCGATCAATAAAGGTGAAGCAGTCCGCTATGGGGCCATCTAGCAAAGTCTGGCAAAAATCGACAATTTCTGTCTGCTTCACCTCGATGTTGCTACTTTGAGCATCAGCAAGCTGATTGGCTGATTCCAGCTTATGCCCCATCAGTAAGCGGGGGATGATTTCCGACTCTATCGTTTTATTGAGCCATTGCATCATTTCTGCACTATCTAATTCGCCTAAATTAGACTGGTATGTTTTTTTCAGCGAGTCCGACAAAGCCAATCTCCTAATGATGCGGTAATCGAGACAAATTATGGGTGCTTTATACGGCCAGCAAAATGCTGCACCGCAAAAAATAAATCACCTTTTTCCCCCAAAAGGGGCCATTTGCTAATAGGCCTATTTGGCATTTTTTTTGCATAAATTGCCATAGGGAAACTACTAGTAATAGGGTTACCCCGAGGGGTATATTTTACTAAATATCGTAAACTTTGATTGACACTTTTTGACTTTAAAAGTGCAGTAGCGATTGTTTAAATGATGTTTTAGAAAGTTCAGCAGACTGTAGATGGAAAAAACCTATAGACCACTTTATACCCCAGAAGAAAGGGTGAGAAGAGACGCGACTAAATGGACTCTCGTTCAAGGAATTTTGGCGCCCATTCAGTTTGTTGTTTTCCTAGTGAGTCTTTATCTCGTTCTGCGTTTTTTATTCACTGGAGAGGGTGAGAACGCAGCGAATGTTTCAGTAGTGGTTAAAACACTCACGCTCTACACCATCATGCTCACTGGATGCATTTGGGAGAAGGTTGTTTTCAATTGCTACTTATTTGCCCCAGCATTTTTCTGGGAAGACGTATTCAGTATGTTGGTATTGCTATTGCATACCTTGTATTTGGTGGCACTAGGAACGGGGTATTTAGATCAAACTCAACTCATGTTGCTCGCTTTAGCTGCTTATGCAACCTATGTTGTGAATGCTGGCCAATTTATTTGGAAGTTGCGGATGGCACGTTTGGATGAGGCAAAAAAAAAGTTGGCAGCTGCCACTCTCAATCCTGCATTGGCAAGCGTTCAAGCAGTAATGGCCCGAGCTTCAGCTACAAGCTTGACAGGTTTGACTACGGCAGAAGCAGAAGAGTTGCATCGCAACCTGATTCAAGGGACGCAATTTTTTGGTTTCGTCGCAGCAATCGCCCATCTATTGGCCTACATTTATTCTCCATGGTTGAAATAACTTAAAGACGATGATTTGATGCTTGAAAATTCTTACACTCAAAAGCGCAGTCAGCTCCAAGAGTATTTCGACCGCACTGCAGTAGACGCTTGGGCAAAGCTCACGTCCACTGCTAAGGTAAGCGGTATTCGTGCCAAGGTTCGCGCTGGGCGCGAAGAGATGCGCCATGTGTTGCTCAGTTATTTACCAAGTGATTTGACTGGCCAGCGGGTTTTAGATGCTGGTTGTGGCACGGGAGTCTTAGCAGCCGATTTAGCAAAGCGGGGTGCTCATGTCGTCGCGATTGATTTGTCACCAACTTTAGTCGATTTGGCGCGCGAGAGAATTGGCAATGATGTTGGTTCTGGCTCGATTGAGTTTCGCTCTGGCGATATGTTGGATCCATCCCTAGGCGAGTTTGATCACGTGGTTTGTATGGATTCGATGATTCACTATCACCATTTGGATATTGCTGATGCGATGGCAAAGCTTGCTGCTCGTACCCGAGCCAATATTGCCTTTACCTTTGCTCCTAATAATGCAGCGCTGAGCACCTTGTTGACGATTGGCAGCGTATTCCCAAGAAGCGATCGATCGCCCTTTATTCAACCGATTTCGATTGACTCCCTCACTAGGACCTTTAGCAAGCATGATGGTTTAGTAGATTGGGCACCAGTTAGTACGCAAAAAGTGCAACGCGCATTCTATTTTTCACAGGCGATGCGCTTGAGTAAGAAGCCAGCCGACCAGAGTAAAGAGCGATAACAATGAAAATGTTTACTCTGACCTGGCGTGGCAAAGCGTTATTTGAAAATTGGAAGAGAGTGAGTCCAAGGTTCTTACCTTTTGCCGATATCGCCACTAAAGAGTTGCCATTAAGTCGTCTCTTAAGGCTCTCACTATTTCAGGTCTCTGTTGGCATGGCAATGGTGATGTTGATTGGCACCCTCAATCGGGTCATGATTGTTGAGTTGCAAGTGAGCGCCGCTCTAGTTTCCATTATGGTGGCCTTGCCACTGCTGTTTGCTCCCTTTAGAGCATTAATTGGATTTAAGAGCGATAGTCATAAGTCATTTCTGGGATGGCGTAGAGTTCCCTATATTTGGATTGGTTCTTGGTTGCAATTTGGCGGCTTTGCAATCATGCCCTTTGCACTCATTTTATTATCTGGCGATACCACCTGGCCTGCTTGGTTTGCGCAAGGAGCTACTGGACTTGCATTCTTGTTGGTTGGCGCTGGTATGCAGACCACTCAAACTGCTGGCCTCGCTTTAGCATCAGACTTGGCTGAGCCGCAGGCTAGACCAAGAGTAGTCGCACTCATGTACATGATGTTGTTGGTTGGCATGGCAGTCAGTAGTGCCATCTTTGGCTATTTGCTGATTGATATCACACCCATTCTGTTGATTAGGGTAGTGCAGGGTGTTGCAGCAACAACCTTGATACTCAATTTAATTGCTGCATGGAAGCAAGAGCCTCGTCAGCCGCATTTAACAGCACACTCCATTCCAACGCAAAGCTTTAAAGAAACTTGGACCACTTTTTCGCAACAAGGCAAAGTGATGCGTTTTTTAGTGGCCTTAGGCTTAGGTACTGCCGCATTTAGTATGCAAGACATTATTTTGGAGCCTTACGGTGCTGAAGTATTAGGCCTATCCGTCAGTGCTACGACAGTACTAACCAGCCTGACTTCTTTAGGTGCGCTACTGGCTTTTGCGGTGGCTGCACGATATTTAAATCGCACCATTGATCCATATCGTCTAGCTTCCATAGGCGCCTTATTTGGCATTCTGGCATTTAGCTGCGTGATTTTTTCTGAACCATTACTTTCCCCCTTGCTATTTCGTTGTGGCGCATTTTTGATTGGTTTTGGAGGCGGATTATTTGCTGTCAGTACATTAACCGCCGCAATGAGCTTTGAGTCAGGCGGAATGAATGGTTTAGTCCTGGGTGCTTGGGGCGCCGTACACGCTACTGCATCTGGTGTTGCAATTGCAGCTGGTGGAGTGATACGGGATGTGATTTCTGGTCTAGCGACTAGCGGTCTCTTAGGAGATGGCCTGATTTCTACTGCTACAGGTTATAGCTTTGTGTACCACATTGAATTTTATTTGCTGTTTGCTACATTAATTGCCATTGGGCCTTTAGTGGTGATAAATAAGCATGCAGTAATGAATGTTTCGAAGAAGTTTGGTTTAGATGAATTACCAAGTTAACTAGTAGTAAAGTATGTTTTTTTCTCAATAAGCATTATTGTTAAAAGGGAGAGTAAGATGGCAACCGGAGCAATTACAGAATATATAGATGTTGCGCAATTGGTTCTATATGCATTTTGGGTATTTTTTTTCGGTCTAGTGTATTACCTCACCTTAGAGGGTAAGCGTGAAGGTTTTCCGCTGGAGTACGACATTCGTGGAGAAACGCGACGAGCGATCGGAATAATCGGAATGCCGGCACCAAAGACTTTTCATACGGAGTATTTTGGTGATGTGACCCAGCCAAAAGATGAGCCCCTTGAAAAAGTGGCTGCCAGGCCCTCAAGCTATTTAAATGGCGCCCCCTTAGTGCCAACAGGTAATCCCATGCTTGATGGAGTGGGGCCAGGTGCCTTTACGAAGCGCGCAGATATTCCTGATATGACATCAGAAGGTCAAAAGCGCATTCTGCCAGGGCGTTTACTCGGTCAATTTAGTGTCGCCAAACAAGATCGAAATCCGATTGGTATGCAGGTCATGGGTGACGATGGTGTGATAGCTGGCACCGTTAAAGAGCTCTGGATTGATCAGGCTGAAGTTGTGATTCGCTATTTTGAAATTGAAACCTTGTCAGAGTTTGGCGGTAGAAGAGTATTGCTACCGATCAATTTTTCTAGAGTTGGCAAAGAGGCTATCAAGGTGAAATCAATTCTGGGTAATCAATTTGCTTTAGTACCAGGTTTAAAGAGTCAAGATCAAATTACCCTGTTAGAAGAAGAGAAGATCATGGCTTACTACGGCGGAGGCACTCTGTATGCGACCCCTGAGCGGCAAGAACCTTTAATTTAAATCGCTGTAAATTGAAAGTAGAAAGTATTTTTTGTGAGTCAACAACCTTATCAATCAGCAGAGTATGAGTTTGAGGCGGCCTTAGGGTTGCCCGAACCATTGCCACAAGATGAAATCATCTTGTGGCAGGGAGCTCCCAATTGGATCTCCATGGCAAAGCATGTATTTCGTTTGCAATGGCTCGGCTTGTACTTTGCTGTAATTGTGATTTGGCAAATGATTTCTGTAGCCGGTAGTGAGGGTGGGCTGGCTGCAGGTTGGAGCAGTGTTGCTCTTGCTGTTTTCTTAGCGCTTATTGGCCTGCTGCTAGTAGGCTTGTTAGCCTACTGGTCAGCAACGACCACGATGTATACCTTAACAAATCGTCGGATTGTGATGAGGGTGGGCATTGTTCTCACGGTGACTTTTAATCTGCCCTATAAATCACTGAAGAGTGCAGATCTGAAGTTATATAAAGATGGCACTGGTGATATTCCGATGCAAATTGCCACGGAAGATAAGATCGCCTTCTCTCATCTATGGCCTCATGCACGTCCATGGCGTTTAGCCACCCCAGAGCCAATGATGCGTTGTGTTCCAGAGGCAAAAAAGGTGGCAGCCATCCTGACAGAAGCCTGGGCTGAATCAACTGGCTTGAGCAAAAAAGTAGCGCAAGAAATTCAAATTGAGCAAGTGGGAGTGCAGACGGCATGAGCATTCCAGAAAACAAAGATTTTTTATCCCCTGTGGCCAAGATACTGGTGGCTGCTGGCATCAGCATTGTGTTGCTATTGGTATTTATTAATAGTCGCGACCTGAGTACAGTGCGTGAGCCCGACGCATCCCCAGTAAAAGTGTTACAGCTGAGTTTTGAGGATCGTCCCGATGGATCGATTGCAGTCATTGATTACAAAACAGGCAAGCAAATTGATACCGTGCAAGGCGAAGCAGGCTTTGTAAGAGGTACTTTGCGTGGTCTTGCGCAAGAAAGAAAACGCAGAGGCTTAGATGGTGGGCCTCCATTTGAGTTAATTTATCGTGCCGATGGCCGCTTAACGCTATCAGATACTGCAACCGGTCGTCTGGTGGATTTGGAGTCTTTTGGCCCTACCAATGCGGGCACATTTTTTAAGTTATTGAATGAGTCAAGTGTAGTAGTACTGAGTAAGTCATAAATCTTTATTGGAGCTGGAAATGAATTTAGATAGCGCAGAAACCATGTTGCAAAGTCAGATCCCTGCAAAGGGTTCAATTAATGAGTCCACCAAAATGGCCTTGGAAGATGCGGTATTAAGCCCGCGCTTCTACACCACCGATTTTAAAGAGATGGATCGCATTAGTATTGATTCCTTGCGCCCAGAATGGGATGCATTGATGGCCGAGTATGAGAGCGATATTAATGCGGATCACTTCCAGCGTCCTGCTGATATGGATAAGGATTACTCCAAGCTCCAACCAGCCTTATACGATGAGTTCGTTGATTTCTTAATCAGCTCGATTACTTCTGAGTTTTCGGGTTGTATTTTGTATGCTGAGATTAAGCGCAAAGTCACCAATCCTGATATGCGTAACTTGTTTGGTTACATGGCTAGAGATGAAAGTCGACACGCTGGCTTTATTAACCAGTGGCTCAAGGACTTCAATATTGGCATTGATTTAGGCTTTTTAGCTAAAGCGAAGAAATACACTTACTTTAAGCCAAAGTTTATTTTTTACGCCACCTATCTCTCCGAGAAGATTGGCTATGCTCGTTACATCACTATTTTCCGGGAACTTGAAAGTCGCCCTGAAACACGCTTTCATCCGATCTTCTTATGGTTTGAGCGCTGGTGTAATGACGAGTTTCGCCATGGTGAATCCTTTGCACTGATCATGCGTGCTAATCCGAAGTTACTCCAAGGTATCAATAAGCTATGGATTCGTTTCTTCATTCTTGCGGTATATGCCACGATGTATGTTCGTGACCATACTCGGATTGAGCTTTACAAAGCGATGCAGATTTCTCCAACGGATTACGACAAGAAAGTATTGTTCATCACCAACGAAATTATTAAGCAGGTATTCCCAATTTCCGTGAATTTGGATGATCCCCGTTTCTATCAGTATCTTGAAGAGATGAGGGCGCTGTTTGAGAAGATGGATGCCTATAAGAAAGAGGGCGGCCTGATCAATAAAGTGAAGTCTGCTGTTTTGGGTGCCAGAGCTGGTTTAGTGTTCGTAAAACTGTACTTTATCCCGGTCCAAGACAACACCTTGCCTACCAATGTTCGTATGGTTCCTACCTGGTAATGTGATGAGTATTGTTTGGCCAATCCTCTACGCGATTTTTATATGGTGGTTTAGCACTGGGATCATCCTTTTACTAAACCAGCGCAATCCGTCGACCTATAAAAATACCTTTTGGGTAAGCGGTATGGTTTTGGCTTTGGCTTTAGTGGGATTAAAAACGAGCGCCAACTTAAGTACGGTAGCCGGTGCTTATTGTGGTTTCACCTGCGCCATTTTGGTTTGGGGTTGGCAAGAGATCGGTTTCTTATTTGGTTATGTGACTGGTCCTCGTCGAGAGCCATGCCCAGAAAACTGTCGGGGCTTACAAAAGATGTATTTTGCGTTCCAGACAATTCAGCATCATGAAATTGCTTTGGTTGTGTTGGCATTAGCTGTGACGGTCATGACTTGGGGTGGCTCAAATCAAACGGGCTTTTGGACTTTTATCATCCTCTGGTTGATGCGTCAGAGCGCTAAGCTAAACGTCTTCTTGGGTGTTGCAAATCTCAATGAACGCTTTCTGCCAAATCATCTCAAGTACATATTTACCTATTTCACGTGCAAGCCGATGAACCCCTTACTGCCACTATCGGTGATTGGTGGCATTCTCTGTGCAATTCCTTTGTGGCAATCTGCTGTTCATCCGAGTTCAAGTGACTTTCAGGTTGCTTCCATGTCATTGACTGGCGCTATTTTGTCGCTAGCAGTCTTAGAGCATATTTTGATGGTGGTGCCTTTCTCAAGCGAGCGCCTTTGGAAGTGGGGAATGCGATCATAAATACACTCACCGTGCGCCGCTTCCCCGCGCCATCCGCCATCCTAGAATTACTTAAGCCCATTACTTGGTTTCCGCCAATGTGGGCTTTTGCCTGCGGTGTGATTGCTACTGGCGTATCATTTGAGGGACGTTGGCATTTATTAGTTGCTGGTGTGATTCTTGCTGGCCCCATGGTGTGCGCTGCTAGTCAGGCAGTTAATGATTGGTTTGATCGCGAGGTGGATGCGATTAACGAGCCACAACGTCCAATCCCTTCGGGTCGTATGCCAGGTACTTGGGGTCTGTATGTTGCCTGTATTTGGACTGGCCTCTCACTCTTATTGGGCTGGCTGATTAGTCCGTGGGCATTTGCAGCAACTTTGTTAGGGCTCTTACTGGCTTGGCTTTACAGCATGCCGCCACTCCGCTTTAAACAAAACGGCTGGTATGGTAATGCTGCTTGCGGAATTTCTTACGAAGGATTGGCTTGGTTTACAGGTTCAGCAGTGATGATGGGAGACTTGCTACCTTCCACTCCATCGATTCTTCTTGCTGTTCTATATAGCATTGGCGCACACGGCATCATGACCTTAAATGATTTCAAGGCAATTGAAGGTGATCGCAAGATGGGCGTGCTCTCTTTGCCAGTGCAACTTGGTATCGCAGGTGCGGCCGAGAATGCATGCCTCATGATGTTGGCGCCACAGTTTGGCGTTATTGGACTCTTATTAGTATGGGGCGCGTATTGGCAAGCATTCGTGATCTTGCTGCTTATCGGCGGACAAATCAAAATGATGCATTATTTTTTACAGGATCCAGTCAAGCGCGCATTATTTCTGAGTGGCTTTGGTGTGCCATTGTTTGTTGCAGGAATGATGGTCAGTGCATTTGCAGTGGCAGGACGTTTCTCGGTAAATTAATTGAACTATGAGCGCCCCTGAAACCAACTATCTCACTTGGCCCCAAATTGCCAGACTAGGTTTAGTCCAGGCATCTTTGGGATCGATTGTGGTGTTAACGACCTCACTCTTAAATCGGGTGATGGTGATTGAGTTGGCTCTGCCCGCAATTTTGCCCGGTGCATTAGTAGCAATCCATTATTTTATTCAGTTAATCCGCCCGCGCATGGGCTTTGGCTCCGATCAAACGCGCAGAGCCAGTCCATGGATTCGTGGAGGAATATTGGTATTGGCTAGTGGCGGCGTCTTAGCTGCTGCCTCAACCATTCTTTTAAGCAATTCAGTCGTGTTAGGCATTGCACTAGCAACCGTTGCCTTTTTAATGATTGGTATTGGCGTGAGTTCTAGTGGTACTGCATTACTGGTGCTGCTAGCAAAACGAGTGGAGCCTAAAAAGAAGGCTGCAGCAGCTACTTGTGTTTGGTTAATGATGATTTTTGGGTTTGCTTTTACAGCTAGCGTTAGTGGAAAATTCCTCACACCATTTTCATTTGAGCGTCTACTCATAGTTTCATCGACCGTATCGGTGATTGCAGTGATAGTCACATTCTTGGCAATCTGGGGCATGGAGTCACCGGTTACTAAAAATCATCAGCTAGCAACTAACGCAGATGAAGTCGAATCAGAGAGTCCAAGTAAAGCGAGTTTTCGTGAAGCCTTTGCTGAGGTCTGGAAAGAAAGTAGGGTACGTTCGTTTACCTGGTTTGTCTTTGTATCCATGCTCGCTTATAGCTCGCAAGATTTGATCTTAGAACCTTTTGCTGCAGTTGCCTTTGGGTTCTCACCCGCAGAGACAACGACATTATCTGGCTTGCAAAATGGTGGCGTACTCATTGGAATGCTCTTTTTAGCCTTTATTACGAGCAAGGCTAAATCTCAGACTTTAACGTCATTGAGTACTTGGACAATTGGCGGATGTCTGGCTTCAGCCTTGGCGATGTTAGGCCTGGTTTTGTCTGGCCCGATTGCCAATGTCATTTTCTTTCAGGTGGCCGTTTTCCTATTGGGCATCTTTAATGGCGCCTTTTCGATTGCTGCTATCGGATCAATGATGCAATTTGCGAGTATCGGTAGTGCGCGGCGTGAGGGTGTTCGTATGGGGATTTGGGGAGCATCGCAAGCGATGGCCTTTGGTTTAGGTGGAATTATTGGAACTGGTTTAAGCGATATTGCGAGGATTGTTTTGGGTGATCCCGCTTCTGCCTATGCTTTTGTCTTTTTATTAGAAGGTGTTTTATTTGTTGTGGCTGCGTACTTGTCTTATCAGACCCGCTCGCAAAAACAAACAAGTAATATTTCGAATCATTTAGTGGGTGTGTAGTAAATCAATCAATTAACTAAATCAATTAACTGAGTATGATGGAGATGAAAATGAGTGCCCTAGAAACTTTTGAAGTCGTTGTGGTTGGCGGCGGCCCTACTGGAGCTACAGCCGCAAGTGATCTTGCAAAGAAAGGTCGAAAAGTCCTCTTATTAGATCGCATGGGCCGCATTAAACCTTGCGGCGGCGCCATACCTCCACGCTTAATTAAAGATTTTGAAATCCCCGATGAGCTGCTAGTAGCAAAGGCCAATTGCGCCAGAATGATTGCCCCCTCTGATAAGGCAGTAGATATGCATATTGAGGGCGGCTTTGTAGGAATGGTCGATCGTGACAAGTTTGATGAATTTTTGCGTGTCCGTGCCGCCAATGATGGCGCTGAAAGAAGAACCGGCGTCTTTGAGAAATTGACTAGAGATCCAGATGGAGTCTCAGTTGTTCACTATGTCGTGCGTGGTAAGCATGGCGCTCCTGATGAAACCGTAGCCGTTCGTGCTAGGGCAGTGATTGGTGCTGATGGGGCTAAATCTGGTGTTGGACGCCAAGCAATTCCAGGCGCTAAAGATGTGGAATATGTCTTCGCCTATCACGAGATCGTCAAGGTTCCTGAAAATCCTCCTGCAGGCTTCGACGGCAGCCGCTGCGATGTGTTTTATCAAGGCGCTTTATCCCCAGATTTTTATGGCTGGATTTTTCCTCATGGTACAACCATGAGTATTGGTACAGGTACAGCTGACAAAGGCTTTTCTTTAAGAAGTGCAGTAGAAACTCTCAAAAAACAAACCGGCCTAGAGAATGCTGAAATGCTCAGGCATGAAGGCGCACCGCTACCAATGAAGCCATTAAAGAAATGGGATAACGGTAGAGATGTTATCTTGGCTGGAGATGCTGCTGGAGTGGTAGCTCCCGCCTCTGGTGAGGGCATCTATTACGGCATGTATGGTGGCCGTGTGGCTGCAGAAGCGGTAGAAGACCTACTAGTGACTGGTAACGGAAAAGTATTGGCAAAAGCCCGTAAAAAATTTATGAAAGAACATGGCACTGTATTTTTGGTCCTTGGCATCATGCAGCGTTTTTGGTACAGCAACGATAAACGTCGCGAGCGCTTTGTCAAAATGTGTGAAGATAAAGACGTTCAGCGTTTAACATTTGAATCGTATATGAATAAGAAACTCGTTCGTCGTGACCCTATGGCGCACTTGAAGATTTTCTTAAAAGATACCGCCCATTTATTGGGTTTTGCGAAAGTTTAAGAAGTGGTCAATCAGCAGCAGCTTTAAATTAGTCCTAAAACTGAAGGGAAGTGGAATCATGAGAGATAACAGCGCAACAACCTTAAAAAATAAAACCGGCAAAATGTACCTGATTGGAATCGTTGCATTTTCAGGCTTGATTATCGGAATTACCTTTATTAAATTCTTATTCTCAGTTTAATTTTGCGGTGTCAGGCTTAGTTGTTCGAGACTGAAGCCGTTGTCATTGACTAGGCGACTAAGCAGCGCCTGATATTTGCTGGGATCTACTTTCTTGGTACGAGAGAGTATCCAGAGATACTTTCTCCCGGGGTCGCTCACGGCTGCTAGTTGATATTCAGGGTCGATATCTATCACCCAATAATCTCCCCACACCATGGGCAGAAAAGCCAGCCAAGCCGGTGCAAAGCGAACTTCTAGGGTAGGGGAAGTGGAGTCACCAATCTGCCTTGCCGTACCAATTGCCTCACCTTTTTCACCACCCTCAAATGAGCAGCGATTAGTCACGCTGACATTACCGTCTTCTTTGATCTTGTAGGTAGCATTGGTATCAGCAATACATTTTCTTTGAAACCAATTGGGAAACTTCGCAATCTCATACCAAGTACCCTGATAGCGAGCAACATCTAATGAAGCAATCGTTTTAATCGGAGCTACGGTCTTTGGTTCTGCTTGAGCAGATTGAGCTATGGCCCAGTTTTGCGAGCAACAAAAAAGAAGCAAGCCAATAATGTAGTGATTTTTTCTCATGATATTTGCCCTATGATTTTTTTAATTCTGCCACACAAGTAGCGACTTGTTCATTACCGGCTTTGACCTGAGTCAATTCATTACCCATCTTATTAATTTTGAGTTGCCCAATTTGCGGGTCAAAGCGCATTAATATCTGATAGAAATCTTTTACCTCTAGTAAGTTCACCTTCAACTCCTTACCCTCATAGAGTAGGCTTGCATCAAGAGACCCTTTAGTAATTCCTATCTGAATAGGGCTGCCATTGAGAGAGCATGTCAGTACTTTGCTTTGACTATCAATGGCTTCTATTTTCGGGGCTTGAGAATCACAACCCCATAAAGCTAGCGTCAATATCAAGCTAATTGAAACCCCTTTAAGGTTTATACAAGCTGATTTCAAAAGCGTGTTCAAGACAGTTGGGCGAGAGGAGAAACTCCAATGAGGTATTGGTGTAATCCAAATATAAAGACTACCCAGAGGATAACGCCAGAAGCGATGGTAATGACTGTCGCTTTGGTACTCACTTGAGCTTGTTCAGGGATGTGAATAGGACGTTTTCTGGCGGAACGAAAATCCAACACAGCCCAGATCAAAAACCCTCCAAAGAGGATGAGATTGACTAGGGTGCCATTGGAGATGAGATGCGCTAGTGCCCATACTTTGACACCCAAAATCATTGGGTGCTTGAGTTTAAGACGAATCGCATTATTAGAGGGAGAGCTTCCTGCTAGGAAGATAAAAGCAATTAGATTTAAGACTAGGGCAAGGTAGATGAGAGCAGCATTGGGTTGCCACAATACCACTGTACTTTGTCTTGCTTCACCATAGCCTATCACCATGATGACAAAACCAATTAAGGAAACGATGGTATACAAACCTTTCCACTTTACTTCACCGATGCGATCAATCATGTGATTGCGCCATGACTCTGCAAAGATGCGGCAAGAATGGCTAGCCAGAAAAATAACAAGACCAATCAGAAATAAAGCCATGGAATGCTCCAAAGGAAAAAAAGTTTAAGGTTTATGAATCTCTTGCTCACTAGGCTTGATGCCATATGGCTCTACTAGAGGCCAGATATGTTTAGGAACCATAGAAGCCATTTTTGCAGGCTGCTCTCTGCGTAGGTGAAGCACTGTTTCAATCGCTTTCATCTCAACACGTGTGCGAGCAAATTCAAGCCCACGAGGCCCAACTCTTGGCATTAACCAACCCACAATCGGTCTTAACCAGTTCGGCATTTTTCTCAAGGGGAGACCACCAGCAGCGCGCTCCACGTTTTTCATGAAACCAACCACAGCAGAGTGACGTTTACCAGCCGTTCCCGGTGCCGAGGTGCGAACTTCATCACCTAAAAGATTTAATAACTCTTCACCCCGCTCATTACGAACAATGAGCCATTGCTCACCTTGTCCGCCCATATAACCAACAGTGATATCCGATAGCACGTTGGTGTAATCGACACAGGTACGGCAGGTTAGAGGGAAGAAGTCATTTGGCAAGGTAGAGAGCGGTAATTGCAGAAACGGTATCTCTTTCTTTTTGCCATTTTTAAAGCGGACTTCAACGTGGTAATCTGCTCTAAATTCTAGATAGTTAATCTCATCAGGCTCTGAGCTAACGAGCGATAGAAAGTGATGAAAATTCTCAGTCGTAGTGTTGTCAGAGCAGGGTGTACCAATCACGTAAAGCTTTTCTAAGCCAAGCTCTTTCTCTAGAGCCCTTAAGGCATATACCTGGCAAGGTATGCCAATGACAGCCATCTTTTTGTAACCTTTGGCAATCGCAGGCTCCAATAGGGAGAGAAGCGGGGCATACCCCATTCTCATGCCGCGACACTTAGCCATATCAGATGCTTTATCGATAATGATCGGCAACGGCTTCCAGCGATCGTTAGGATCCTCAGTCATAGTCAAAATGGCGTCTACTGCGCCAGTTTCCAATAAACGCTCACCAATCCGAGTAGTAATTCCAGTCCACTGCGCACCGGCACTCGGATTTTTAAGTCCTGCCCTGAGCATTTTGATAAAGGGACCAAAATGCAATTCATCCGGACGATTGAAGTCTCTTGCCCTACCGTGAACCTGAGTTTCTAGTTCTGGGTACTTGGGCTTGATAAATTGACAAGCCTCACCACAACGTTTTGGGTTATCGGTTCGAGAAATTCCACAGTCGGTACATAAGCTCCGATAGGGTGCATCAGCAGGATTCACACGGTCCTTTAGTCATTATGATTAATAGGGTAAGGGAGCCAAAAGCAAAGTAAACATAATGCATTTATTATGACCTGAATATGAAATATTTGCAGACCGATTTTATGAATATGGAGAGTAATAATGTTACCCAATATCCCCCTAAAAAGACTTGATGGATCCTCAGAAAATTTGCAGGATTATGCTGGAAAGACACTCTTAATCGTGAATGTCGCAAGCAACTGTGGCTTTACTTCTCAATACCGTGATTTACAAAATCTGTACACTGCAAATCAGGCTAAAGGCCTTGAGGTATTAGGGTTCCCATGCAATCAATTCGGCGCCCAAGAGCCCGGCTCTGCAGAGCAAATTCAAAGCTTTTGCAGCACTAACTATGGCGTGACTTTTCCGATGTTTGAAAAAATTGATGTGAATGGGGATAGTACTTATCCCTTGTATATCTACCTAAAAGAGCAAGCGCCTGGCATCTTAGGAACCACTGGTATTAAGTGGAACTTCACTAAGTTTGTTGTGAGTAAAGATGGTCAATTCGTCACACGGCTTGCATCGGCAGATGGCGCGAGCAAGATGGCAGAAGCGATTGTGAAACTGCTCTAGATTAGGGGCAGTTCAGTAGTCATTCAGCAGCAATCACTTCTTTTTCTTCTTGTCTGTATCCAGCCACTCATTGACATCGGGGAAGGCATCTTGCATTTCACCCATAAATTCACGAACCATGTAATACAGGCCTGCAATTAAAAGACAAAAAACAAAGATCGACAGGAGGAGTAATGTAGTGTTACTCATTTTTTACGATTCAATAGCGCAGATAGTTTGAAATAAATCCCAAAGCAAAATATTGAGGGTACCCACAGTGCTGTAAAGATGGACTGCTCTCGATCCTGGACAACAAACCATAAATAGGCAGAGGTGAAGAAAGAAATCACCACTGCCATGAGAATGAAGTAATCTGATCTTTTAAACATTTTCACTCCTTCACTTCGTTATTAAAATAATCTCCAATGCCATAGCCAACTGCGCTTAGAAGGCATCCCATGATAGCGCAGCTACCCAATACGCGAATCCCTGAAGAAAGACCAAAAGCAAATAGGTCTGCAGAAATAAAGTCCCACAGACTTAAGGTAATTAATATAAAACTAATTGAGCTAATGAAAAACCCAAAAGTAATGAGAGTCTTTTCGGCTAATTGCGCAAAGGTAGTCAATTAGGCAACCGATTCTACTGGCCTAGCTGGCCATATGAAATTCGTCATTGCTGCAATCGTGACTAACAGTAAAACTATTTCTAATAGATAGACACCGCAATAACCCGTTGCTGGATTATTGAGCTCTGCGCCAAAATAATTTCGCGATGCCATACCTGCCAAAATATCCCGAAATACTCCTCCGACGCCAATGGCAATGCCTGCAGCAGTCGCTTGCACTGCTCCCCAAGCGCCCAATGCCAAACCACTTTGATTTTCTGGGGCGTATCTCATGGTGGCAGTTAAGGTTCCATGGCTAAATAAGCCATTGCCAAATCCAATCAATACGACACCCACAATGAAAATGATTGTGCTATTAAAGGGTGCTGCAGCAATCACTAATATGAATGCAGGAATACCAATTTTGGCTCCATTGCTAGCCATCTTAAAGGGGTCGTAACCGGCGCTTAATACTTTGGAGGCAATGCTAAAGCCAAATAAACAGCCGACGGCTAAAGTAGCAGTTAACACCGTGGTGGCGCTCACACTCATGTTTAATAGTTCGCCGCCATAGGGTTCTAGCAAAACATCATTCATGCTAAATGCCATGGTGCCAAAGCCTACCGCAACTAAGCGACGAATTGCTTGGCCACCTTCCTTGAAAGTTTCCCAAGATTCTTTAAAGTTTTGCTCTCTGGCTACGAGCGCTCTTGCGCGGGCTTCTTCGCGACTTTCCTGCTTCCAGAGCGCAATCGCATTTAATACGATCGTGACTACAGCGCTACCTTGAATTACTTGTATTAAGCGTCCGGGACTGTACTCCTCTAATAGCTGACCAAAAATCAGGGCGCTACCAATCATGCCAATTAAGAGCATCACATACATCAGACCAACAATATTCGCCTGGGATTTAGGCGGGGCAAGATCACAGGCTAAGGCAAGACCTACCGTTTGAGTCGTGTGAATGCCGGCACCCACAAATAAAAATGACAGACCTGCAGCAGCTAATCCAATCCATGCGGGCGCTTCACTAGCATTGCCGGCACCAGCTAAGACAAGCAAGGCAAAAGGCATGATGGCAAGCCCACCAAATTGAACCATCGTTCCCATCCAAATATAGGGAACACGACGCCAACCTAAAGCAGATTTATGGGTATCAGAGCGAAAGCCAATGAGCGCTCTGATGGGAGCAAAAATAATGGGCAAGGAAACCATGATCGATACCAGTGATGCGGGTACTTGTAACTCAACAATCATCACTCGATTTAAGGTGCCCACCAGAAGTACTAGGGCCATGCCAACCGATACTTGAAATAAGGATAGTCTGAGTAATCTACCGAGAGGTAATTCAGCAGAAGCAGCATCTGCAAATGGCAAGAAGCGGGGGCCTAAATTTGCCCAGGTACTCATTAATTTTTGACTAAAACGATTCATGAAAATTGAGTTTAAACCGCGGATACGCAAAACAAAAAAATAAGACCCAGATCTAACGATCTAGGTCTTATGAGACAAGATAAAACTTATTTTTGTGCTGTTGGTGCCGCGGGTGCCGAAGTAACAGCGCCAGCTTTAGTAGCTTTACCGCCTTCTAAAAAAGCCTTCACCCAAGTTGTGTTATTCAGTAATGCTAAATGAACTGAAAAAGAACCGATTGCACACGCACCCAAAAACAATGGAATACCAACGGTTGGTCTTACTACTGTCCACATTTTTCCGTAGATCATCTTAATCTCCTGTAATTATTTCAACCAAGGTGAATAGATATAAGCAAGTAAGTGGGCGAGTGCTGCAATCATCCCAAAAAATTGCGTACCTTGAATGAGGTTGCGGTGTAACTCTTCCGCCTCCTCAACACTCAGACCTGTAAGAGTGTCATTTGTCATAGCTTTCTTCCTCTCAAATCTAACTGCATCGTGCTAACCCACACGAGGGTACTAAATTAACCTTCTAACCACAGGGTTAATTTAGTACGAATGTGTAAATAAATCTATACAGTTTTGTTAGGAATTTCCCTTATATGTCAACGTATTGCAGTGCAAAAAGATTATCCGTAATAGTGGCATTTTTAGATGCTATAGGCCTTATTGGATATAGAATGAGCCTCACATAACATCTTTTTTAAATATCAAATGAGTCAAACTAGCCAAGGTTTTGGCGCTTTAAAAATACTATTCGAGATAGCCTGCGCTGCAGGCGGTTTTGGTATGGGGCTGCTGTTTGCCAAGCAGTTGGATTTAGGCATCGTTCCTGGGGTGTTTATGGGTCTGATGGGGGCAATCTTCACCTTTATCCTTGCCCAGGGCATGACAGCCTTCATTTTTCGTATACTGAGGCGAGATTAATCAGAGGCTCCGCCTCTTCAGTCACAAGGATAGGTAATGAATAAGCAAGTTGAATCAACCCCAATTGATGCCAAATTTAAAAGAACCATGTTGTGGCTCAAATTTGCCATTGTTGTATTCCCAATAGCCTTAGCTGGGCAGGTCTGGATTCTGTACCAAGAGTACTCATTGACCAATCTATTCTTCGTGTTGATCACGGCCTTTGCCTTGTATTCCACGATTAATTCCTACAAAAAATTTAAGGCCTACGAGGCTGCGGCTAAGAACCAGCAATAAGCATTGATATGTGGGTTTTCCCTAGGTAGGGAAACTGAAATAGGTGTCAATCTTGATTGACATATTGTTCATCTAGAGGAAGAATCATTTGCATGATTTTTCTAGTCCCACTTCAAGCTATTTTCAGCAGCCTCTAGCATGCAAATACTCAATCTTGGCGTGAATCATCACACAGCTCCAATTGATATTCGAGAGAGCGTTGCTATTTCTCCAGCAGATTTGCAGGATTCCTTATTGGATCTTCGTAATTATTTAAGAAGTGCCGATTCTGAATTAATGCCAGAAGTCGCAATTTTGTCTACCTGCAATCGCATGGAGATTTATTGTGCTGCGAATGATGTTTCATATCCTGCCCATCATTTAGAAGAGCGTACTTTTGATTGGCTAACTTCTCAAAAGCGTTTGCAAAGCGATGCATTGAAGCCCTATATATATTCTGCAAAAGAGACTGATGCGGTAAAGCATGTATTTAGAGTCAGTTGCGGAATGGATTCAATGGTGTTGGGGGAGACTCAAATACTAGGTCAAATGAAAAAAGCGGTTGAATTAGCTGACCAAGCCGGCACATTAGGCATATATCTAAAGCCTTTATTCAATAAAACTTTTTCCGTTGCCAAGGCAGTCCGAGCAACAACGGATATTGGTAAGCATTCAGTTTCAATGGCAGGTGCCTCAGTGCGTCTAGCTGAAAGAATCTTTGGCGATCTGAAGGACTCCAAAATCCTATTTATTGGTGCAGGCGAAATGATTCAATTGTGTGCCTCGCACTTTGCCGGACGAAAGCCAAAACAGATTGCGATTAGCAACCGTACGGTTGATCGTGGTGATGAGATGGCAAAAGTATTCGCTGAAAAGGGCCTGCAAACAGACTCCTTTCCTTTGCAATCCTTGCCAACGCGCTTGCAGGACTTTGATGTGATTGTTTCTTGTACAGCAAGTGCATTGCCAATCATTGGCATGGGGATGATTAAAACCGCTTTGAAGGCTAGAAATAGCAGACCGATCGTATTGATTGATTTGGCTGTCCCGCGGGATATCGAGCCTGAGGTTCGATCTCTGAAAGATGCTTATCTTTATTCAGTCGATGATTTGGGTAGCGTTGTCAATGAAGGTCGTAATATCCGCGAACTTTCTATGGCTGATGCTGAAACCATTATTGATAAGGGCGTGAGTGAATTTTTCCAGACACTGCAAAAAAGAACGCTAGTGCCGATTATTCAATCGCTGCAGACTACTGCAGAGCGACTTAAAGAAATTGAATTGGAAAAAGCAGTGCGGCGCATTAAGAGGGGTGAAGATCCAGTTGAGGTTCTATCGATCATGGCAGAAGCCTTGGCTAACAAATTTATGCATGCACCTATCAATGCCTTGCAAAAATCACCCAATAACGAGATTGAAGATTTCAAGCGAATTCTCTCTAGTATTTATTCTCCAAAATAATTTCGGCGTCAAATATGCTCCAGGCAACCAAAGTACTCCACACCATTAATTCATCCCAGGACTTAAAGCAGCTTGAGCAGTCTGAGCTTGCCCAATTGTCAGATGAGTTGCGTGAATTCATTCTTCAGTCTGTTGCCAGTACTGGTGGGCACTTATCTTCCAATCTAGGAACAGTTGAGCTCGCAATTGCCTTGCATTATGTGTTTGATACTCCTGAAGATCGGATTGTCTGGGATGTAGGACATCAAAGCTACGCCCATAAAATTTTGACCGGGCGCAGAGAGATGATGCCAAGCTTGCGTCAGTTTGGTGGCTTATCTGGCTTTCCAAAACGCTCAGAAAGCCAATACGATGCTTTTGGTACAGCACATTCGTCTACTAGCATTTCAGCTGCCCTCGGGATGGCAGTCGCCAGCAAAGTGAAGGGTGAAAAACGCAATGTCATCGCAGTCATTGGCGATGGCTCCATGAGTGCTGGCATGGCCTATGAAGGTTTAAATAATGCAGGGGTTGATAAATCTATTCCCTTAATCGTGATTTTGAACGATAACGAAATGTCGATTTCTCCAGCGGTTGGGGCTCTGAATCGATATTTGGCAAAGCTGATTAGCGGTTCACTCTACGGCGCTACCAAAAAAGGTTTGGATAAGATGCTTTCCTATACGCCTCCCTTAAGAGAGTTTGCAAAAAGACTGGAAGGTCATGCAAAAGGGATGATTGGTCCAGCCACTATCTTTGAAGAATTTGGTTTTGATTACTATGGCCCAATCGATGGTCATAATCTCGACGATCTCATCATTACCCTTGAGAACCTCAAAAAGATTGCCCAGACTGATGGCCCGCAATTCTTGCATATCGTTACTAAAAAAGGCAAAGGGTATGAGAGGGCAGAGTCAAACCCGATTTCTTATCATGGCCCCGGCAAATTTAATCCTAGTGAAGGCCTGAAACCTTCTGCACCAGGTAAAAAAACCTATACCGAAGTATTTGGCGAATGGCTTTGCGATATGGCCAAAGAGGACAAGCGTCTGATTGGTATTACGCCAGCAATGCGCGAGGGTTCTGGCTTAGTCCAGTTTGAAGCACAGTTCCCTGATCGTTACTTTGATGTAGGAATTGCAGAACAGCATGCAGTCACTTTTGCAGCGGGCATTGCTTGTGAAGGTCTAAAGCCAGTGGTGGCTATCTACTCCACTTTTTTACAAAGGGGCTACGATCAACTCATACACGATGTGACTTTGCAGAATTTGCCAATTGTCTTTGCCATCGACCGAGCTGGCATGGTTGGCGCAGATGGACCAACCCATGCAGGCGTATTTGATGTTGCCTTTCTGAGATGCTTACCCAATGTGGTCTTGATGACACCATCCAATCAAGAAGATTGCAGAAACATGCTGACAACCGCTTTTAGTTTGAATGGTCCTGCTGTCGTGCGTTATCCCCGTGGCTCTGGAGTGGGTCCTGAAGCATCACAGAAACTCGAGACCATCGCTGTTGGCAAGGGTTTAATTGTTCGCAAGCCAAAAAATGTGCAAGCCGCTGGGAAAAAGATTGCCTTCGTTTGTTTTGGCCCATTGCTATATAACGCACTAGAGGCCGCAGAGGAGCTTGATGCTACTGTTGCTGATATGCGCTTTGTAAAACCATTAGATGAGCAATTGCTATTAGATCTTGCCAAAACTCATGATGCTTTGGTCTTTATTGAAGACAGCGCAACTCAAGGAGGGGCGGGTAGCGCATGTTTAGAGGCGCTCTCCGCGCACAAGATTCAGATACCTACTCTGCAAATTGGCTTACCTGATGAGTATGTAGAGCATGGTGATGTGAATATACTCTTGGATTTATATGGGCTATCCCCGAAGAAGATATTGATCAAAGTACAGGATCACTTTCAGATATAAACATCTAATCTATGTTTAAGAAAGAAAAAAATCAGACACAGCTGTTATCTAAAGAGGCAAAGTGGCAATATATTGGTAAACCTGTTTTAGTCATCTTTGGAACTCTGAACTTATTCATTCTCGTTTTTTTCTTAATTTACTATTACACCTAAACGCTGAACTTTCAGAATCTCCCACGGTATTACTTCTCTCGAAGGAAATCTATGTTGAATAAGAAAATGGCCATGCCATTAGCCTGGGGTTTAACGGTGGCGATTCTAGGGGGCTTAGCAACGGATTTGGGGCCTTGGTATCAAGCCTTAAAAGAACCTTTTTGGAAGCCACCTGATGCAGCATTTGGCCCGATCTGGTCTACTATTTTTGTTTTGTCTGGAATCGCTTGGGTGGCTGTAAAGCACTTGACCACTAACCCCATGATTCTGAGCCGTCTGACTTATCTATTTTGGGCCAATGCTTTTCTGAACTTGCTATGGAGTATTTTGTACTTTCGCTTTCAAAGACCAGACTGGTCTTTATACGAAGCAGTATTTTTATGGCTTTCAGTGCTTGCCATATTGCTGACGCTACGAAAAGTCTCGACTAAATATAGCTTATATATGCTGCCATATTTAATATGGGTCACTATTGCGATTGTGCTCAATTGGGATACTGTGCGACTGAATGGGCCCTTTGGATAAAAGGCTTACTGGCCCTTAATGCTGACCCCAAATGGCAAAGATGCCGGTAATTAAGATGAGCCCATACAAGCAGGCATAAATTTTGAAATCTTTCAGAATGACTGCAGGGGCTAATTTTTTATACTTCCAAAGGTAGTAGTGAAAAACGATTGGTGAAATCAGAATCACAGTAAATTCAACTACCAGCTCGAGCATGACACCCGTCATACTATTGAATGAATTTATTCTTAGAAAATACCAATATGACTACGCAGACCATACCGATTGCAAACAAAAGTAGCGATCCCGTTTTCACAAAAACAATGAAGCCCAAGAGCGCAAGACCAAACGCAATTAATCCCAATTTATCTCTAGACATTCATTTCCCCTTATTTAAACGAGCCCTCTGCTGAATAGATGGCTATCTGATTAAAACTATACCAATATTTGCAGCCGCATAGCAGAGGCTTGATTTGGGGAATTTTTCAAGGGAAAGGTGGATGAGCCTGACCCCCGGCACTGGCAGAAATTGGGTTTGGCTGCTTCGTTCCCGACCTGACCAGGTTATCCAACCCACCATGCGGGGAGGCCCATCCACTTCCATTTTAGCTTGTTAGAATGTAAGACATGACAGCATTAGCATTAGCCCGTTCGTGGCGCCCCAAAACATTCTCTGAGTTAGTAGGACAAGACCACGTGGTTAAGGCCTTGACCCATGCCTTGGATCAGGGTCGCCTTCATCATGCATGGCTATTTACAGGTACCCGTGGGGTTGGTAAAACCACGATTGCGCGCATTATGGCAAAAGCGCTCAATTGCACAGGTGCAGATGGCGCAGGCAAGATGACTTCGCAGCCTTGCGGAAAATGCCCAGCTTGTATGGAAATCGATGCGGGTCGTTTTGTCGACTATATAGAGATGGATGCAGCAAGTAATCGTGGTGTTGACGATATTGCCGCTCTTCTGGAAAAAGCAGCTTACGCACCAAGTAATGCTCGTTTCAAGGTCTACATGATTGACGAGGTGCATATGCTCACCAATCATGCCTTTAATGCCATGCTGAAAACTTTGGAGGAGCCTCCAGAGCACGTCAAATTTATTCTAGCAACTACTGATCCACAAAAGATCCCAGTCACTATTTTGTCTCGTTGCTTGCAGTTCAATCTCAAGCAAATGCCCGTAGCCCTCATTGTTGAGCATTTAGAGAAGGTACTTGCAGCAGAAAAAGTCACTTACGAAGTCAATGCATTGCGTGTCTTAGCTAAAGCAGCTCAAGGTTCGATGCGCGATGCGCTGTCATTAACTGATCAAGCGATTGCTTATGCAGCAGGTAAAGTAACTGAAGAATCTGTACGTGGCATGCTCGGCACATTAGACGATGCGTATCTCATTCGTATTTTAGATTGCTTAATTGCAAAAGATGGTGCAAGCCTCCTCGCAGTTGCTAATGAAATGGGAGAACGCAGTATGTCTTTCTCATTGGCATTGCAAGATTTATCCAGCCTGCTACAAAAGATTGCAGCAGCACAAGTAGTTCCAGAATCAGTATTGGAAGATTGGCCAGAAGCGGGCGAGATTCGTCGCTTAGCTACTCAACTCACAAAAGAAGAGGCACAACTCTTCTACCAAATCAGCATTACTAGCCGCCCTGATCTATCACTTGCACCAGATGAGCAAACTGGCTTTGCCATGACGCTCTTGCGGATGTTGGCATTTCGTCCAGGGAGCAGTGGCGGTGGTGGCATAGCCCCAGCACCATCAGCCCCACCAGTCGCTAGCGCACCACGTCCAATGTCTGCTCCAGCGCCAGCAGCAAAAACAGTAGCACCCGCAGCAGCTCCAGTAGCAATGCCTGCAACAACGCCTGCAACAACGCCTTTAGCAAATAAGCCAGTTGCCCCAGCGACTCCTGTAGGTGATGCTGCAAATCGTCCAGACTGGCATAGCTTGATGCGTCAATTACCAGTAAAAGGTCTGGTGCAGCAGTTAGCATTTCAGACAGAGCTGCAAGACTGGAAAGATTCTGCAGCAGGTGTAAAGGTAACGATCGTGACACCTATGCCACAGCTCGCTTCAGAAGCTTCTGTTACGCGCTTAGCTGAGGCGCTCACTACGCATTTCGGTAAGCCAATTAAGATCGTGATTGAAAAAGGTGAAGTAGAAGGCAAGACTGTTGCTAAGGTTGATGCCCAGATTCATCAAGAGAAAAGAATGAACGCCGAACAAATGATTGCCGCTGATCCTTTTATTCAGCAGCTAGAAAAAGAGTTTGGTGCCAAAGTAGTTGGCGGCTCTGTGAAGCCGTTGTAATGCACCTCTTTAATTTAAATTCAGTAATACAGCACTAAGGAAAAGAAGCGATGATGAAAGGTGGACTTGCTGGCCTCATGAAACAGGCTCAGCAGATGCAAGAGAAGATGAAAACTGCGCAAGCCGAGTTGGCTGCGCTGGAAGTGATTGGCCAAGCAGCTGGCGGCCTAGTGAAAGTAACGATCTCTGGCAAATACGAACTTAAGCGGGTACAAATTGATCCAGGCGCAATGGACGACCGTGAGATGTTAGAAGACTTGATTGTTACTGCGTATACCGAAGCATTCAAACAAGTAGAAGCAGCTAGTGCGCAAATGATGTCTGGCGCTACTGCTGGAATGCCAATGCCTCCGGGCTTTAAGTTACCCTTCTAAGTTATCATTTATGGCGCGTCATGAAGCACCTCAAGATGCACTTGGTCGTTTGATTGAGGCTTTGCGTGTACTCCCGGGAGTAGGCCCCAAGTCTGCTCAGCGTATGGCGTTCTATCTTTTACAACATGATCGCAATGGTGCTGCAGTACTTGCTCAATCCTTGGGAGAGGCAGTACAGACTGTTGGCCACTGCGCGCGCTGTAATACTTTCTCTGAAACCAAAATCTGTATTACTTGCTCAGATGAGCGCCGTGATCCATCCTTGCTGTGTATTGTAGAAACGCCTGCAGACCAAGTGATGGTGGAGCAGACCTTAAGTTTCAAAGGTAATTACTTTGTATTGATGGGCCGTCTTTCACCACTCGATGGCATGGGCCCCAATGAAATTCATTTTGATCGCTTACTTGCTCGTATTGAGAATCCAGATACGAACGTGCCTATTCGGGAAGTAGTGCTAGCGACAAACTTCACTAGTGAAGGCGAGGCTACTGCCCATTACATTGGTGAAGTGCTCAAAGCGAAAGGCATCAAAGTCACCCGTATTGCGAGAGGTATTCCGGTGGGTGGCGAGCTAGAGTATGTCGATGCGGGCACCTTGGCTAGAGCTCTGATGGACCGCCGTTAATCTATAGTCTTTTTAAGGGGAACTACTTAAATACTAAGCTCTACATATCAAGTAGAGTTGTCTTATAACAAAAAGGGGACGATATGAGTAAATATAAAAACAGCAAAGTTCTACTGCTTAGCTTGGTTAGCGCAGGATTCATTTTGAGTTCAAATTTGGTAGTTGCTCAAGTTGGATTTCCTCCACCTCCGCCAAAAGTAAGCCCTGCAGCCGGCGTGATTGATATGCATGTGCACCCAGATCCTGATGTCTTCGGAAGATCTCTTACTGATAATGAGTTGGCAACCATTGCTAGGCGTAAAGGAATGCGCGGTATTGTGATTAAGAACCATGTGGTCACAACGAACGATCGAGCTGCGTTAGTCATGCAGCAGGTTCCAGGTATTGAAGTATGGGGAGGCATTGTTCTCAACAAGTCCGTAGGTGGTGTAAATCCTTCAGCCGTAGAGTGGATGCATCGTATGTCTGGCGGTCGTGGAAAAGTAGTTTGGTTGCCGACTTTTGATTCGGATATGCATATCAAGACTTTGGTCGATAAAAATCAATCAGGAATTGTGGTTGCGACAAACGGTCAAATTACTCCAGAGTTAGAGCAGGTTCTCAAGATCATTGCTCGTGAAGATTTAATCCTAGCTACTGGTCATATTTCTGCTGATGAAGTAGTTACAGTTGTGAAGCGCGCTAAAGAATTGGGCGTGAAGAATATTTTGATCACACATGGATTAACCAATATTCCAGGTCTCTCTTGGGAACAAGCTAAGCAAGTGACAGCTATGGGCGCGTATATTGAAATTTGCTACTTGCAATTTATGACTGGCCCTACAGCGCAGTACAAATGGATGACGCATTGGGAGAAGGTGGATGCAACCGTGGTTGCTAAAGCGGTTAAGGAAATTGGCGCAGACCATTTAGTGCTTTCAACCGACTTGGGTCAACAAGGCATGATGACTCCACCAGATGGCGTTGAGAATCAAATTGCAGCGGTTAAGGCAGCGGGTGTATCGCAAGCTGATATCGATAAGATGATGAAAAAGAATCCAGCAAAATTATTGGGTCTTAAGGATTAATCTCTTTTTCGTTCACTTAACGCCACCTTCGGGTGGTTTTTTATTTTCAAAAATAGCTGCTCTTTTATTAGAAATGGATTATTGGCAGGATTTGACGTGGCCTATGGAACTCGCCAAGAGATATAGGAATTCAGTGGTATATCTGCATCTATTAACCCCCAATTCGAGACGTATTTGTCATCACCACGCCATAAAGACTAGGTAAATTGCCTCTTTTTGGGGATAATTCTGTCTGCACCACCCTTGGGCTTCAATCTCAAGCTGTGTTTGCCTAGTTTTCCCTATCGGCATGTTGCTATTGCATTGCACTGGCACCCCATTTAGAAATTGTGAATGACCCGCAAGTTTTATATCCTCCTCCTGTTGAGCATTATTTGTACTTTTCTAGGCGCCTCTGCATTTGCTCAGAAGGCGGGATCAGGCTCGGACCAAATTGCCACCTTTGCATCGCCGATTCAAGATTTGCCTACCGAAGGAGATCTTTTTGGTTTACCAGTAAACGTACACGGCCAAACTACTTACATTAATCAGCGCTATAACAATTTCACATCTAGCTATTCGGGTATGAATAGCTTGGCTGCTCAGAAGTCGATGAGTTATACCTGGTCTGGAACATTATTCTTTGGCGCTCGGCTTGCTCCAAATACTGATGTGTATTTCAATCCCGAAGTAATTTCAGGAGTTGCATTCTCAGGTCTGACTGGTTTAGGTGGGTTTTCTAACGGTGAAGCAACTAAAGCGACTGGCTTAAATGCCAAATTTTATTCTGCCAGAGCATTTGTGCGGCACATCATCAATCAAGAAGGCAATAAAGAAGTTCTGGAGAATGAGGCCAATCAAATTACGCAAACCGTGAGCAGCAATCGCGTTGTCATTACTGCTGGCCAGTTTTCTACGTTAGATATATTCGATGATAGCCGTTACGCTAAAGATCCTCGCATTCAGTTCATGAACTGGGGCAATATGACCTACCTAGCATATGACTATGCCGCCGATGCACGCGGATATAGCACTGGCTTAGCTGGTGAGTGGTACTTGGAAAACTGGGTAATGCGCGCTTCTCGTATGCTAGCTCCAAAGAAACCCAATGGTCGTGATCTGAATTGGCAAGTTTTCAATACCTATGGCGACCAATTTGAAATTGAGCGTCAGCACCATATTAGCGATTTACCTGGCAAAGTGAGTGTGCTCGCTTACCGAAATAAAATGATCCTGGCGCGTTTTTCTGATGCGACTAATTATGTGACTGCCAATAATGCGCAGGGCACACAAGCGATTAATAATGTGCGTACCAACTACCAATACAAAACGGGCGTGGGTATTCATGGAGAGCAGGCCTTAACTCATGACCTCGGTATCTATGCTCGTGCATTTACCTCAGATGGCCATACAGAAACGATGTCTTTCACAGAAGCTGATAATTCAGTCTCTGTTGGTATGGGTATGAATGGCACAAGGTGGACACGTCCAAACGACAGCATTGGTATTTCGATGATGCAAAACGGCTTATCCAGTTATCGCCGCTCCTATTTACAAGCTGGTGGCGTCTCTTACTTTATTGGCGACTATGCTGGTCCTGGCCAAGCGATTTCTTATCGTCCTGAGCGGATAGGTGAGGTCTATTACAACGCTACTGTGGTTAAAAATATTCTTGCAGGCTTGAACTTTCAGCACGTCAATAATCCTGCTTATAACGCAGCCCGCGGCCCTGTAAACATCATCTCTTTTAGGATCCATGCCGAGTTTTAAGGGCTTAAAGGGCTAGGCTATTCATTATTATCTTTAGAATCAATAAGATAGGTATTGCTAATAATTAGACTTTTGGCTTTTGTCACCTATAATCTACAAAACCCCCTGAAACGGGCATTTGCAAGTTCTAAACCTGCATCAGGGGCTATAAAAATAGCATTTATTGATTTAGAGGCGGCCGCATTTGTTGATAAACGGCAAACGTATAACAAGGGTAGTCAATCTACTTAAAAACATTGCACCATATGCAATGGCTACTTTTGCTATTTCAGCGTTTGCACAAGCAACTGGTGATAGCACTCCAGCGAGTGTCACCGTTCAATCAGGCGGCTCCTCCTTAACATCACCACCATCCATTGGTTCGCAACTGAGCACTCAAGATCAAAGTGCCAAGGCGTCTGAATTATTTGCTCCCATTACTGAGGCAAACACTCCCAAGATTTACGCCAAGGGTATGCCATCGGGTCCAACCGATATGGACTTGCGTCAGCTGTGGAATGAGCTCAAGATGAACAACCCGCAACTATCTTCACTGCGTGAGTCCTATCTATCTGCTAAGGCAACTGTTCCACAAATTGCAGCACCAGCAAATCCTCAAGTAGGTTTGGTCTGGTCTGGTATGCCAGCCAATTCACCATTTGCATTAGGCGGAGCGAATGTGCCATCTACAGCTTATCCTAATGGCATCAGCAACAATAACTCGATTTCTGTAGCGCAACCATTTCAGTTCCCTGGTAAGAAAAGCTTGGCAGCAGATATTGCCGACACCAATGCAGAGGCACTCTTAGCCAGTTCTGAATCTACCTATTTGCAATTGGGTGCGCAGCTCTCAACCCTTTATTACGGTGCACTTGCTGCTCAAAAGCAGCTACAGGTTTTAAAAGAGACGGTCGTACGTCTAGAGATGGTAAAGAATGTTGCTAAAGCGCGGTACTCTAATAATTCTGCGGCTTATGTTGAATTTCTGAATGCGCAAGTTGCGCAAAGTGCTGCCCAGGCTGACCAATTCAATGTTGAACGTCAACTCCAAGTTGCGCTTAATAGTATTAATACTTTGGTAGGCCGCCACTCCCGCGAAAAATTAGTATTGCGTGGAGATGTGCGCCGTGCCATGAGCACCGTACCAACCTTAGTCGAATTAGAAGACTATGCAGAATCTAGTCATCCTGCTTTAAAGAGTTCGGCCTTGCAACTAGATGCTGCACGCAAGGGTGTGACGCTTGCCAAGAAAGCATACCTGCCAGACTTTCAGGTAATTGGTTCTTCATACACTCCGCGCGGACCATTTGCTTCAAACAATGGCGCGCTGTTTTATCAACTTGAGTTAGATCTCATCATTCCCCTTTATTTCTTTACCAAAGAAAAGTATGGGGTAGAGCAGGCACAGCGTAATCAAGCGGCAGCTGAAGCGGGCAATATTTCTAATCGTCAGCAGATTGTTTTGGCGGTAAACGCTGCCTATGCTTCTTATGAGCAAGCTCGGATCCAAACCCAGTTTCTAAAAGATCGCCAAGTCCCACAAGCTGATGCTGCCTATAAGGTAGGCCTCACGCAGTACTCTAATAATGGCCAGGGATTTAATGACTTATTGACTGCGCAAACGCAATTGCGTAACTTAGAGATTGCATTGGCGCAAGCAGAGAGTAATCTATTGCAAGCGCAAGCAGTATTAATGGTATCTGCAGGCAAAGAGCCTTTTTAAGGAGCAGTTTTGATCGATAAATTCATTGCGTTTCTAAAGCAGATTTCTGAAAAGATAAAGCCGTTTTTGCATAAGGGCGCTCACCATGGTGCGCATCATGCAAAAAATGCCGCCAATGGCTTAGTTGGCTTGTATTGGAATTTGTCCGCCATCAATCGACACCGCGTTCGCTTAGCTGCTTTTGCTTTCGCAATTTTGTCATTGGGTATTGTGATGGGCCGCATTACCAATGTAGATCGTGCTGTGAAAATCGAAAGCTCTGGTAAAGGCCTTAAGGTAGAAACTAGTGGCGCCTTGGAGTTGAAACTACCTGGTGTCAAACTGAATCCTGAAATTTATATATTTCAGTTGGCAGAAAAAGTTCCAGTACCAGTGAACATTAAAGTTCCAGGCCGTTTAGCATTCAATGCAGAAAAATCAAAAGTACTCTCTGCGCGTGCACCAGGTAGGGTAGAGCGTATTTATGCTTTTGATGGCGCACAAGTGGATATTGGCTCGCCAATAGTAGAACTCTATAGCCCAGACTTTCTTTCAGCGCAGCAAGAGTATTTGCTTTCTTCTAAAACCGCCAGGGTATTAGAGGGCAATAAAACCATGAGTGATTTACTTGGCGATGCCCGTATTACGCAGGAAGCTGCCGCTAACCGTATGAGAAACCTAGGCGCTAGCGACGGCGACATCAGGAATATTGAAAGCACTGGTAAGACCACTAGTAATTTAGTAATGCGCTCGCCCTTGAAGGGAGTTGTAGTCAAGCGTAATGTTGAGCCTGGTACCGCGGTAAATTCTGGTGATGTCATTACTACGCTAGCTGACCCTAAGCATCTCTGGTTCTTAGGTAATGTATTTGAGCAAGATTTTAGAATGATTAAGCAGGGGCAGAAAATGGTCTTGCGCCTTGAGGCATACCCCGAGAAAGAGTTTATTGCTTACGCTAATTACATTGCGCCAGCCGTTGATCCGCAAACGCGTGCTTTACTCATTCGTGCAGATGTAGAAAATATAGATGATTTATTGCGCTCAGATATGTACGCTTCTGGCTTACTCACTACTGGCACGGCAGATGCAGTTGTAGTGCCTCAGTCAGCCATTGTCCGGATTCGTGAGAACCGCTATGCCATTATTAAAACTGGTGATGAGACATTCCGGCGTTTGCCAGTAAAGGGTTATGACTTGAATAGTAAGAGCTTCGCGATTACCGAAGGTATTGAGCCAGGATGGAGAGTCTTAACAGAAGGCGCTGTTTTGTTGAACGATCGCTTTGCCAAGCAGGAGGACTAATTGAGTATTTTTACCTCCTTCATTCGAGGAGTAATCGAGAAGCGCGTAATAGTCATCTTTGCTTCTATCGCATTGCTTGGCTTGGGCATGCTCAGTTTGAGCAAATTACCAATCCAGCCATACCCAGGCGTTGCACCATTAACAATCCAGGCAATCTCTCAATGGCCTGGCAGAAGTACTACTGAGGTAGAGCAGCAAGTCACTATTCCAGTTGAAAATGCCTTAGCAGGTATTCCAGGCTTGCAAGCATTTCGTTCCGTGTCTTTGTTTGGCTTATCTGTAGTCACACTTAAATTTAATGACACTACTGATCCATTCAAAGCACGCCAGATATTTATCTCTAATTTATCGAATGTTAGCTTTCCTCCAGGCGTAACGTCTAGCATCAGCCCTGACTCTGACGCGACCGGTGAGATCATGCGTTATGAGGTCCGCTCAGATTATGCTACTTCAACTTTGCTTAAAACATTGCAGAACTATGAGATCTATAAAGAGCTTAAGCAAACGCCTGGGGTAGCCGACGTTTCTTCATTTGGCGGCAAAGTTCGCCAATACCAAGTCATTGTGAGTCCTGAGGGTCTACAGGCTAAGGGTGTATCCGTTAACCAATTGATCTTGGCGCTCACTAACGCGAATAGTAATACTGGCGGCGGCTTACTACCCAGTGGCGAACAGCAGTTTGTAGTGCGTGGTGTGGGTCTATTGAAGAACATTGACGATATCAAGCAAGTCGTCATTACTATTAATAATGGTGTACCAATTCGGATTGGTGATGTCGCTAGGGTAGAAATTGGCAATGCACCACGCCTTGGTATGTTTCAGTTCAATGATAATCCGGATTCTGTTGAAGGTATTGTGTATTTGCGTCGTGGCGAGAACGCTACCGAAGTACTGGCGCGAGTGCGCAGTACGATTCAGAATATTAATAAGCATGTGTTGCCTCCTGGGATTGAAGTAAAGCCGTTCTACGACCGCCAAGTGCTTTTAGATATCACTATTGGCACGGTTAAACATACTTTGTTCTTTGGCATCTCATTGGTACTGGCTGTATTGTTCTTCTTCTTGGGTAATATTCGTGCCGCTGCTGTAGTAGCTGCTGTAATCCCGCTCGCTTTATGTGTTTCATTCATTCAGATGCATTTATGGAGCGTGCCAGCCAATTTGATTTCTTTAGGTGCGATTGACTTCGGGGTGATCGTAGACTCCGCAGTCATTCTCACTGAGAACGTCATGCGTCACTTAGAGGAGGGTGGTAAGCGTCTTAATCAAAGCATCATCCTAGCAACTAGTGAAGTACAGCGCGCTATGATTTACTCAACCGGCATCATCATCGTTGCCTACTCCCCATTGTTCTTTATGGGCGGCGTTGAAGGCATTATCTTCAAGCCAATGGCATTCACGATGGGTTTTGCCTTAATCGCGGCAATGGTGTTGAGCTTAACCTTCTTGCCTGCAATGATTTCTTTGGTTTTTAGTGAAAATCTGCAGCACAAGCCACCATCATTTATTACGAAGATTCTCAATAGCTATAAACCTTTGCTGAGAAAGTGGATGGATCGTCCAATGACGGTTTTCTCGGTAGCTGTATTTGTGCTGGGGTTGACGCTGCTAAGCATGACTCGCTTGGGTACCGCATTCTTGCCAACCTTGGAGGAAAACAATATTTGGTTGCGCGTTACATTACCAAATACAGTGGATCTTGATTACTCTGTGAAGGTTGCCAATCAATTACGTGAAACCTTTATCAAACAACCAGAGATTGATAAGGTCGCCGCGCAAATTGGTCGTCCTGATGATGGCACTGATTCAACTGGTGTATTTAACCAAGAATATGGACTTTATTTAAAAAGCCCAGAGAAGATGCCAGCCGGATCATCCAAGAAAGACCTGATTGCGCATCTAGAGAATGAGCTTAACCAGATTCCGGGTATTACTTATAGCTTCTCTCAATATATTCAAGATAACGTCAATGAAGCTTTATCAGGCGTTAAGGGTGAGAATTCGGTCAAAATTTATGGCACTGATCTTGAGGTTCTAGATCAAAAGGCCCTTGAGGTGATCAATCAGCTGAAAAGGGTTCGCGGCGTTGCGGATGCAGGCATTCTGAAGGAGCTTGGCCAGCCAACTCTGAATATTCAGATTGATCGTGAACGTGCTGCACGTTACAACATTAACGTGAATGATATTCAAACGGTTGTAGCTAATGCGATTGGTGGCGCTGCTGTAACAAACTTACTCGAAGATGAAAAAACTTTTGGTATTGCGATTCGCTTAAATGAAGGAAGTCGCAATGACGTAGCTGATATTGGCCATTTATTGGTAGATTCTCCTGATGGTGTGAAGATACCTCTATCAATGGTGGCTACTGTTCAGTTAACAGATGGCCCATTCTTTATTTATCGTGAAGCAGGTAAGCGCTATATTGCCATTAAATTTAGCGTACGTAACCGTGATTTAGGTAGTGCAGTAGAAGATGCACAGTATTTAGTGGAGCAAAACATCACCATACCGCCAAACTATTCTATTAGTTGGGATGGTCAGTTTAATCAAATGATACAGGCACAGAAAAAATTGATGTTGATAGTGCCTTTGGCCTTAATGGGTATCTTCTTATTATTGGTTAGCGCATTCGGTAACTTCCGCGATGCTTTTATTGTGATGATCAATGTACCCTTTGCTGCCATCGGTGGCGTGATTGCCTTGCACCTCGCAGGTGAGACGCTGAGTATTTCAGCATTCTTTGGTTTCTTATCGCTATTTGGGATTGCAATTCAAGATGGTGTGATCTTAATCTCCTTTATCAATAAGACGGCCGCAACCGAGCATGGGGAGATGAAAGACGTCATGGTAGAAGGTGCTGCATTGCGCGTTCGCCCAGTATTGATGACAGCTATGCTCTCTGGTTTAGGTTTACTGCCTGCTGCTTTATCCCATTCCATTGGCTCAGAAGCACAGCGACCATTAGCCTTGGTCATTGTGGGCGGTATGGTAACAACAACAGTATTGACACTTTTAGTGTTGCCAGTGATTTATGGCTGGTTCAGGGGTCGCGCATTGACTCGTGCAAATAATATTTAAGTAATACAGAAACTTTAGAGCTATGAGCGAACGTCAACCCCACATCTTGGTCTCTAATGATGATGGTTACCTTGCGCCGGGTTTATTGGCCTTGGTCAATGCGGTACGTCCATTAGGGCGTATTACTGTGATTTCTCCGGAGCAGAATCACAGTGGGGCATCGAACTCCTTAACCTTATCTAGACCACTTTCGATCCATCGTGTTGCTGGTGGTGAGCGTGATGGATTCTTCTTTATCAACGGTACGCCAACCGATTGTGTGCACGTAGCAATGACTGGCTTCTTAGATGAAAAGCCTGACCTCGTGATCTCGGGTATTAATCAAGGCGAGAACATGGGTGAAGATGTGCTGTATTCCGGTACGGTTGCGGCAGCAGTTGAAGGGGTGATGTTTGGGGTTCCGGGCATTGCCTTCTCACAAATTGATCGTGGCTGGAATCGGATTGAGGACGCTGCTAAGGCTGCTCACGACGTTGTGGCACAAATGTTAGTTTCAGCACTTGCTCGAACCGAAGGTACGGCAACATTGCTTAATGTGAATATTCCCAATCGCCCCTATGCAGACTTATATCGCTGGCGCGTGACACGCTTGGGTAACCGTCATCATTCACAGCCGGTAGTTGTTCAAGATAGTCCGCGGGGTGACAAGATCTATTGGATTGGTGCTGCAGGAGATGTTAAAGAAGGTTCTGAGGGTACCGACTTTCATGCAATTAATGAAGGCTGTATATCCATTACCCCCATGCAATTAGACTTAAGTCACCATGCACGCTTAGCTGCGATGCGCGCTAACGGCTGGGATCGCGGTTGAAGGCTCCTACCGAAAGATTTGCGGCTTATCGTCAAGCACTGGCAGCCAAGGTGCACGCAAGTGGTGTGAAGCACGGCAAAACTTTAGAGGCAATCGCTACTGTGCCACGCCATGCATTTATTGATGCTGGCCTCCATGCCCAAGCCTATGAAGATACGGCGTTACCGATTGGACAAGAGCAAACGATTTCTAAGCCATCGGTAGTCGCTCACATGATTGAGCTTTTGCATAAACCCAGACATAAACTGAGCAAGGTTTTAGAAATTGGTACGGGTTGTGGTTATCAAGCAGCAGTGCTGAGCTTATTGGCAGATGAGGTGTATTCAATCGAGCGTATTCGGTCGCTACATGATTTGGCTAGAGCCAAGCTACGGCCATTTCGGATTAATAATCTGCGCTTGATCTATGGTGACGGCATCTTAGGTTTGCCCCAGGCCGCACCCTTTGATGGAATCATCTTGGCTGCAGCCGGCCTCGGTATTCCGGATGCCTTATTGGATCAGCTGGCTATTGGAGGGCGTTTAGTCGCCCCAGTTGCTAAAAATGAAAAAGAGCAGCAACTTATTATGGTTGAAAGGATGAGCTCTCAGCGCTATCAAAGAACTGTGCTGGACGAGGTCTTTTTTGTCCCTTTACAATCAGGGGTAGTATGAGAACTCATCAGAATTGAATATCCAATATGCCTAATAGCTTATCCAAGAGCCTCCTGATAGCGTTGATGTCCGTAACCCTGATGCTGACTGTCGGTTGCTCTACCCCTCGCACAAAGCCTGCCACCGTAACTGATCGCGTTAGCCCATTACCCGAGCCAACGCCTCCTGGTTACTATCGCGTTAAAAAGGGTGACACCTTAGCGCGCATTGCCTTAGATCATGGTCAAGCGCCACGTGATGTAGCGCAGTGGAATACTGCCGCCAATCCAAGCTTTAATCCAAATATCATTGAGGTTGGCGATTTGGTATTGATTAAAGCCCCTGCAGGACCAAAGTCTGCGAAAGCAGTTGATACAAAACCTGCAAGTGCTAAAGCGGATGAGCCCGCACCAGAACCTACTAAGCCAGAAATCGTTGCAGAGCCCGGCATTCGTTTATCTTGGCCCGCCAAAGGTAAGGTAATTGCTGAATTTAGCGAAACTACTAAAGGTATTGATATTACCGGTAAGGTTGGCGAGCCGGTATTGGCAGCCTCTGATGGCAAAGTGGTTTATGCCGGCAATAGTTTGCGTGGTTACGGTAACTTAGTGATTGTTAAGCATGACAACACTTATCTCACCGCTTATGCACATAACAGTAAGCTCATTGTGAAAGAGGGTGATGCCGTTCGTAAAGGGCAGAAGATTGCTGAGATGGGTGATACGGATACCACCTCAGCTAGGCTCCATTTTGAATTACGCGTAAACGGTAAGCCAGTCAATCCAACACCGTATCTGCAGTAACGATTCAGTAAGAGCATATGGCTACTGTTCTCGTCTTTGATATTGAAACCATTCCAGATGTAGCTGGCATACGTCGTCTAGAAGGCCATCCAGACTCCATGAGCGATGCTGAAGTGGCGGCTAAAGCGATGGCTGACAAAGCAGCCAAAACAGGTAGCGAGTTTCTGCCACTCTTCTTACAAAAGATTGTTGCTATTTCTTGTGTGATTCGCAGAAGCACTAAAGAGGGTGCTCCCCAAATTAAAGTAGGAACTCTTGGCACTCCCCAAGATGATGAGAAGGTTTTAATTCAGGCCTTTTTTGATTTGATTGAGAAGTACACGCCCCAATTGGTTTCCTGGAATGGCAGTGGCTTTGATCTGCCAGTTCTTCACTACCGTGCGCTTGCTAATCACATTCAGGCGCCCCGCTATTGGGAAATGGGTGAGAGCCAAGAGGCTGATAGTCGCGACTTTAAGTGGAATAACTACATTAGTCGTTATCACATGCGTCATCTCGATATGATGGATCTCTTAGCCAAGTTCAATGGTAGAGCTAACGCACCCTTAGATGGTTTAGCAAAGCTCTGTGGCTTCCCAGGCAAGATGGGTATGGATGGTAGCCAAGTATGGCCTGCGTACCAAGACGGTAAGATCGATGACATTCGCCGCTATTGCGAGACTGATGTTGTGAATACTTATCTGATGTATTGCCGCTTTCAATTACTGCGTGGCGGCTTTTCATTTGCCGAATACCAAGAAGAAATTGATTTTGTAAAAGCCTATTTAGAAAAAGAAGCTAAAGAGCCTCATGGTGCTCAGTGGCAAGAGTATCTCCAAGGTTTCGCGCCGGATGCGTAGAGGCGCCAAGCCAGTCAATATTGAAGTGACTGAGCCAGTAAAAGTTGAAGCGCTTGATTTAGATGCCCAAGGTATAGCCCGCTTAGCCCCCAATGAGCAAGAGCAAGCGCTTGGTCAAAGCGGTAAAGTGATTTTCATCAAAGGCGCGTTGCCTACTGAGTTGGTTACCTATACCATCACTAGTGAAAAAGCCCGTTTTAGCAAAGCGAAGCTACGTGAGATCCTAAAGCCGGCAGTATTTAGGGCAGAGCCCAAGTGTGCAGCCTTTGGCGTCTGTGGCGGGTGCACGATGCAGCACTTAGATATTCGGGCGCAGATTGCCATGAAACAGCGAGTCCTAGAAGATGACTTGCGACACATCGCTAAAGTCAAACCAGAAGAAATTTTGCGACCGATGGGTGGTCCTGTTTGGGAATATCGGCAGCGCGCACGCTTAAGTGTAGTGAATCGCTCAATCAAAAAAGGTACAGTCTTGATTGGTTTTCATGAGGGTAAGAGCGGCTATGTAGCTGACATGCTTGCCTGCGAAATTTTGCCAAAGTATGTTTCTGATTTACTACCAGAGATGCGCAAATTGGTTATGGGTCTATCGATCGTGGATCGTATGCCCCAAATTGAAATTGCGATTGGTGAGCCAGAAGAGCCTAATTCTGATGATCCCAAAAAATCTAAACCCGTAACTGCATTAGTGTTTCGCAACCTACTGCCTTTAACAACGGCTGACGAGCAATTGCTGCGGCAATTTGCAGACCAGCATGAAGTCTGGATCTGGTTGCAACCCAAAGGAATGGAGACTGTAGCCCCGTTTTATCCGGAGACTGGCAAGCTTTGTTACCGTCTTCCTGAGTTTCAAATTGAGATGCCATTTAAGCCAGCAGATTTCACACAAGTGAATCACTTGATGAACCGTGCGCTGGTGAGCAGGGCAATTCGTTTATTAGAAGTACAAGAAACTGATCGTGTACTCGATTTATTTTGCGGGCTTGGTAATTTCACATTACCCCTTGCCAGAAAAGCAAAGCAAGTTTTGGGAATAGAAGGCTTAGAAACCTTAACAACACGTGCAAAAGAAAATGCAATACATAACGGCCTTGAAGATAAAGCAAGCTTCATGCAAAGTGATTTATTTGCAGTCACTCCAGAAATCATTGCATCCTGGAGCAAAGCAGAGCGTTGGTTGATGGATCCACCGCGTGAAGGCGCTATGGAAATATGCAGTGCGCTTGCACAGCTCCATGCTCAGAAAAGTGATTTACTGCCACAGCGTATAGTGTATGTTTCTTGCAATCCCAAAACATTAGCTAGAGATGTGGAGATTTTGTGTCATCACGCAGGCTATACGCTCAGTAGTGCAGGGATCGTCAACATGTTTCCACATACATCTCATGTAGAGTCGATTGCGGTATTTGACCGCTTAATGCACTAAATCACCGATTTAGTGCATTGGGCTTTTTTACGGTGCAATAGGCCTAACTCCCTGTCTTATAGAAGAGTAGATTGAAGCTGTGCAGTGAGTTATGACTGTTAACAATTTCCTCAAAGGGATTGTCATGAAAGCCTCAGATGGTTTGGTAATCGTATTGATTTTGATTACACTGTCTTTTGCGGTCAGCATGTTTGTGGCTAACTGATTTAAGACAGCTTAATGCCATTGTGTGACAAAAAATGGGTATCATATTTATTTTCACGCAAAGGTATTTTATGAAATCAATTATTGGCCTCACGCTTGGCCTAGGTATAAGCTTCCTCGTAAATGCACAAACGATCCCAACTTTAGCCAAGGTCTATAGCGGCAACACGGTTGAAACTTCAATTAATGCATCTCAGAAGAATCCAAAAGTACAAAATCAAACGATAATGGCTACCTTAACCATTTTGAAGCAAGATGGTCAGCACGTTGAATTTATGTATCAAAACCCCAGCTATAAAGCTTATGAAATTGGCACCATCTCTGCTGATGGCAAGAAATTGCAAATCTCCTATAAGGGCGGTTTTGGCGTCTATGACATCACTGGAAATAAATTAGTGGGATGTGGATCTGGCAGGGCTAGTGAAGGTCCATTTAGCCAATGGATTAATACCTACTTTGCCTGGTGTGATGATCTAACTGCTAAGTAATTATTCTCTATTAGGCTGGACAAAAAAATAAAGGCGCTCTAGGCGCCTTTATTTTTTGAGAGAAAACGAATACTTAATCTCTGTTACCACCAACAATGCCTAAAAGTGCCAGTAAGTTAGTAAAGACGTTATACACATCTAAATAGATAGCTAGAGTAGCCATGATGTAGTTGGTTTCGCCGCCATTGATGACGCGTTGTACGTCAACCAGGATGAAGGCTGAGAAGATTGCGATGGCCAAAACCATCACAGTCAACATCAAGGCAGGTAACTGTAACCAGATGTTTGCCACTGAAGCAACGATCAAGAGCAGTACGCCAACCATCAACCATTTACCCATGCCAGAAAAATCACTTTTGCTGACAGTAGCAATCGTTGCCATCGTAGCGAAGATCGCTGCTGTACCACCAAAAGACAACATGATGAGGGTGGCACCATTGCTATAGCTGTTGAGAGTAAAGCCAATCAAGCGGGACATCATGATGCCCATGAAGAAGGTGAAACCCAAGAGCAGCAGAACACCTAAACCAGTATCTTTATTTTTTTCGATTGCCCAGAAAAAACCAAAGGCAACAGCCATAAAGACGATGAAACCAATGAATGGACTTTCAGCGAATAAGCTAAAACCCATTGCAACACCAAGCCAAGCGCCAATCACTGTTGGAACCATGGATAGCGCCAAGAGAGCATAGGTATTGCGCAGTACGCGGTTACGTACCTGCATATTGCTAATTGCGCCAGTTTGGCCAAAGCCGTAAGAGTTGAGATCGCTCATATTGACTCCTTCTTTCAAAGTAATTACATGAGCCCACGAAGGGCTGTTAACACTAAGTATAGACAAAACACCCTAAATTCAAGTCCCCAGAGAAAAGACCTACAAAATGAGGGCTTATGCCTTGTAAATTCAATGGCTTAGCCCTACTTATATAAGGGTAAATACGGTCAGGCAATGTATAATTCGGGGGTCGTTGAGCTTGGCAGGGCTATTTAAGCCGTTTTTCACCTGAGCCAACAAACATCATTGAAATCACTATTGGAGTCTTGCATGGCAATTGAACGCACCCTTTCTATCATCAAACCTGATGCTGTCGCTAAAAACGTCATCGGCAAAATCTATGGCCGTTTTGAATCCGCTGGTTTGAAGATTATTGCTTCCAGAATGGCGCATCTCTCACAAGTTGAGGCTGAGCAGTTCTATGGCGTTCATAAAGATCGTCCTTTCTTTAAAGATTTGGTGAGCTTCATGATTTCTGGCCCAGTGATGATTCAAGTATTGCAAGGCGAAGGCGCGATTGCTAAGAACCGTGATTTGATGGGTGCTACTGATCCTAAAAAAGCAGACAAAGGCACAATCCGTGCTGACTTTGCTGACAGCATTGATGCAAATGCTGTTCATGGTTCTGATGCTCCTGAAACAGCTGCTGTGGAAGTTGCTTTCTTCTTCCCTGGCATCAATGTTTTCAATCGTTAATCAGTAACTTATTTATTTATAAGTAGGCGCATTGACCTCCCCGCGCGTAAATCTCTTAGATTTTGACGCCGACCAAATGGCGGCGTATGTCGCGGGGCTACATGAAAAGCCCTTTAGGGCAAAGCAGCTCATGCAGTGGATACACCAGCGTGGCGTATCCGATATTAATGACATGAGTGATTTAGCAAAAAGCTTCAGGGCGACATTGCTAGATAAAGCAGAAGTACTTTCCTTACCGATTATTAAAGATGAGCATGCCTCGGACGGTACCCGTAAGTGGTTGATGGACGTGGGGGCTGGCAATGCCGTCGAGTCCGTTTTTATTCCTGAGGATGATCGAGGCACCTTATGCATTTCTTCTCAGGCAGGCTGTGCAGTCAATTGCCGTTTTTGCTCCACAGGGCGTCAAGGCTTCTCACGCAACCTCACCTCCGGAGAAATCATTGGCCAACTCTGGTTTGCTGAGCATCTTTTGCGTAGCGACCCAGAGGCGATTCGTAGAGTTGAAAAGTTTCCAACTCCAGGCTGGGAACACACTGGCCGAGTGATTTCAAATGTAGTGATGATGGGCATGGGTGAGCCATTACTGAACTACGACAATGTGGTCTCTGCATTACGCTTGATGCTAGATGACAGAGCCTATGGCTTATCACGCCGTCGAGTCACAGTCTCAACCTCGGGAGTAGTGCCGATGATTGATCGCTTGGCACAAGATTGCCCAGTCGCTCTAGCAGTTTCATTGCACGCAGCAAATGACGCCTTGCGTGATCAACTAGTGCCACTGAATCAAAAATATCCCTTACGCGAATTGCTTGATGCCTGTGAGCGTTACTTGCCATTTGCACCAAGGGATTTCTTGACCTTTGAATACTGCATGCTAGATGGCGTGAATGACTCAGACATTCAGGCAAAAGAATTAGTACGTTTGCTCAGAAACATCAAGTGCAAAATAAACCTCATCCCATTCAATCCATTTCCAGAGTCAGGTCTGAAGCGCTCATCAGCCCAGCGGATACATGCTTTTTTTGGCATCCTCTTAGATGCAGGCATGGTAGCTACAGTGCGCAAGACTCGCGGTGATGATATTGCTGCTGCTTGCGGTCAGCTAGCTGGAGATGTTGTAGATCGCACTCGCGTACGCGAACGTGCTGTGCACGATGCCCAAATTGTTGCAGAATCAGAAGAGCAGCCCATTGAGTGGCTCAAAAAGTTAAATTAATTATTAGGTCTATATGAGCTCTGATCACTCCTCATCACCCAAGTTACCGAATTTGCCTTTGGGCCCATCTCCAAAGCGTGCAACGCGTCAATCAACCGTTGCTTGGAAAACGAACATCATTACGGTGGGCGGTGATGCGCCCGTGCGCGTGCAATCCATGACCAATACCGATACTGCAGATGCAGTAGGTACGGCAATCCAAGTCAAAGAGTTAGCGCGGGCCGGTTCAGAAATGGTGCGCATTACTGTTAATACGCCAGAAGCTGCAGCTGCCGTGCCCTACATTCGTGAGCAGTTGGATAAGATGGATGTCTTGGTGCCATTGATTGGCGACTTTCATTACAACGGCCACACTTTATTAAATGATTACCCAGAGTGCGCGAAAGCACTATCCAAGTACCGTATTAATCCAGGTAATGTGGGTAAGGGCGCTAAACGTGATCCACAGTTTGCACAAATGATTGAAGCGGCTTGCAAATACGATAAGCCAATTCGCATTGGGGTGAACTGGGGAAGCTTAGATCAAGAACTCTTGGCATCCATCATGGATAGCAATGCTGCCTTAGCGAATCCAAAGACTGCACAAGAGGTGATGATTGAGGCATTGATTCAGTCTGCATTGCAATCTGCAGAAAAAGCAGTTGAACTAGGCATGAACCCCAATCAAATTATGCTGTCTTGCAAAGTGAGCAATGTACAAGACTTGGTGGCAGTCTATCGTGATCTTGCACGCCGCTCTGACTATCCGCTCCACTTAGGTTTAACCGAAGCCGGTATGGGTAGCAAGGGGATCGTGTCTTCTACTGCTGCAATGGGTATTTTGTTGCAAGAGGGTATTGGCGATACGATTCGCGTTTCTTTGACGCCTGATCCTGGCGCGCCGCGTGAGAATGAAGTGATTGTTGCGCAAGAAATTTTGCAAACCATGGGATTACGTAATTTCACACCGATGGTCATTGCCTGTCCTGGATGCGGTAGAACAACTAGTACGACTTTCCAAGAGTTGGCAGCTGATATCCAATCCTATTTGCGTCAACAAATGCCAGTATGGAAGAAAAGTCATCCTGGCGTAGAAAATATGAACGTAGCTGTGATGGGATGTATTGTGAATGGCCCCGGTGAGAGCAAGCACGCTAATATTGGCATTTCATTGCCAGGGACTGGTGAAACTCCAGCAGCACCCGTATTTGTGGATGGTATTAAGGTAAAAACACTGCGAGGTGAGAAAATCGCCCAAGAGTTTCAGGTCATCGTTGATGAATACGTTAAACAGAATTACGCAGCAAAAGCTTAATAGTTCCAAATTAGTAAAACAAGAATAAAAATGACTGATCAACCTAACAAAACTAAAGCCCAGAAAATAAACGGCGTGCGTGGCATGAATGACCTGCTACCAGCCGATGCTGCGCAATGGGCCCACCTTGATCATGTCTTGCGTGATTTAGCTCGTGCCTATGGCTATGAGTTTTTGAGAACGCCGATTGTGGAAGCTACTGCGGTATTTCAACGGGGTATTGGTGAAGTAACCGATATTGTCGAAAAAGAAATGTATTCCTTTGAGGATCGCTTAAACGGCGAACAGCTTACTTTGCGCCCTGAAGGTACCGCTGCACTAGTGCGCTCTGTGATTGAAAATAATTTACTTTACGAAGGACCTAAGCGTCTTTGGTATACCGGACCAATGTTTCGGCATGAGCGTCCACAACGCGGTCGTTATCGACAGTTCCACCAGTTTGGTATCGAAGCTTTAGGCTTTGCCGGCCCAGATATTGATGCTGAAATCATTCTCATGGGCCAACGCCTATGGGATGAGCTTGGTCTCAAAGGCGTTCGCCTGGAGATTAATTCTTTAGGGCAGGCTCATGAGCGCGTAGAGCACCGCGCTGCCTTAGTAACTTATTTTGAACAGAATAAAGCGCAGCTTGATGAAGATTCACAACGTCGCCTTATAAGCAATCCTTTGCGTATACTCGATTCCAAAAATCCAGACATGCAAAAATTGATTGAAGGCGCACCAAAATTATTAGATTTCTTGGGTGCGGAATCTCTTGCGCACTTCAATGCAGTGCAAGCGTTACTCAAAGCAAATAATATTCCTTGCAAGATTAATCCACGTTTAGTCCGTGGCTTGGATTACTACAACCTCACGGTATTTGAGTGGGTGACAGATGAGTTGGGGGCGCAGGGCACCATCGCTGGTGGTGGTCGTTACGATCCATTGATTGAACGCATGGGGGGCAAAGCAGCGCCCGCTTGTGGTTGGGCTATGGGCATGGAGCGTGTGCTCGAGTTGATGAAGGTCTCTGGATCATTGCCTGAGGCTCAATCTCAATGCGATATCTTTGTATTGCATCAAGGTGGCGAGACGCTCGTTGCTGCCATGATCATTGCTGAGCGCTTACGTAGCGCCGGCATCGATGCCATTCTGTTCTGTTCCCCTGATGGCGAGTCTGCTAGCTTTAAGTCACAAATGAAGAAAGCGGATGCCAGTGGAGCAGCGTTTGCAGTCATTATTGGCCCAGATGAATTAGCCAAGAATGAGGCTCAGATCAAAGACTTGCGCTCTAGCGGTGAGCAAAAGGCCGTCCCTTTAGATGGAGTATTAGAAGCCGTAATTGAAGCCTTGGTAGGCGCCTCCGAATAGAATGGGTCTATTGATTGCATTAAATAGCAATAAACCACTTATTAATTAGCTTGGATTCACATGCCTTTAGATCTAGAAGAACAAGAACAGTTAGACCAACTCAAAGCATTTTGGCAAAAGTACCGTAATCTGATTACCGGGCTACTGACAGTCGTCTTGTTTGCCTATGCTGCTTATAGCGGCTATGGATGGTGGCGCAATAGTCAGGCTCTAGAAGCATCCAAGTTGTATGAAACGATGATCAGTGCGGTTGCCAAAGGCGATCAAGAACAAACTTTGCGCGCTGCTAATGATTTGCAAAAAGATTTTGCTCGCACACCGTACGCGGCAATGTCTAGCTTGATCGCAGCTCGTATTGCTGCGGATGCTGGTGATAGTGCTAAGGCTATTGACTATCTTCGTTGGACTGCTAAGAATGCATCCGATGATGGCTACTTGGCTATAGCTAAATTACGCTTAGTAACTCAGTTAATTGAGCAGGGGGGTGAAAAAGATTTCGCCGAAGCTGATCAAGTCTTAAAAGAAACGCCGGTTGCCGGCTTTGAAGCATTGTGGCTAGAGCGTCGTGGTGATTGGTATTTAGCGCAGAAGAAAAATGCTGAAGCTAAAAAAAGCTATGAAGATGCATGGAAGGTATTAAAACAGGCTAAAGAATTTCCTGAGGAGGCGCGCCGTCTTTTGAAGGTGAAGTTAGATGCAGTTGGTGGGGTATCACAGTAATGACTGCCAAGATGAATACCATGAAACGCTTAGTCAGATTTGCTGGCAGCATTATCCTTGTGGGTGTTCTTGCTACGGCACTAGTTGCTTGCGGCGGCAACTCTAGGGTTCGTAAGTCTTCCGAATTAACAACTGTGACAAATCAGTTTGATATGAAAGCGGTATGGTCAACTAGCGTTGGCTCTTCTGAAGGCTTTAACTTTCATCCAGTAGTGGCAGGCGATGCTGTGTATGCTGCCTCACAGCGTGGTAATTTAGTCAAGATTGATTTAGCTAGTGGTAATAAGGTTTGGGAGGCTTCTGTTCCTGAACGTCTCTCTATTGGCCCTGGATCTGATGGCCGTACAACGGTTGCTGTAAGTACTCGCGGTACTGTCTATGCATATGACGATACCGGCAAACAGATTTGGAAAGTAAGCGTTAATAGTGAAGTCTTGAGTGAGCCTATTGTTGCCGGTGGGATTGTGGTTGTACGTGCACTTGATAATCGTTTTGTTGGCTTAGATGCACAAACAGGTGCTCGCAAGTGGATTTATCAGCGCCAACAATCTGCATTGTCATTGCGCGTTGGTTACGGCATGCTAGCTATTGGTAATGAAGTCATTGTGACTGGCTTTACAGGCGGTCGCTTTGGCATGATTGCGATAGCCAATGGTGGTTTGGTATGGGAGACCCCAGTATCATTTCCTAAAGGTTTCTCAGAAATTGAGCGCTTAAATGACGTGACTGCTAAACCCAGCATGGAAGGGGACGTCGTCTGCGCAGTCTCGTATCAGGGTCGTGTTGGTTGCGGCCAGGCGCGCACTGGGAATTTACTTTGGTTCAAAGACTACTCAAGCTATACCGGTACTGCTCAAAGCTCAGAATTGGTTTTCTCGGCCAATGAAAAATCTTACGTGACGGCGTTTGCAACTAAAGATGGTACGCAACTTTGGGAAAATACCCAACTCTCTTATCGTGATGTAGGCGAGTCATTGGCAATTGGAAAAGTCCTACTTTTAGGCGATGCTCAAGGCTATGTTCATGCATTGACCCAGGCAAATGGCGATATCATTGCGCGTATTCGTCATGATAGTAGTCCAATCTCCGCTGCTCCGATTGCAGTAGGTGGTCTTATCTTGATTCAATCACAGGGTGGCAAAATCGCAGCCTACAGTCCTAAATGAATCCGGTCATCACTATCGTCGGCCGCCCCAATGTTGGGAAGTCGACGCTCTTTAATCGCCTGACGCGTTCTCGTGATGCATTGGTGGCAGATTTTTCTGGTTTAACGAGAGATCGTCACTACGGCAAGGGCCGCATTGGTGAGCGCGCCTTTATTTGCGTAGATACTGGTGGCTTTGAGCCTGTTGCTAAAATAGGTATCGTTGCTGAGATGGCAAAACAGACTAAGCAAGCAGTAGCTGAGTCTGACATTGTGATTTTCTTGGTCGATGGCCGCTTAGGTATGGCGCCACAAGATCGCGTGATTGCTGACTTCTTACGCAAGACTGGTCGCCCAACTATTTTGGCAGTAAATAAAACAGAAGGCATGCAGGCTGGCATTGTTACTGCAGACTTTCATGAACTTGGTTTAGGTGAGCCATTCCCAATCTCGTCTGCACACGGTGATGGCGTGCGCGGATTAATTGATGATGCCTTAGATTCATTAGGGATTGCTGAGCCTGACGAAGAAGAATTAGTAAATGATCCAAATCGCCCAATGAAAATTGCGGTGGTAGGTCGTCCAAACGTAGGTAAGTCCACCTTGATCAATAAATTGATCGGTGAAGAGCGGGTGATTGCATTTGATATGCCTGGCACTACTCGTGATGCGATTGAAGTTCCTTTTGAGCGCAATGGTAAGCCCTACATCTTGGTAGATACAGCAGGCTTGCGTCGTCGTGGCAAAGTATTTGAGGCGATTGAGAAATTCTCAGTGGTGAAAACATTGCAAGCGATTGCAGACTGCAATGTCGTGATTTTAATGCTCGATGCGCAGCAAGATATCTCTGAGCAAGATGCACATATTGCAGGATTTATTGTTGAAGCCGGTCGTGCATTAGTTGTGGCCGTCAATAAGTGGGATGGTATTGATACATACGTTAAAGAGCGTGCTCGTTTAGAGATTGCACAAAAATTGCGCTTCTTAGATTTTGCAAACGTGCATCCGATCTCCGCTAAAAAAGGTACAGGCCTCAAAGAGTTATTTAAAGATGTGGATTCTGCCTATGCTGCTGCAATGGCGAAATTACCAACCCCACGCTTAACCCGTATCTTGCAAGAGGCGATTGAGCATCAACAGCCAAAACGGGTTGGTATGGGGCGTCCAAAATTGCGCTATGCCCACCAAGGGGGCATGAACCCTCCAATTGTGGTGATTCATGGAACATCATTAAGTGGAGTGACGGATAGCTATAAGCGCTATTTAGAAGGTCGCTTTAGGGATGTCTTCAAGTTACGCGGCACCCCTTTGAGAATTCAGATGAATACCGCCAAAAACCCCTACGTGGATGCGGATAAGGGAAAAAAAGGTAAAAAGCAGTGATTTTGGACTTGATTTTTTTATAATTGAGCTCAATATAGAAGATTGAAAAGCAGTACTTTTTAAAAGTTTTATTTCATCAAAAAAAGCAAGACTCCCTAATTACAAAACAAATGAGGAGCAGTATGAACACCAACAAAATTCAATTACTACAGGACCCATTCCTGAATGCTTTGCGCAAAGAGCATATTCCTGTTTCCATCTATCTCGTTAATGGTATTAAATTGCAAGGCAATATTGAATCTTTTGATCAATACGTCGTGCTATTACGCAATACGGTAACGCAGATGGTTTATAAACATGCAATCTCTACGATTGTTCCTGCACGTGCGATTGATTTCCGCATAGAAGAAGGCGCCCCTGTATAAAACTGGAGTAGATGCGGCACGCGCCGTCCTGGTTGGTGTCGATACGGGACGTGAAGATTTTGCAGATAGCATGGCTGAACTCAGTCTCTTGGCTGATAGCGCTGGCTCCGTACCCACAGCTAGCATCATTGCCCGCAAAGGCAAAACAGATCCGGCTTTATTTATTGGTTCTGGCAAAGTCAATGAGCTTAAGCGCGTGATGGAAGAGCAGAACGCAGAGCTCGCCATCTTTAATCATCCGCTTTCTCCAACGCAGCAGCGCAACTTAGAGCGGCATCTTGATCGTCATGTGATGGATCGTACTGGCTTGATTTTGGATATCTTTAGTCAAAGAGCACAAAGTCATATTGGTAAGACTCAAGTCGAGTTAGCGCAAGTGCACTATCGCATGTCTCGCTTAGTAAGAGCTTGGAGTCACTTGGAGCGTCAACGTGGCGGTATTGGTGTGCGTGGTGGTCCTGGTGAAACCCAGATGGAATTGGACCGCCGAATGCTAGCAACGAAAGCGAAGCGTTTAGAGAATGAACTCGAGAAGCTCCAGCGCCAACAAAGAACACAGCGAAGGGCGCGTAATCGGAAGGATGTGTTCTCCGTTTCTCTAGTGGGCTATACCAATGCTGGCAAGTCGACTTTATTTAATGCCCTAACGAAAGCAGGGACTTATGCTGCTGACCAACTTTTCGCCACTTTAGATACCACCTCTAGGAAAGTTCATTTGGAGGGGGTGGGTTCGATTGTGGTCTCCGATACCGTGGGATTTATCCGCGATCTGCCGCACCAGCTGGTTGAGGCTTTTAGGGCTACTTTGGATGAAACCATCCATGCCGATCTGATTTTGCATGTAATTGATGCCTGCAGCCCAGTAGCTCGGGAGCAGAAGGCTGAAGTTGAGGCGGTTTTGGAGGAAATTGGGGCAGATCAGATCCCTCGGATTGAGGTGATGAACAAGATTGACCAGATGCCTCAAACCTTTACCCGTGGGGCAGTTTTAGAGCGAGATGGGCAGGATTTTCCTGGCCAGATTTTTCTGTCTGCCAGAACAGGCCTGGGTCTTGATTTGCTCCGCGCGGCCTTGGCTGAATGCTCCCAAATGACTGATAGAATAAGGGTTGAGCATAACCGTGCCAAGAAGCAATTGGCCCCGGATGAGTTTTTAGAGCCCTTACCCGAACGACCAGACACTGCTGAATTTAATCCGATCCCAAACCGAAGCTATTTTTCTAATGATGCGTAAATTTCTCGACCTCTTTTCGGTCAATGATCCAGGCTGGGGCAATAGCCACAACAGCGGTTCCAAAGATGCTAAAGATGGGCAGGGTAGTGATCAAGCTCCAAAAGTAGATCCGGAAACTAATAAGCCTACAGAAACTGCACCAACGAATTCACCAACCAAGCCAGGTGGCCCTCCAGATTTGGATGAGCTCTGGCGCGATTTCAATGACAGAATTGCTGGCATCTTTGGTGGCAAGAAAAAGCCAGGCGGTTCACCCAGCCAGCCAGCTAATAAACCCAATAGCACCGATATTCCTCCGCCATCACAGCGTGGCGGCGGCAATGGTGGCGGTGGCGGTATGAGTGCGCCAAACTTCAATTTCACTAATCCATTCAGTTCTAAAGCTAGCATCCTGATCGGTGCAGCAGTTTTCTTTTTCATTTGGATTTGCAGTGGTTTTTTCATCATTCAAGAAGGTCAGGCTGGCGTGGTTTTGACCTTTGGTAAATATGCTGACACTGCTAGGCCAGGTATCAACTGGCGTATGCCTTGGCCAATTCAGTCGGATGAAACAGTAAATCTTTCTGGCGTTCGCTCTGTTGAGGTAGGTCGTCCGGTATTAATTAAGGCAACAAATCAAAAAGATTCTTCGATGCTTACCGAAGATGAAAACATTATCGACGTACGCTTTGCTGTGCAATATCGCTTAAAAGATCCAACCGATTATTTATTTAATAATCGCGACCCTGATGCTGCAGTGATACAAGCTGCTGAAACTTCCGTTCGTGAAATCGTTGCTCGTAGCAAGATGGATACCGTGCTCTACGAAGGACGCGAAAAAATTGGTGTTGATTTAGCAAACTCGATTCAGAAGATATTAGATAGCTATAAGAGTGGTATTTTCGTGACTAGTGTGACTGTACAAAACGTGCAGCCACCTGAGCAAGTACAAGCTGCATTTGACGATGCGGTAAAGGCGGGCCAAGATCAAGAGCGCTTGAAGAGCGAAGGTCAGGCCTATGCTAATGACATCATTCCACGTGCTAAAGGTACTGCAGCCCGCTTGATCCAAGAAGCTGAAGGCTATAAGGCTAGAGTGGTGGCCACTGCGGAAGGTGACGCTACTCGCTTCAAACAAATATTAGTGGAGTATTCCAAAGCGCCACAAGTAACGCGTGATCGGATGTACATCGATAGCATGCGCGAAATGTATAACAACGTCACCAAGATTTTGGTAGATACAACCAAGAGCAATAGCCTTTTGTATTTGCCACTAGATAAGATTGTTGCTCAAGTTAGTGCAGAAAGTGCGCAGGCCGCCAGCTCTCAAGTAAATCAAAGTAGCGCACCTACTCCAACTGGAAGTGTGACAGTGGGTGGTGCAACCGGAATGAATAATCCAGCTCCAACTACCGGTAGCAGTTCAGCACCCGGAGCAAATAATAGTAACGATCGTTCTCTTGATAAGCGCGATGGCTTCCGTAGTCGTGATCGGGACCCTAGATAATGAATGCAAATCGTTTAATTGCTGCAGGCATCGCCTTCGTTGCTTTGATCTATGTACTGTCGTCTAGTATTTTTATTGTTGATCAACGTAAATTTGCGGTTGTATTCTCTTTCGGGCAGATCGTGCGCGTGATTGAAACTCCTGGCTTACGCGTGAAGTTCCCATCCCCATTTGAAAACGTACGCTTCTTTGATCGTCGCATTCTGACTATTGATAATCCAGAGGCAGAGCGCTTTATTACTGCAGAAAAGAAGAATCTCTTAGTAGATTCCTATGTGAAATGGCGCATTGTTGATCCCCGTAAGTTCTTTATTAGCTTCAAGGGTGATGAGCGCTTAGCACAAGATCGCTTAACTCAGCTGGTTCGTTCTGCTTTGAATGAAGAGTTCACTAAGCGCACTGTGCGCGAGTTGATTTCTGATCAACGTGAAGAGGTGATGCAGGGTATTCGTAAGAAAGTGGCTGATGATGCAGCTGATATTGGCGTAGAGATTGTGGATGTGCGTCTAAAACGTGTAGACCTCTTGGCTGAGATTAGCGATTCGGTATATCGCCGTATGGAAGCAGAGCGTAAGCGGGTAGCTAATGAATTACGGTCAACGGGTGCTGCTGAGTCTGACAAGATTCGCGCCAATGCAGAACGTCAACGCGATACGATTTTGGCTGAAGCCTATCGTGATGCTCAAAAGATTAAAGGCGCGGGGGATGCTAAGGCGACCGCTTTGTATGCAGAAGCATTTGGTCGTGATGCTCAGTTTGCCCAGTTCTATCAGAGTTTAGAAGCCTATCGGAGCTCTTTCAAGGACAAGAAGGACATCATGGTGGTTGAGCCTAATGGTGAGTTCTTTAAGTTCCTACACAAAAAATAAGAAAGTGAATGATCTAGCTCATGAATCGCTGGTTGCTCCCTGAAGATATTGCAGATGTTTTGCCAGTGCAGGCTCGCAAGGTGGAGACTCTACGTCGCGCCATTTTGGACCTGTACCAAACCTATGGTTATGAACTAGTCGCCCCTCCCATTTTAGAATTCTTAGATTCTTTGCTGACTGGCACGGGCTCGGATCTCAACCTTCAAACCTTTAAGTTGGTAGACCAGATGTCAGGTCGCACCCTGGGCTTACGTGCTGATATTACGCCGCAAGTGGCTCGTATTGATGCGCACTTATTAAATCGTACTGGAGTTACCCGTCTTTGCTATGCGGGCTCTGTAGCACACGCTCGCACACCAGTAGGTAGCTCTGCACGTGAAGATTTGCAGTTGGGCGCAGAGATTTATGGTTGCGCTACCTGGGATGCCGACTTTGAAGCAATCACTTTGTTGCTCAAAACACTTGCTATTGCTGGCCTAGATAAGGTTTACCTTGATCTATCTCATGCTGGCATCTTGAATGGTATTTTGGCTGATCAGAAATTGGATAAAGAGACGACTGAAACCTTGTATGGTTTATTGCAGACCAAAGATCGTCCGCGCCTGCTTAAATGGGCTGCGAGCTTGCCAGCTAAAACTACCCAAGCGCTGATGGCTCTCACAGAGCTCAATGGTCCTTGTGCAGAAGTGTTAGCAAAGGCTAAAAAAATATTACCTAAGCATGCTGCAATTGATCAAGCATTGGCAGATCTCGAGCGCTTAGTTGCTGCAGTGAGTGCATCAAGTGGCTTAGAGCTCAGTATTGATTTGGCAGACTTGCGTGGTTATCAATATCACAGCGGTGTGATGTTTGCTGTTTATGTAGACAAACTGCCGCAGCCAATCGCTAGAGGCGGGCGCTACGACCATGTTGGTCAAGCCTTTGGCCGCTCACGTCCTGCAACGGGTTTTTCATTAGACCTGTTGACTCTAGCAAACCTCTCACCATTGAAGGTGCATAAGTTAGCCATCCTTGCCCCATGGCTTGAAGATGCCGCCTTGAGTAAAGCGATTACAGCCTTACGTGATTCTGGTGAAGTAGTGATACAGGCGATGGCTGGTGAAAAAGTCGAGGCAGCCGAATATGAATGTGATCGAGAGCTAGTAAAGCAGGGCAGCTCTTGGGAAGTAAAGAAAAAATAAAGTAAAGCAAGCAGACTCTTAACCTAATTTGTAATTATCTTTTTTGGATTTCAATATGTCTTCAAAGCAGCAAGCTAAAGGTCGTAACGTTGTTGTCATTGGTACCCAGTGGGGTGATGAAGGCAAAGGAAAAGTAGTTGATTGGTTAACAGATCATGCAAAAGCAGTGGTTCGCTTTCAGGGTGGTCACAATGCGGGTCATACCCTCATCATTGGCGGCAAGAAAACGATCCTACGCTTGATTCCATCTGGGATCATGCACAAAGAGGTCATTTGCTATATCGGTAACGGCGTAGTTCTATCGCCAGAAGCGCTCTTTAAAGAAATTGGTGAGCTTGAAGCTGCTGGTTTGGTTGTTCAGTCTCGTTTGAAGATTTCTGAAGCAACTACTTTGATCCTCCCGTATCACGTTGCAATTGATCATGCGCGCGAGAAAAAGCGTGGTGAAGCTAAAATTGGCACGACTGGCCGCGGAATTGGACCAGCGTACGAAGATAAAGTTGCGCGTCGTGCACTGCGTGTCCAAGATTTATTCTATCCAGAGAAGTTTGCTGAGCAATTGCGTGAGAACTTGGAATATCACAATTTCATGCTCACCAACTATTACGGTGCAGAGCCTGTCAACTATGAAAAGACGCTAGCAGAAGCCATGTCTTATGCGCCGCGCATCAAGCCCATGGTAGTAGACGTCTCTAGTGCGCTGTATGCTGCTGAGCAGGCTGGTCAAAATCTTTTATTTGAAGGTGCACAGGGTACCTTACTTGACATTGATCACGGTACATATCCATACGTCACTTCCAGCAACTGTGTAGCGGGTAATGCTGCTGCTGGTTCTGGTGTTGGACCAGATTCTTTGCAGTACATCTTAGGTATTACTAAAGCGTATTGCACCCGTGTTGGTGCTGGCCCATTTCCAAGTGAGCTCTATGACCATGACAACCCAGCAAAGCAAGACCCAATTGGGATTCGTCTAGCTGAAGTTGGTAAAGAGTTTGGCTCTGTAACAGGTCGTCCACGCCGCACTGGTTGGTTAGATGCTGCTGCCTTGAAACGCTCGATTCAGATTAACGGTCTTTCTGGTTTGTGTATCACCAAGTTAGATGTGCTCGACGGTTTGGAGACTATTCGTTTATGTGTTGGCTATAAGCTAGATGGCAAGACTCTTGATGTATTGCCACGTGGCGCTGAGTCTGTCTCACGTTGTGAACCCATTTACGAAGATTTCCCATGCTGGAAGGGCACTACCTTCGGCATTCGGGAGTGGGACAAACTTCCAATCGAGGCTCAAAACTTCTTGCGTCGTATTGAAGAAGTCGCTGGCAAGCCTATTGCCATGGTCTCAACAGGACCAGAGCGTGACGAAACTATCTTGCTCCAACATCCTTTCCAGGCTTAATGGAAAATAATTCTCCCACTTAATTTATTCACTTTTGTTTAAGAAAATATCAACATGACTGCGCGCACTACCTGCAATGGCCTTCAAGTGGCAACTCCGCTTTACCGTTTTATAGAAGATAAAGTACTGCCTGGTACCGGCATTAAAAGCGCTGATTTTTGGAAAGGTTTTGATGAGATCGTTAAAGACTTAAGTCCAAAGAATGAAGCTTTATTAGCTAAGCGTGATCGCTTACAGGCTGATTTAGATAATTGGCATAAAGCCAATCCAGGCCCAATCAAAGATATGCCTGCTTACCGTAAGTACCTGAAAGAAATCGGCTATATAGATGATGTGCCAGAAACGGTTTTAGCTACCACTCAGAACGTAGATGATGAACTGGCTCTTCAGGCCGGCCCTCAACTGGTGGTGCCCGTACTCAATGCCCGTTATGCCTTAAATGCTGCTAATGCCCGTTGGGGCTCTTTGTATGATGCCCTTTACGGTACCGATGTTATCTCCACAGAAGGTGGTGCCGATAAAGATGGTGCTTATAACCCGATTCGTGGTGCAAAGGTAGTTGCCTATGCGCGTCAGTTTTTAGATGAATCCGCTCCCTTAGCTAAAGCTCTATACAGCGATGTAGTGGCATATAGCGTCGTAGATAAAAAACTGTCCGTGAAATTAAAAGACGGTAGCACTACTGGCTTACTTGATGAGAAACAGTTTGTTGGCTATCAAGGTGATGCTGCTGCGCCATCATCTATTTTGCTACGCAATAACGGTATTCATATTGATATTGAAATTGATAAGTCCAAAACTATTGGCGCTGCTGATCCAGCTAGCGTGAATGATGTAGTGCTTGAGGCTGCTCTTTCAACCATTCTGGACCTAGAAGATTCAGTTGCAGTGGTTGATGCTGACGATAAAGTACTGGCTTATGAGAACTGGTTAGGCATTCTTAAAGGCACTTTAGTTGAAGAAGTGAGTAAGGGTGGCAAAACTTTTACCCGCACACTCAATCCAGATCGCAAATACATGGCAGGTATTGGCGCAGTCAATGCAAAAGATGGCGTGGTGACGCTACATGGACGCTCACTCTTGTTCCTTCGCAACGTTGGTCACCTGATGACCAACCCTGCCATCATTACCAATGAAGGTAAGGAAATCTACGAAGGCATCTTAGATGCAGTAGTGACAGTATTGATAGCCCTGCATGACATTAATCGCCCAGCAACTCAAGCTATTGGTAACACCCGTAAAGGCTCTGTCTATATTGTTAAGCCAAAAATGCACAGCCCAGAAGAAGTAGCATTTGCTAGTGAGCTCTTTGGTCGGGTTGAGAAATTACTTGGTTTGCCAGAAAATACCGTGAAATTAGGAATCATGGACGAAGAGCGTCGCATGAGCGTCAATATTAAAGCTGCCATTGCTGCCGCTGGCGCACGCGTTGCATTCATTAATACCGGGTTTTTAGATCGCACCGGCGATGAAATGCGCACAGGGATGTACGGCGGTGCCATGGTTCGCAAAGGGCGGATGAAGATCGCTAAATGGTTTGGAGCGTATGAGCGCCGTAATGTATTAGCAGGCTTGGATTGTGGTCTGCGTGGCCGCGCACAGATTGGTAAGGGTATGTGGCCTGCGCCAGATCTTATGAAAGAAATGGTAGAGCAAAAAATCGCACACCCTCAAGCTGGCGCTAATACAGCTTGGGTACCATCGCCTACAGCTGCCACTTTGCATGCAATGCACTATCACCAAGTTAACGTTGCGCAAATCCAAAAGGACATGGAAAAGCAAGATACTAAAGCTGAGTATGAAGCCCTCATGGATAACCTCTTGACTGTACCAATTGCCCTCTTTCCCGATTGGACTAAAGAAGAGATTCGCGAAGCGCTGAATAATAATTGCCAAGGTATTTTGGGTTATGTGGTTCGCTGGATTGACCAAGGTGTTGGTTGCTCTAAAGTGCCTGATATCTATAACGTAGGATTGATGGAAGATCGCGCGACATTACGTATTTCTAGTCAGCACATTGCTAACTGGTTGCTACACAAATATGTCACTAAAGCAGAAGTGAATGAAGCTTTGCAACGTATGGCTGGTATTGTTGACATGCAAAATGCAGGCGATCCTCTCTACAAGCCAATGATGCCAAACTACAAAGACTCATTTGCTTTTCAGGCAGCAAGTGATTTGATCTTTAAGGGTCTTGAGCAGCCAAATGGGTATACAGAACCATTACTGCATGCTTGGCGCTTGAAGGTAAAAGCAGCGCAAGCAAAGTAATTTGCGTGAGTATTAAAAAATCAAAATGGATTTGCCCACAAAGCAAATCCATTTTTTATTAGGCACATCAATATGTTTGGCTTACTAAATCTATTTTCTAGACCCCAGCAGACTTTCCCATTGCAGAGGAATGACGGGGGCAGGGAGCAGGCTGGATTTAAGGGTGGGGCTGGGGATTGTGTCGTCAGATCAATCGCCATCGCCGCCAAACTACCCTATATGCAGGTTTACGAAGACTTAAGAAATGCCAATCAAAGCTACGCTGAACTGAGGAACGATCGTTTGGCAAGGCGTCTGAATAATAAGGGCACATCACCTCGAAACGGGAACCATCGCAATGTCTTTCATGATTACATTCTTGGGCTAGGTTTTGAGTGGGTTCCAACAATGAAGGTGGGCGCGGGCTGCCAGTTTCACATGAGGCCGAATGAGCTTCCAGCCGGAACATTAATTGTGAAGGTTTCCAAGCACTTAACTGCAATAGTTGATGGAGTGATTCACGATACGCATGATCCATCACGGCGTGGAAATCGCTGCGTTTATGGCTATTACATCAAGAAATAAATGATTAATTTAACTCTTTTTAGTCTTGCGTAGTTGGTGTTTTAGACTCCAAGTTTCACGATAGGCATTAGTCATACTAATCATGATTGAGGTGGTCCAAGCTAGTGAGAAAAGCCCGCTAAATGAGATGAAAAAAGCCAAGGTTTTGTAGCCATTTGGCAGGACATCCTCAACAAACCCAAGGGTGGTGTAGCAACTTCCTGCAAAGAGGATTGCGTCGATGACATTGTGTAAGAGGTTAAGCTGGTAAATCAGTGCTGCCCAAATTAGCACTTCTGCAATATGGATGAGGGCAATTAAAGAAAATGAGCCATAGAAATGGACAAAGACCCAGCGATAATCTTTATTGGTAAGGTTGGCGGCAGTCATTCTTTCAAAGCGCATCAAGACAGTATTAATCGAGATTCCATGAAATATCAAAACCAGGATCATGCCGGCCACCCCTAAGAGGATGTCTTGAAAGAGCGCTAAATAGGTAAATTGGTAAGTGGCTGGGGGCATCATATGGTTAAATAAGTAGGTGTGCGTTTTGTCGTCAGCGTTGATAATGGCATAGAGCGCCATTCAAGTAAAGTACGCATTGAACAATATTCCCCGTAGCCCAGAAATCCAGAAGCGAGAACGTTATTTCTTGTTTTCTTTAGCAGGCATTCAGTTCACTCATATTCTGGACTTCATGATCATGATGCCATTGGGGCCTGAGCTTATTCGGGTTCTGAATATCAACACCCATCAGTTTGGCCTCTTACTTTCTTCCTATACTTTTGCCGCTGCGCTGGCCGGCTTTTTTGCTACTTATTATGTAGATCGTTTTGAGCGTAGAAAGCTGCTCTTAAGTCTCTATGCTTTTTTTATTATCGCTACCATTGCGTGTGGTCTAGCGCCTAACTATGAAACTTTATTTATTGCTAGGGCATTTGCGGGAGCATTTGGTGGCATTCTTGGTTCCCTAGTGCAAACGATTGTGGCTGACTCGATCCCGTTTGAACGTCGCGGTAAAGCCTTAGGAACAGTTATGGCTGCATTCTCAGTATCAACTGTAGCCGGTGTGCCATTGAGTTTATTGCTTGCTGAGCAAATTCCGTATTTAGGTTGGCGTGCACCATTCATGTTTATTGGGTTAATTTCGATGCTAATCATGTATATCGGTTATCTCCATATTCCAAAAATCAAGGGGCACCTAGAGCATGTGCATGATGGTAGTCGCCTGAGCCAAATCTTCAAGATTATGATTGCACCACAACACATTAAGGCCTTTATATTCATGGGTCTCATCATGATTACGGGCTTCTCAGTCATTCCGTATATCGCGCTCTACCTAACTACCAATGTTGGTATCAATAATTCGTATATCTCCTTGGTCTATTTATGTGGCGGAGTAGCAACTTTTGTAAGCTCGCGTTTCATTGGGCATCTGGCCGATCGCTACGGCAAGGTAAGGGTTTTCAGAGTACTTGCTATCATCAGTCTCATTCCTTTACTGGTTGTTACTAATCTTTCCGTGACGCCTTTGTGGATTGTGCTGATTAATTCCACTGCATTCTTTATCTTAGTTTCTGGGCGCATGATTCCAGCGATGGCGATGGTAAGCCAAGTAGTTGAGAGCAAAATTCGTGGAACCTTTATGAGCTTGATTGGTTCAGTGCAGATGTTGGCATCTGGTATTGCCTCCGTAGCCGCTGGCATGGTAGTGACGATTGGAGCAGATGGCATGATGCAACATTACAATTTAGTGGGTTATGGGGCTACAGTTTGTGGGCTACTGACTTTTTGGCTGGTAGGATATATTCATTCTGATACAAAGAACTATTCAAAGAAGACTTAATCGAATGCAAGGAGATCACATGATTCAATTTAAAAGACCTGATGGCAATGCCGTTGAGGGCTATTTGGCTGAGCCTCTTGATAAAGCCAATGCCCCTGGAGTAGTAGTTCTTCAGGAATGGTGGGGTTTAGATGATGAAGTGAAGTCGGTAGCTGATCGTTTGGCTAAAGCTGGCTATCGTGCCCTGGTGCCTGATCTCTATCGTGGTAAGTTAGCACTCGAAGCAAATGAGGCTGAGCACTTAATGAGTGGGCTGAACTTTGGCGATGCTGCATCTCAAGATATTCGTGGAGCCGTTCAATATCTAAAGGCAACTGGTAGCAAGAAGGTAGCGGTTACTGGATTTTGTATGGGTGGTGCCCTGACAGTACTATCCGCTTGTAATATTCCTGAGCTTGATGGCACCATTGTTTGGTACGGATATCCTCCATTAGAGTATGTAGATGCAACAGCGATTCAGAAGCCGATGATGGCACATTGGGCATTGCATGATGACTTCTTCTCCATTGCAGGCGTAGATCAGCTAGAAGAAAAGTTGAAGCAAGCAAACTGCCATTATGAATTCCACCGTTACGATGCCAAGCATGGTTTTGCTAACCCTAAATCTGCTGTTCGTGGCATGCCACCATTAGAGTACAAGGCCGAGGCTGCCACATTAGCCTGGGATCGAACCCTAGAGTTTCTAAAGAAGAACTTGGCTTAATTCATTCATCAGCTACATTCATACTATGCATTTGTTCTCTGAAAACCTCGCCGTAGAAATTTCTACTTACTATCGCAACCTAGCCTTAGGCCATGGCATAGTACCAAAGGTATTCACCTTGGTGAATGGCGAGGGAGATCAATTTTTATTCTTTATTGATGATCTCAAAATGGAGAAGGATGAGGAGGATTGGTTCTTGGCATATATCGTGAAAGAGCATGATGCTGTCGCTTATGCCAGGGGCACCTTAGTCATCGTCGACAAGAGCCAGCAATACATTGAGTTTGCAGTCGTGGATCATGATGATAAAGATGCCATTGTTTGTTCCGCAGAATTAACGCGAGATATGGACGATAAGCCAATTAGCCTCACAGAGTTTGATAAAACGGTAGTGAAGAGGGGCTCCATTGTTTTTGGTGGGCTCTTTAAGCTAATGAACTTAACAGAAGCAAAAATAGAAGATTTTGAAAGTCTATGGGATGAAATGAAGCCTAAGATTTTGCAACGATCTATGGGAATCTAGCCCCTCTATATGACGCCAGCACAACAGCGGGAATTTATTTACGGCTTTAAGCAGATGTCACATTCTGCTGTGACAATCATGACGTGGAGCTTAGTTACTGGCATTGCCATGGCTAAGTCTGCATTAACCATTCAGCAAGCAATTGCAATGAGTCTACTGGTTTACGCAGGCTCTGCTCAACTTGCGGCTCTCCCTTTAATTGCAGTAGGAGCGCCTATTTGGGTGATCTTGGCGACTTCTTTCATGGTGAACTTACGCTTCGTGATTTTCAGCCTTGGATTACAAGCCCATTTTTCCTATCTATCAACTTGGCGCAGAATTTTATTGGGTTATTTCACTACGGATTTTTCTTATCTAAACCATATCAAGCGCTATCCAAAGCCTGAAACGCAAAAGGAGCTAGCCGCTGATCCAGAGCATTTGCGCCTCTATGCAATGATGGGCTTTCAGGCTGCTAATTGGTTTTATTGGCAGGTGGCGTCTATCACGGGAATCTTGCTTGCAAGTCAAATACCCAATGATTGGGGTTTAGCGTTTGCTGGCGCAGTCGCTTTGATAGTCATTATTGGGCCGATGCTTGATCGTGCCTCAGCCAGGTGGGCTGCAGTAACAGCAGGTACTGTAGCAGTAATGACCTATGGCTTACCGTTTCGGCTCAATATTATTTTGGCAGTTGGTACAGCAATCATTGTGGGGATGATATTGGATAGATCTTCAAAAGAAGGGGCGATCTCATGAATGACAGTAGCATGAGAATGACTTACCTCATCATTGGGATGGTTGCGATGACTTTCGTGGCGCGCTGTTTCTTTATTTTTCTGGGCAATCGCATCAAAATTTCAGAGTGGGCGTTAGAGACAATTCGGTATGCCCCATTAGCCGCATTAATTGCCATTTTGGCTCCAGAAATATTCTTACCTGTAAGCGCTTCCAGTGTGGCTGAATTTAATCTGAGGTTCCCTAATATTTGGGGCGGAATTGCAGCCCTGATCGCTTTCTATTTCACTAGGAAAATGATCCCAACGCTGGTGATTGGTATGGGAGTATTCACTGCGGCCAGATTTTTGCTTTAAGTAGGGTTACCCTTCCTAGGGTTCAATTTTTGCAGTTTTTACAATTGCACCAAATTTTTTACTTTCGCTACTACTAAAGCTCTGAAATTCAGCCATGGTCATATTGCCTGGTTGTGCACCTTGTTTTTCTAGTGTGTTTTTTACTTCCGGCATCTGCAGCACATCAATAATATCTTTTTGAATTTTTTGAGCAATTGCATTTGGCGTACCACTTGGGACGTATACACCAAACCATTGTGTGAGATCGAAGTTCTGAAGGCCTGGAGTCTTTGCTAGCGGTGGAATATTGGGTGCAGCAGATGATGTGGCTTTAGAGGAAAGACCTAAAGCTTTTAAGTTACCCCCCTGAATATGGGGTAGAACAGTAGGTAGCCCTGCAAATCCAATATCGACATGGCCTGCTAGCAGATCAGATACTGATGGGGCTACACCTTTATAAGGCACATGTACTAATTTAATCCCTGCTTGCTCTTCAAGCATAACAGCCGCCAGATGTTGTGGTGTGCCTGGTCCAGATGAGGCATAGGTAACAGTATTGGGGTTTTTCTTTGCATAAGCAATGAGTTCGGCTGCGGTTGAATATGGTTTAGATGGATTGGTTACCAAAACAAATGGTAATTTTACTAAGAGGGTCACTGAACTGCAGTCAATTTAGGTCCACTACCAAAGAGAGTTTTTCTATAGTAAATCATTGCAGCAA
>JBAXVK010000059.1:0-4247 GCA_037129175.1 Polynucleobacter sp. | reverse complement strand
TTTAAAGCTTCTAAGGCGTAGGTCGCACGTTCGAATCGTGCTGGGCAGGCCAAATGCCTGGCTGGCCGATGAGATGGGACGGAAGTCATTCCACTAGTGACATACCCTCGGTACCGTAGTTCGGCCTGTTCTATTAGTAAATATTTCTAATATAAGCAATTAAATAGTTTGATTTAGATCAAAAGGTAGTTAGAGTTTATCCAACAGACCTTCGAGCTGCCTTAGCGTCCTGCTAAGCCTATCGCCCCAGATTTCGAACATAGTTCAATTCATTTAGGTGGCTAGCATGAGAATGATTAAAAATAGTGTTTTAGCAATTAGCTCAATGGCGATTGCTGGGTTTTTTGTATCCCCAGTACAGGCACAGTCTGAAAACTGGCAAGGTGCTTTCGGACAAGTGGGTATGGGTTATCAATCAACATCCCTCTCGTATTCTCCATGGACTTACTATCCTTCAGGAGGCGGTGCTTATCCTGGTACATCAACCGCTAATAATGCCAATAACTTTGCCCTTACTCTGGGAGTAGGGTATTACTTTGCCTTAAGCCCGTCTTTTATATTGGGCGTTGGTGGCGAATACGCCCCATTGGAAGGTTCTAAAGCAAATACAACAGCAACCTATAGTGGTTCTGGATCCAGTGCAGCTAGTCAATACAATATCGAGAATGCCTATAACCTTTATATTTCGCCCGGATGGGTAATCGATAAAGAGAAGTTGGCATATGCAAAAATTGGTTATGCAGGTGCGCAAACTAAAACGAGCACTAATAATACCTATAGCTATAACGGATATTCTTTAGGACTTGGCTACAAGCAATTTTTCACTGAACATATCTATGGTTTTGGTGAAGTCAATTACACCGATTATGGGAACTCTAATAATCGGACTGATTACAACTTCAGTGGCACCAGCACTTTAAAAGCCACCAACTATTTAGTAGGTGTTGGATATAAATTCTAGATCTCTGCTGAATCACTACTGAGATTATTTAACTCAATTAATACTGTAAATATGCTTATTACCACTAGAGCTAGTGATTTTATTGTTTTGATGGCAAGGATACTGATGTCCGCATCAATGATTTTTTATGGATATCTCAAATTCATGGATATCTCTCTTTTCACTAGCAATTATGCAACCATGCGTTTAATGCAATTCATTGGCAACGGCGCACCATGTCCACATTGGTTTGCTTATGCTAATGCAGGTTTTCAGTTACTGACTGGACTCATGGTGCTATTGGGTTTTAAGGGAAGATGGGCTGCAGGCGCACTTGCTTTATGGCTCATTGTACTTACTTATTTGGGTCATCCCTATTGGATGATGAGCGGTTATGAGCGCCTCTTTAATGAATCCATGTTCTATCGTAATTTAGGTTTAATAGCGGCTTTTGCAATGCTCTTCGTAACAGGCTGCAAGCGCTATTCAATTGACCATTTCTTGAACCAAAACACCCAATCAAGCCATATAATCCCGCTGATTAAATAAAGATACCTTCATGCAGAAACTCTTCAGAAATACCCTTTGCCTTATTATTTGTACCCTTTCAATTTCAAGCCCAGTGATGGCTGATAGAAATGCTGAAATTGAAGATCGTATTAATATCCAAGAAAAACTCCTATATGCCTATGCCTATGCTTGGGACAATAAGGATTGTGTAAGTTGGTCTAATTTATTTACAGCAGATGCTTTTATTGACTTAACAGGGGATGTTAATCTGGCTTCTACTGCTAAAAGGGCAAATGGCAGAGAAGCAATTAAGCAATTTTGTGAAGTGCGTATGAAAACAGCCCTGGCCGATGTAAAGTCTCACCACTATATGACTAATATTGTTTTCAATCAGATTACCCCAACAAGTGCCAAGACTCATACTTATGCAATTGTTACTTGGCAAAAGTCTTCTGATCCAATACCGCTTTTACAAATAGCGTTGACTTATCGAGATGTGATAGTGAAGCAGAATGGAAAATGGCTCTTAAAAGAGCGGCATATAGAATAAAGCGATCGATGCCCCTGTAAATAGACCTTTTAAGATGGTCGGATCTTATTTCTATACTCACCTTTAAGTAATAAGACTTTTGATAGATTCTGGAGCGCATGAATAAATCTTTACTAGACAATATTGCATGGCATGCTTTAAATGGCCCACATCGTCTATTATCATGCGGCGGATCTACAGCAAAGAGATATGCAAAAGGGTTTTCGCCAATCGTTGGCTATGAATCTTGTGAGAACCCTAATTTTTCCGCCTTACAGATGCAATGTGACATTGGGGAGCATCTTTACTGTTCGGGATGGACTGGATTAGCAGTTGAGGGATGGGATGTACTTGCCGATACTTCTGCCTATTTAATGATTTGGGAGCAGGCGATACCAGAGCTTAACCCTGCATTACCTATTCAAACCCTTCAAGAAAAAGATCTATCGCAGGTTCTGGAGTTAGCAGCGCTTGCCGATCTTGATCCATTTGGGCCAAGAGCAATGGAGTTAGGTGCTTTCTTGGGGATTTTCTTGGGAGATCGCCTAGTCGCAATGGGCGGAGAAAGAATGGCTGTAAAAGGTTTTAGGGAAATTAGCAGTGTTACTACTCATCCAGAGTATCAAGGCAGGGGCTATGCTCGCGGAATAATGGCAGCTTTGATACACAAGCAAATGCTTAGCAAGGAAAAGTCCTTTCTTCATGTTATGGTTGAGAACATTCATGCTCATGCCATATACGAACGAATGGGTTTTACTACCTACAAAGAAATTCCAGTTCGAGTGATTGCTAGAGTTAAATAGTGCTATTCCTCGATTAAAGAAAATAAAATACTTCAAATAGCTATCCTAAATCCTATAAAAATAGTCTACAGAAACTCAGAATGAATTTATTTCACGGGGCCTCCAGTTTTATAGTACTTTTTCTATCTTTAATTTTGGCCGTACTCTTATTGCGACATTGGAGCGTGATTGAGGCTAGTCAGAACCCGATGTTTTCAAAGTTGCTCACATCATTTGTTTTGCCCGCCTTTATTTTTAGCCAGGTCGCCAATTTACAAGTTGAATATTCCTATTTAGTTTTTGGCGCGGCAATTCTCATATCTGAATTAATCACAGGGATCGTTTCATGGGCAACAGGAAAATGGGTTTTGCGATTGGATAGACCAAGTACTGGGGCCTTTATCCTAGGAAGTACTTTTGGTAGTGTCTCTCAAATTGGCAATGCATTTTTAAAAGTAGTCTTTGACAATAATGCTGCAATCAGTGCAATGGGAGTAGTAACCGGTCAATTTGGTGTAGGGCTACCAGTGAATGTTGTTGGCCCAGTAGTAGCTAAATCCTTTGGCGATAGTGAAAATAAAAATTCTATATTTAGCTTAATAAAGTCTATTTTTATGAATCCACCAACCATTGCGTTAATCTTGGGGATTTTATGGAATCAGTTGAATATTCCAGCCGATGGTTTTATCGTTAAGCTGCTGTTTGAGGGGCTCAATATTGTGAGTACCTCCATGACCTTCTTAGTGGCAATCATTATTGGCCTATCTTTAAAGCCAATTAAGATAAAAGGCATTTGGATAGTCTTAATCTTGGCTGCCTTTTTTCAGTTGGTATTACAACCCTTCATTACTTACGGCATTTTTAGTATGCTAAGCGAGCAAAATGAGCATCATCAAGCGACCTTATTTTTATCGGCCATGCCCGCAACACCTTTAGCTGTAGTATTTTGCGCACGCTACGGTGCTAATCCTGAGCTTGCTAGCCAAATCGTTATATTTACTTGCGCATTGAGTCTGATTTCAATTCCAATTGTCAGTTTATTTATATAGACTAAACATAATAGTCTATATAAATGTCAAATCCCAAAGAGCAAACTCTGTCTAGAGTCAAATAAACTAATGAAAATTAGCTTTTAGCCATAGCAAGTGAAATAGTGTAATAAAAGAATTCTTTGCTGGCTGCATCAAAAGTAGAGTTTCGTAAAATATCTGTACGAACGTTGCTACGAAAGTTAATTAGTTTTAATTTTATGCCTTTGCTTTTTAGGTAATGGTAAATCTCTCCCAATGATTCACTGCCTTCGAAGTCTATTTGATAAATTGCTCTGCCTTAAATGATAATAGAGTGGGTATCAACCTTACTATGAGCTAGCTTATATCAGAGGGCAAAGTAAATTTTGTTCATTCTTTAAATAACCCCCCCATAGCTTGATCTGATGTCTTACTTTCAGGGGTATTACCAATGGCAAACGACTGCTTTGGGTCGA
>JBAXVK010000058.1:0-4251 GCA_037129175.1 Polynucleobacter sp. | reverse complement strand
AGGTATTTAGACCAATAGCCAGCAATTTTGGCGCCCAGCCATTTGCCACCAATGAGGCTTTCAGTTGCACTCACTCTCAAGAGACGAATGCCCATGAAAATTAAGATCAGAGAGGTAAAGGTAAATAAGGGTCGTTGGATGGGAATGATGCTTTGCTGCCAAACCACTATTCCGGCCCCAGCAGCGATAGCACCCAAGATGGTGTAAGTTGTCACCCTTCCAAGATGCATGACTAGTTGCAAATAAAACAGCTCAGATTTGGCTCTTAATGGGGCTTCTAGAGCCGCCGGTCGCTCAATGGCAGATGAGATACCACCACACATCAAAGCGCAGTGCCAGCCACTGACCAGAGCCCCTAGAAAGACTGCTAAGAGAAGACTGACCGTTAGCATTTACTTAAGGAAGAATAGGTAGTGCTAATTTTCATACTAATAAGAATAAACTGCTTGATAATTAACTCCAAGATGAATTACAAACCTACCGACTCTCCAAGCAGCAAATGTTCAGTCTGCGTGTTGGGTCAGTTCTGTCTTCCAGTTGGCCTCAGTAGCAGCGACGTTGCTAAAGTTGATGCTCTCGTTAAAGAGCGAGTTCACCTCCAAAAAGGCGAAAGCCTCTACCGTCATGGTGATCCACTCAGCTCAGTCTACAGCGTTCGCTTTGGCACCCTCAAAACTGAATACTGCTTGCAAGATGGACGCCAACAAGTGATTGGCTTTCATCTTCCCGGTGAAATCTTAGGGCTGGATGGTATTGGCGAAGGTCATTACCAATCTGATGCGATTGCCCTCGAAGAAAGTGAGGTCTGCATTATTCGATATGATGCCTTTGAAGATTTAGCACGTCAGCTCCCAGTACTACAAAATCAGTTTCACAAGATCATGAGTCGTGAGCTCACCCAGGATCAACGCCATCTTCTCTCACTTGGCACCATGCGCGCTGAAGAAAGATTGGCAGCGTTTTTGCTCAGTCTCTCACAACGGTTGGCAGCACGTGGTTATCTTAATAATGAATTTGACTTACGGATGAGTCGCGTAGAGATTGGCAGTTATCTAGGTATTCAAATTGAAACTGTTAGCCGCATGCTCTCCCGCTTTGCCGAATCTGGCTTAATTCAAATCAAACAACGCCATATTAAGTTAATTGATATGGATGGCTTATACGAACTAGCTGGCATTCCTAACCCTGATAGACATGCCTGCGATACTAAAGCAGCAATAAAACTGGTTTAAAGTAATCCGTGGTCGATCTCTTGACTATCTGACGCCTCTATACCAGGCAGAATATAAGCAGTGAGAGCACTTGAAATTGCGCAGAAGGTCCAGATCATCAAAAAACCAATGGTGTAGATACCCTCATCTGAAATATCGGGATGATGTCCAAAAAATAATAAGTCTTGTGGATGAACCACGGTAAATAGCAAGCCTTCTGCCAAGCCAGCTATTAAGAAAGATGGCCATAAGATCCAGATCAGTAGACGGTGCTTCATTTGTTTACCTGCGCTGCTTTGAGCTGCTCTACTTTCAAACCCTGCTTGACTACGCCATCGCGCAAGGGTTTATCTGCATAGAGATTTACAGCTAACCAAATCGTAATAGCGCAGCCAATCATTGCTACTGCAGGGCCGCTAATTAATAACCAAGGCCACAATTGTTTCCACCAGGGTTTTATTTGTTGTTCTGTCATATGCATCCTCTCTATTGCTGATCGACTTAACGGGGAACAATAAAAGTAGACTTCTCTTCACGAGTTCTCATGACTGTCTCACTACCGATGAGCTCTTGCGCTAGCACTTCAAAATGAATTGGATAGTTACCAGAATTGTTTTGACCAATTGTGGAGCTAACCTTAATCGGGAGCAACTGGTTGCTGGCTGGCCCCACGTTAATCTCGCTAATTTCCACGCCTTGAGAGTTCAAAATCTTGAGATGATTTAAGCCTGTCGCTTTGACTTGAACCTTCATGGGATGCTCAGAGGCATTCATGATCTGGATCCGATAAATATTCTCAATTCGTATACCCTCAACCTCGCGAGCCAGAGCGCCACGATCTCGCATAATATCAACTCGCAAGGGATTACGCGTTAGCAAAGAAAACATAAAAGCAGAAGTAAGTAAAACAATAAATGTGGTGTAGACCAAAACCCGTGGGCGCAAGATATGTCGAATGGCACTCTGATTAGACTCTTGATCTTCAATCGCACGTTCAGTTGTATAGCGAATCAATCCTTTGGGATAGTCAATTTTTTCCATCACTTGATCGCAGGCATCAATACAGGCGCCACAACCAATACACATATATTGCAAACCTTCTCGAATATCAATACCGGTTGGGCAAACCTGTACACAAATACTGCAGTCCACACAATCACCCAAGCCCATGGAGTCATGATCAGCAGATTTACTGCGACTACCCCTTGGCTCTCCGCGCACTTTGTCATATGTAACTAAGAAAGTATCTTTATCCACCATCACGCTTTGGAAACGGGCGTAAGGGCACATATACTTACAGACCTGTTCGCGCATAAAGCCAGCATTGCCCCAGGTAGCAAAGCTATAGAAACCGAGCCAAAAGGTTTGCCATGGGCCAAGTGATAAATGCAATAAGGAAGAGCTTAGGGTTTCAATTGGGGTGAAATAACCAATGAAAGTAAAGCCTGTCAAGAAAGCAATTAAGAGCCAAAGAAAATGCTTGGTGATTTTGGGTCGCCATTTATGGAAATCCCAGGGCCACTCTTCCCCATCTAAGCGAATCCGGGCAAAACGATCGCCCTCAACCTTACGCTCGATCCACATAAAGATTTCGGTATAAACCGTTTGTGGACAAGCGTAGCCACAAAATAGACGGCCAGCTACTGCAGTAAATAAAAATAGAGCCAATGCGGAAAGAATTAATAAGAGCGTGAGGTAAATCACATCTTGCGGCCAGAGCACTAGGCCAAAAATATAGAACTTACGCTGCACCAAATCAAAGAGAACTGCTTGACGATCATTCCAGCTGAGCCATGGCAATCCATAAAACAGTAGCTGAGTAGCAAATACCAGAATGAAGCGCCAGCGTGCAAATAATCCTGTCACTGAGCGTGGGTAAATCTTTCGCCGGACCTCGTAAAGAGATTCCTCTATAAGCTCTATCGGAACAGGTTTTCCACCCAGCGAATTACTTGGCACTCATTACTTCTTTTGCGCAGATTGATTATTATTAGATAAACCCCAAACATAAGCCGTTAGCAACTGAATCTTCTCAGGACTAATGACTTTATCTTGAGCAGGCATCATTGCAATGCGGCCTTTGGTAACTGTTTCAACGATCGTTGCTTCTGAGCCACCATACAACCAAGTCTTATCTGTCAGGTTCGGCGCACCCAAAACAATATTGCCCTTACCATCTGCGCCATGACAGGCTATACAGTTTGCTTTGAATACCTCTTCACCTCGAGTTTTCTTGAAATCGTCCACAGGTAGTCCAGATAAGCTGCGCACATAATTAGCTATATCCACAGTCTGTCGGCTATCTAATTGCGGAAATGGAGGCATGACGCCACCACGACCATTCATAATCGTAGCCTTAATATTTTCTGGTGAGCCACCATAAAGCCAATCATGATCGGTCAAGTTGGGGAAGCCTTTTGAACCACCGGCATCAGAACCATGGCACTGGGCGCAAGAATTCAGGAACAAGCGTTGACCCATTTCACGTGCTTTAGGGTCAGTTGCGACTTGCTCAACATCCATCTTTACGTACTTCGCATAAACAGGCTTAAGTTCATCATTTGCAGCAGTCATCGAAGTCATCAAAGCAGCATCAGAGCTATAGCCCAGGATTCCTGGAAATGAACCAAGACCTGGGTAAAGGACTAAATAGACCAAAGAAAAAATACATGAGATCAAGAACATCCACATCCACCAACGTGGTAATGGATTATTTAACTCACGCAGGTCCCCATCCCAAACATGACCAGTATCTGCCACTTCGCCATCTGGATTTAGTTTTACCTTGACTTTGAGTTGGGAAAATAATAACCAGATACACCAAAAAATACCGACTATTGTTACTAAGGCGATATAGGTACTCCAGCCGGCACTAAGAAAGTCACTCATGATTTATCCTTAATGAATTCATCGGGAAGATCGAACGGAAGTTCGGCGGATTCTTTATTTGCTGGCTGTCTTTTTGCAGACCATGCCCACCAAATGATTCCTAAAAATACTACTAAGCCAAGTACAGTAGAAATTGCTGAGAGATAGGGAG
>JBAXVK010000057.1:0-4332 GCA_037129175.1 Polynucleobacter sp. | reverse complement strand
ATTCACAGGTGGTTGGATGGTCAGATATCTAATTTGTCGTGTTAACCGACATTTTTGAGCGTCCTTTTAAAAGACGGTTGGGTGGCGGCTTACGACCCAAAGCTGCCACTTTATCAATTGAGAGTCATTCTCAATTACCTGTTAAGATGAGAACAATTCTCATTAAGTATATTTGGCATTTAAGATGTTTTTCTCATTTATTACTAACCGCACAGCCTTTTTCACCCTAGTTAGCTCCCTTTGCTTGGTTGGGCTATCTTTGCCTGTCTATGCCGAGTCCCCCGCAAGCGATACCCCTATCGTTTTAGCTGAGTCATCCGTCAGTAGCGCTCCCACCATCGACAGTCCAGTCGCTCTCGAAAGTGCATCAGAGCAATGGAGTGTTCATGGGCAAGCAACCTACATCAATCAATTTAAAAATAACTTTAATTCTCCCTATTACGGATCTAAGAGCCTTTTAAATAAATCTGATGGCGATATCTCTAAAAGCTATACCTTCTCGGCCACAGCATTTTTAGGAACGAGACTATGGGAGGGTGCTGAAGCCTATATCAACCCTGAGATGTTTGAAGGCATTCCATTTTCTGGTCTCAGCGGATTGGGTGGGTTTAGTAATGGTGAGCTACAAAAGGGAACGGCGATTCCACCAATCTATTACATGGCAAGAATGTTTTTACGCCAGACCTTTAGCTTTGGTGGCGGACAAGAACACATCGAAGGTGTTGCTAATCAGTTAGCAGGTAATGTAGATAAGCGTCGCCTTGTAGTGTCATACGGAACATTTTCAGCATTAGATTTCTTTGACGCCAACACCTATAGTCATGATCCTCGCACACAGTTTTTAAACTGGTCACTCATGGCCAGTGGCGCTTATGACTATGCCGCCAACTCTCGTGGCTACACCTATGGCTTTGTAGGCGAGTATTACCATGATGAAGAATGGGTGATGCGCCTGGCTCGATTGGCTATGCCCAAATCACCAAATACATTGGCGCTGGACTATGACCTGACACAGCAATACGGCAATACAGCCGAGATAACTCATCTTCATACGATTAACGGACAAGCTGGTAAGGCACGAGTTCTAGTCTTTCAAAATCGTGGAATCATGTCTACCTATAACAATGCGATGAGTTTTGGCCAACAGACCAATACCACTCCAGACATCTTAAGTACACGATATGGGTATCAAACCAAATGGGGCTACGCATTAAATGGCGAGCAAGCAATTACAGAAAATATTGGTACCTTTGGAAGGTGGAGTTGGAATAACGGCCAAACTGAAACGCAAGCATTTACGGATATCAGCAATTCATTATCTGGCGGCCTATCCATTAAAGGCGCTGGCTGGGGAAGACCGCAAGATACTATTGGAATTGGTGCGGCACTTAATGGAATCTCATCACAACAAATTAGCTACCTACAAAAAGGTGGTGTAACGATGTTTATTGGCGATGGCAGACTCAACTATAAGAAAGAACAAATCTTTGAGACTTTTTATAGCTGGAATGTTTATAAGAGTCTGTCGCTATCTGCCGACTATCAGCGTATAGCTAATCCTGGATACAACGCAGATCGTGGGCCAGTCAATTTCTATGGATTAAGAGCACACATTGAAATGTAATCGCATTGATCCTTTATAGTGCCGACATGTCTCTTTTGCGATATTCACTAAATCCCGTCAAGTTAGCGCCTTATTTGCTTTGCTTGAGTAGCATGGTATTTGCGGCACCTTTTGAGATTAAGGTTCACGACGAGCTCATTGCAGAATATCAAGAACCTGCTTTTGAAGTAGAAACTAATCTATTTCAAGCGCCAGCATCACAGGGCCTCAAAACCAATGTCTTTCAAACAAGACTTGAGTATGGCTACGGCATTACTGAAAAAAGTGAGATTGGTGCCAACATCTACTTGAGCAACTACCTGGGCGCTCCATGAGATGGCCGAGCTTGGTCAACTGAGCGCTATAAAACTAGGTTTTTTGATGTCATCCCAAAGGCCAGTTGGGTGTTTGGCCTGCCCAGCACGATTCGAACGTGCGACCTACGCCTTAGAAGCTTTAAAAATAAGCAGAAACAATAGTTTTAAGGTGTTGGTCATTGGTGTGGCTCAGCACCGAGAACCGGGTGTTGGATGGAATAGCTTGGCTATTGGGTGGCATCCACAGGCAGCTCGATGGTTGGTTGTCTAATTTGTCGGGTAAACCAACAAATTAGACAATGATTTGAGCTTTAAAATCAATTTCTTCCAGCGCCCGTAGGGACTGGTCCGCTCACTGGAAGCATAGAGCACGCAAGAGAAGGAGGTTGATAATAAGAACCGGCATAGGTGATTGAGGATTCGGTTGGAGCTACAGGACCACCAAAGTACCCCTCTCCGATTGGGCAAGAGCAAGTTGCTGTTTGCGCTCCATTAGTAGTTTTTGCATCTAGGGTGCATAAATAATTCCAACAATTTACTGCTTTAGTTCCCGCTGGACATTCTTGATTGTGTCCAAGAGCAGTTGTAAACTTTGGGGTGTAACTTTCCTGTGGATAGGTTTTTACTTGAGAAAAGTATGACCATACATGCCCTGCTGGAGCTATGCAGGAACCATTCATGTTACCTTCGTTCAAAGCGGCATAGCCCTCCAAAGGAAGTCCGTTAGCGGTCGAAATTTCTGCATTAATTACTGGGCAAGTGCACTGTGCTTCTGGATACTTCACTGATTTTGTGCCACCATCTTCTTTGACAGTAATCATTCCTCCAGTCGCATTGCAAGTCGATCCTGCACACAATGCATAGTTCTGGCCCGAACACGTAGTTAGCTCAGTTTTGGCTACTGCAGTTGATTCTCCGCTCGAGTCAGTCGATTTTGATGACTTTGCACTCTGCAGTCTTTCCCTGAAATCACCACGAGGGGAACTTTGTTGTCCAGTAGCATCACGTATATTATTTTGGGCTAGCAGATAAGATGGCTGTCCAGAAGAAGGGGTAGTGTCAAGCCCCAAAGAATAAGCATTGAATTGAAAACAGGCCAAGAGGATTGGCAGAATTGAGAAAAGTTTCATGGCTAGTTTCCAAGAAGAGATTTAAGTTTTTGATCAGTAAACGAACCTGGATACCAAAACCCTACTGCAATAACTGGAGTGGGAATCCTACTGGATAATTTGTACAGGCACTGCTGGGTGCCGACAAATAGGCTCCCGCATAGGTCACATATGAAGATGTTTTATGAGCTTTTCTACCAAACAAAGCTTCATTAGATGGACAAGAGCAAGTAGCAGTGCGAACATCACCCGTAGTTGTTTTGACTATCTTTGGATCAACAGTGCATAAGTAGCTCCAACAATTTGAACCTCCACCATCGCTAGCAGGACAGGTCTGATAGGACGCAGGCTTAGTTTCAAAGCCGGCACTTTCTTGCGGATAGAGTGTTATTGCTTTAGAAAAGTATGACCATACCTTACCAGCAGCTGGTGGCTTGCAAGAACCGTCCATATTGCCTTCATTTAATGCAGCAATGCCTACTAAAGGCGTTTGATTTTGTTCAATAGCAATTTTTTTCGTAATAATCGGGCATTTGCAAACGACTTCAGGGTATTGCTTTGTAGTCTTTCCGCCATTTTCTTTAACAGTAATTTGCTTACCGGTTGGCTGGCAGGTTGAAGAGGCGCAAAGAGCAAACTCACCAGAGCACATGGCTATAGCAGCCTTAGTTACTCCTTGCTCAGAAGATGAACTATCACTGGAATCCGTTTTTTTTGCCTTGTCTGCATCTCGCCTCTGTTCAATCGGATCAAGAGATCGACTAGGAATATTTTTTAGATCGTTTTGGGCAAGCAAATAAGTACCAACAGATACGTTTGGAACAATAGGATCAGCAGCAAATGCTATTGAGGTGGTCAAGGTAATACTTAGCAACATTAATTTGTAAAGTTTCATGACATACTCCTAGAAAGAGACCCAAATATGACTTTTGTCATATGCATTTAACTCCTGAATGGTTTTATGCACCTGCAGGGTCGAAACGGTTTTCTGAAAGGCACCCCTGTTTATATTCAAATTCTCAGGCATGGCGCTTAATGACTATTAAGCCGAAGAGGGAGTTTTCTTAAAATCAGCATGACCCTCATATTGTTATAGGTCAAATGATTTATCAGTTATTTCATCAAAAGTAAGGGTAATCCCCTTACTCTTTCCAGATAAAACTTCGCCCTATTACGGCGCTTCATGAGATTAGGAAGCTTGGTCAGGATTTAGCCAATTGACTGCTATAAATCAGGTTTTTTGACTAAATCTCATCGGCCAGTCAGGCCTTTGGCCTGCCCAGCACGATTCGAACGTGCGACC
>JBAXVK010000056.1:0-4403 GCA_037129175.1 Polynucleobacter sp. | reverse complement strand
GAAGATTATCAAAAATCCTCTCTTCTGGAGTGGTACTAAAAATCAGGTCAGTTCATTCCAGACCACGCCACATTTGATTTCTTTATTACCCTTTTGATAGATTTCTCGCTCAACAATGGATCCCAATTCCAGGGGAATAATTTCGTAAATCACGGCTTCTCCTAGTTAAGAGAATTCAAAAAGTTTAAAAAAATCCCAGCCGAAGCTGGGAAAAGTCGTCGTGCAGGAGAGTTACAGTAGTATGTTCAGGTATTTAAATGACAAAGTGGTGAAGGTTTTATGACAAATTAGAAAAAAACAGCTTCAAATAAACGTGTGAAGCAATGAGGCCTATTTTTCAGGCAGCTGCACTTCAATATGAATGCTAATTTGTAGCCAAATACTCTACTTCTTCAAGACGAATTGCCCGTTTGCTAAGAGCATCAGACTTCACTTTCCAGCCTTGAAAATATAAGTCAAACTTACTTAAATCAGAACTCACTACAGTAAAAGGAGCCTGCCCGTAGAATGATTTTGAATCCCCGGCAACTAGGGCTATTGAGACCGCCTTATTTTGGTTATCGATGACGCACAGTGATTGAGGTTCCTTGCTCAGGACATAAATCATCTCACCTTTTTTACTGGGACTACTTGTTCGATATTGGGTTAGCTGGGATACTTCAAAGGTGCAATTCTCTGGTAGGGTAGATTTTAGGGATACTTCAGATTCATGATTTGCTCTGGCATTATCGGTAATCAGAGTCGACGCCTCCTCTAGGGGTGCTTCTGGGGTGAATGTATGGAGTTGTGACATGGGTGTCTTTAAGCCAATCATTTGAGCAAGATCAGGCATTGATAATTCATGCGAGTACATTTGTGTACCAATTCCCAAAGCAAATGCACCGGCAAAGAGGGAGGGCGCTAAAAATAGTTTAGGTTTGATCAACAATGGGTCTTTACCCACAACAAAAAGATCTTTTTGGTTAGGAAGATTGACCGACGGGGCGGAAATGCTTTCTGACTTAGGGGGACTAGACACCTCCTGAATTGTTTTCTGGATTAAATAATCATCCTTTTGCAAGCCTAAGGCAGACCCTACTTTTTTAGCAACCTGAACTTTATGCGCAGGCGTAAAAAAGATTGCTAATTGATTGGCTTCTAATTCGGCAATATGGCGATGTGAGAGGCATAACTTGGTCGCTAGCTCTTTTTGGCTTAAGCCAAGAGCCTCTCTAGCAATCTTAAGTCTGTCTCCATCAACTTCAGTAGGGGTTGATTCTTTTTTAAATTCCATAAGCCATCCTATGTGGTCATCATTACAGAGTAGTTACAGATTTATGACAACAATTCTGTATTTCATAATATGATTTTTTCTTTAGAGCGAAGGTCTCATAATCAGAGAACCTAGACTCGACCTAAAACTAATAAAAAATAGAGCGTTGAGTGGAATGGTGAGGTTTAGGCTATTAAGCGTTACATTAAGTAACGCTGGGCAAGCCACAAAGTCTGTAGGCACACTTTTGCTCTAATTCTGATGGATGATTGTGTTTAGGTACTGAAGAGCTGTTTATGCTTAATAAGAGGTTTTGGGGTAATAGAGGTAACGTATTCTAAAGGTGTAGGTCGCACGTTGGAATCGTGCTGGGCAGTCCAAAGGCCTGACTGGCCGATGAGATCAAGTCAAAAACCTAATTTCTAGGTGAATAAGTAATGCTACTCAATCAAAAAGCTTTTTGATGCTCCCGAGATTTGTGTGGTGCTTGTCTCATCCTTGAGTGCGACTCCACTTAGACTGCGTTGATGGGCTTGAGTGACCAAATATCGTAATTTCATTGAAGCCTCAGCATCGCTAAGTCCACCATTGCGGATATTCGATATGCAATTTCTACTTTCATCTGTGAGGCCTGCTTTGGGGTGCCATGTTAGATAGATGCCCATACTATCTGGAGAGCTTAATCCTGGACGCTCGCCAATCATGACAACAACTAGCTTTGTGCGTAACAGTTCGCCAATTTCATCGCCGATTGCCACACGTCCTTGTTCTACTACGCAAAAAGGCGCAATCCTGAATTTCTCTGGTTGCAGATCTGTGCAAGCTTTTTGTAAAAAGCGCAATGCATTCGTTTCAATCGCTAGCGCGGATAATCCATCAACGATGACAAAAGCAATATCGTAGTCAAAAGTATTTAGCGCTTCCTTTGCTTGCGTAGTGTAGTTTAGGAGAGCCTCTCTTGAAACTAGGCTAAGCTTTTTGCCATAGTCTGGTCGCTTTAAATAGGTTGCTCGGTCAACTGCAGCGCTCTGTAAGGCAATACACTCGGGATGCGCTAATGGAAAAGTTTGTCTTAAATCAGAGCATAGTTTTGATGCATCAAGTTGGTAGTGAACTGCATCCCGCGCTTGTGCATGGGCAAGTTGAAATTTTAATTGTTCATGGGTTGGTAGACTGATTCCTGATCTACCTAAGGCGATCCGCGCAGAGGTAAATTGTTTTAATTTAGCCCACGGACTTTCAGTAATGCTAAGAGATTTATTGTCAGAAGAATTCATGATAGGCGCTGTAAGGCTTTTGCAAAATTATTCGGCAATTCATGGCTCAGCGTAATCATTTCCTTATCAGCGATGATTCCCATGTTGCGTAACCACATTTCAAACTCTGGAGCAGGCTTCAGACCGAGTACTCGCCTTGCATATAAAGCATCATGAAATGAGGTCGTTTGATAGTTCAGCATGATGTCATCAGCGCCTGGCACACCCATGATGAAGTTGCATCCTGCTACTCCAAGCAAAGTTAACAATATATCCATGTCATCTTGATCTGCTTCAGCATGATTGGTATAACAGACATCACAGCCCATCGGAAGACCAAGCAATTTTCCGCAAAAGTGATCTTCTAAGCCCGCTCGAATAATTTGCTTGCTATCGTAAAGGTATTCCGGACCAATAAAGCCAACCACAGTATTCACAAGTAGCGGGTCAAAGTGACGCGCAACGGCATAGGCCCGTGCCTCGCAGGTTTGCTGATCTACACCGAAATTGGCTTGCGCAGACAAGGCGCTACCTTGCCCCGTTTCAAAATACATGACATTGTTGCCAACTGTGCCGCGCTTTAAGGAGGTGGCTGCATCGCGAGCCTCTGATAATAAATTCAAGTCTATGCCAAAACTCCGGTTTGCAGCTTCAGTTCCAGTAATGGATTGAAAGACAAGATCAACTGGTGCACCAGATTCAATTGCCATGATTGTGTTTGTAACATGTGTCAACACACAGGATTGAGTTGGTATCTGATACTGTTGAATTATGTCATCTAGCATTTTAATTAGAAGAGTTACCTGAGCCACATTATCAGAGGCTGGATTAATTCCAATTACTGCATCTCCTGCGCCATTGAGTAGTCCATCCACAATGCTCGCTGCGATGCCTATTGCATCGTCAGTAGGGTGATTCGGTTGAAGTCGAGTGGCTAGCCGACCACGTAGACCAATAGTGCTTCTAAACTTGCTAATAACCTCACATTTTTTGCTGACGATCACTAGGTCTTGTATACGCATAATCTTAGATACGGCGGCTACCATTTCTGGAGTTAGCCCTATTGATAAAACATGCAAAGCAGCTGCATCTGCCTCATCACTTAGCAACCAGTTCCTAAAATCCCCAACAGTAAGGTGCGAAACTGTTTCGAAGGCATACGCATCATGACTATCAATAATGAGTCTTGTTATTTCATCGGACTCATAAGGAATCACTAAGTCGTTCAAAAAGAATTTAAGTGGCACGGCTGCTAAAGCCATTTGTGCTGCTACGCGCTCTTTGGCATTGAGAGCGCCTATTCCTGCAAGGTAATCGCCGGATCTTGTTGGCGATGCTTTAGCCATGAGATCTTTCAAATCCTTAAAAATATAGTTATGTTGACCAATCGTATGGCGATAGCTTGTCATAAATTCTTTAAACCAAGGTTTGCATGTTAAGTACTGTAATTTATTAGATCAAATTCGAGAAAAGATTTATAAGCTTTATTATTCCTCAAATACCGAGTTAGCGCTCAACGTTGACTTGGTTTAGTTTTGAGCTAATTAAGCAAAAAGAAAATATACTAAAGGGGAGCTTGTATATTGCTAGTGTGATGCATGAGATGTATTTGCATTTCAATCTTACTGGGCAGGCCTAAATTGATATTGATACCTTTGATGTAACAAATGTTTAATAAACTAATATTAATATTCTAAGTTAACTTCTTTAGGGGCTTAGATGGCTACATATAGCGTCTATTACGCGGGTTTATCTTTAAATACTCATCAAAAATTCACCCTGGCACAAAAGATTACAAAGATTCATGCTGATGTTACAGGTGCTGAGGCTTATTTTGCTCATGAACTGACCTGATTTTTAGTACCACTCCAAAAGAGAGGATTTTTGATAATCTT
>JBAXVK010000055.1:0-4431 GCA_037129175.1 Polynucleobacter sp. | reverse complement strand
AAACAAATATTCTTTTAAACAAAAACAATTCGTCGATTTTTTCCCGCATTTCAGAAACCGACTTCTGAACAACTGCTCTATCCATTTCTACGACTTCATGCAGAAGCGTAACGAATCGCATACCGTCAGAATCAATTCCTGTCTTCTCTATTATTTTGGTTCGTCAGTGGAATCAGTGGGTAGATTTCAGTGATTTTGGTGCTAAGGGCGGTTGAGGAATCGATAGAGTTTACGGCAGGTAGCATCAAGTGCCTTCTGTTCGGACTCGGAGATACGAGGCCAGAGCAAGGGGCCGCCCTCTTCCTCGATCATGTCGCGAATCAGGGTATCGATAGGCAATCGCTTGAGCGCGGGATCGCCGTGACGGAATTGAATCATCGCGCCGCCCACCTGCCAGAGGTTCAAGCGATCTCGATTGAACGTGGTTTTCGACACCTTTCGATGGAGTAGGTCGAGCAGGAACGGCTTGAAGACGGCAACGATAGCGCGACCGGGGGCGATGTCCGCCTCCTCGTAGCGCCAGCGCATCGGCCAGTCGCTCAAATCCGCACACGCCTTGCCGAGCAAAGCCTCGTCGCCGGCTGAAGCGACCAGGACATTCGTTTCGGCTGGGATAATCGCCAGCTTGCCAACTCCTTGCCGTGCTTTCGCCATGCTCGTCACCCGCGTGCTCAATGCCTGCCATCATTTTCCCGGATTTGTCTATGCCAGTGCGCGCCTGATCGAAGCGCACAACACGATTCAGATCGAGGTGCGTCCGCGCGTCGGCTCCAAAGCGATCTGCTCCGGTTGCGCCAAGCCAGCGCCCGGCTACGATCAGGCGAAGCGACCGCGCTGCTTCGAGTTCATTCCGATCTGGGGCTTCGCCGTACTGCTGCTCTACTGCATGCGCCGCGTCCAGTGCTGCACCTGCGGTGTCACGGTTGAGCAGGTGCCTTGGGGCATCGGCAAACATACCCTGACACGCGCCTACATGCTGCATCTGGCGCACTGGGCGCGCAAGCTGTCCTGGAAAGAGACCGCGCTCAGCTTTCGCACCAGTTGGGAGAAAGTGTATCAGGCGGTCGAATACGTTGTGAAGTGGGGACTGGAACACCGCACACTCGATGCGGTCAAGGCGATTGGCGTCGATGAAATCGCCTACGGGCGCGGCCATCAATACCTGACGCTGGTCTACCAGATCGAGTCCGGCTGCACCCGTTTGCTGTGGGTCGGTAAGGAGCGCACCACCGAGAGCTTCGAGCGCTTTTTCACCATGATCGGCCCCGAACTGGCCGCCAAGATCGAGTTCGTCTGCTCTGATATGTGGCGACCGTTCCTCGACGTGATCGCCAAGCGCTGCGTCAACGCGCTCAATATCCTGGATCGCTTTCATGTGGTGGCGAAATTGAATCTGGCGCTGGATCAGGTGCGCTCGGGTGAGGCCGCACGCATGGCGCGCGAGGGCTACGAGCCAACCCTCAAGAAGTCGCGCTGGTGCCTGCTCAAGCGTCCTGAGAACCTGACCGACAAGCAGCGTATCCGTCTGCGCGATGTGCTGCGCTTTAACCTGCAAAGCGTCCGCGCATACATCCTGAAAGAGGAGTTCCGCCAATTCTGGGACTACACCTCGCCGCTCTGGGCTGCCAAGTTTCTCGATCAGTGGTGTACCAAGGCAATGCGCTCGCGCATCGAGCCGGTTAAGCAGTTTGTCAAAACCGTGCGCAACCATCGTGAACTCCTGCTCAACTATTTTCGCGCTCAAAAGGCCTTCTCCAGTGGTATTGTCGAGGGCTTGAACAATAAGGCTAAAGTCACTATGAGAAAAGCCTATGGCTATCGTACCTTCAAAGCCGCAGAACTCTCGCTTTATCATGTACTTGGTAAACTACCTGAACCAAAACTCACCCATGATTTTTACTGACGAACCCATTTTCTAAACAATTAATGCAATCGTTCTGGACTGCCATGACACTGTTTGAATTTCTTGCCCGAGCCACACGGGCATGGATCGTTACGCCCAACCTTATCTGGGTTGCGAATAGGTTCACGACGGATCACGCCGGGTAAATTCCCTTGCGCCATTTGCGTCTGGCGCTGCCCCATAAATAATGCGTGGATTTTCTGAACGGTATCAGGCAAACCCTTAGCCAGTGCCTTATGTTCATCAAGTGAAAAATTTTTCTTCTTAAGCACGTCCCAGCCTTCTTCTGTGCCATAGAGAATAATGGCCGACATCCAATCTGGATTGCCATCGGTAACCGGGAGCCAACCCGTAGGATCCAAGCTAACTCCTTTCATAAAGCCGCAACACCATTCGTCCAAGATCGGAATCGGGTCTCCTTTATTGGGATTTTCCATGAGTAGCGGTTCGTATTGCTCCGGAGTCCGGTTAAGTGTCTGGGCAACATCGTTCATGTGCCGCATGAGCAGGCCGATAATACGCTGTGCCTGCTCCTGAGTTTTGAACTCCGGAGAATCCTCACCCTTTTCCATATCCCACACCCAGCGCATCCATTCGCTAGGCATGATGGTCTTGGGCCCGCACAGAATTGCAGTCAGGAAACCGTCGAGACTTGCTATGTCCATCGCCTCCTCGATGCCCTCAGCGTCCATTAAGAATACGTCGAGCTCCTCGATTTCAGTATCAGTCAATGAACCTTGATTAAGCATGCTCTTCATCACAAACTCTACGCTAAACAATCTTGCAGGGAATCACTGCATCTTCATGGTGTGCATACACGGCGCACAGACGGTGATACCCATCGGCAACGATGACTTTCCCATGCGCAGAATCCCGCACCAACAGTAGCGGCGATAACGCACGTTGAGTGTCTATTTTTTGTTGATTCTTCTCAACATGCGCGTTACTTACGCCGAGTAGCGACAGGCCTGATGCCCTAAAAATATCTTTTGCTTTAAATTCGCCTATCGGCGCGTGCCTCAGCTTGCCGACATAATCTGCGCTTATTTTATCGTCATAAATCAGGCACAAATAGGACAGTGCCGCCGGGTAGTCGTGATCTTCCGGTTCGGGCAGCCAGCGAATGTCAGTGGGTTTAGCCATCAGCCTATCCCTTTGTCTTCAAAGCCGCATCGTTAGCAGCAATAAACGAGCGAATAGCGTCTGACATGTCCATGAGTTTTAGCCACTGCTCTTTGTAGAGCGTGATCGGGAACCGGCCCATGCCGTAGACCGACAAACCGCCCTTCTCGCTGACTTTCATTGTGATGCCGGTCGCAGCACCTTTCTTCAGCGAGGCATTTTCATTACGCAGGCGCTCGAGTTCGGCTCTCATTTCTTCTTCGGACATGGAAAACACCTTTGGTGAGTTTTCGCAATAATCGGGCAGGCTATACGTACTCAGCGCCGCCATCTCAGCACCCTTTCCCCGTTGCCACAAGTGCAGCCTGATTCGAGCGCTCGATCCGCTCGTCATGTCCCGGATGCGAGGATAAGAACGGCAGCGATGAAGTCGAGGACATCGCTTTGAGCATTTTCATCGTCCTAGCTGAACCGCAGGCACTGTAACCAGCAGCCATTGCCCAGCGTAAACCAAGAATGTCCGCGTCCCGCTCTTCTTCCCGCGAGTAAGCGGTTGTGACAATTCCAACCCCGAGACTCGCAAGCGTGCCGCCCATAGGAACGCCCGCGAAGCCCAAAACCGCCCCTAAAACATTGCTCACGCCCTTTGCCGATTCAGCACGCTGTTGCCGTGTTTCGCCATGCTTTAGATAAAGGTGCGCCAGTTCATGGCCCAGCGTCGTCGCCAACGCGTCCTTATCTGATCCAATTTCGTTGAGCATGGACAAAGTCAGGCCAATCATTTGTCTGCCGTTGTTGGTAAAGTCAAATGCGTTAGGTGTGCTCCCGGCGGTCAGCGCTACCTGCGGATCGAGTCGACTCTGTTCCTTGATAGCAACCACAACCATTTTGAGGTTTGTGAGATCGCTGCCACGCACTGGGTAGGCCTGTCCGGTCTTGCCTTTGAGCGTGGTGTTTGCGAATGCGGCGGAATTGATCCAGTCTCGATTGAATAGCCAGGCGTCTACCTGGGCTACGGATTTCTGTGACGTGCTGACACAGCCAGCCATTGCAGCGGCGGCCAATACGAAAAGCAGGCCTCGCGGTAATCCGCTTGATTTCTCCACGATTCGCATTAAATTCATCGAATTTTCATACTGGCTTTTGTTGGGAATCACTTTTACCGCAGATGCCGCTGATGATCAGTTGCTGTTTAAGCGCCAGCGATTCGGTGCAACCGCTTTTGCGCTACCCGGCCGCAGGAGTTTTGCCAGCGTGACAATCAGGTGAATCGCAAGAACGAGGAAATCGCGCACAGGGAGGACGATATCATGCCGGCAGATAGCGCAAGGCTGCGCCAAAATTCTATTCGGGGTTCCTGCGGACTTCGCCGAAGACCCTGGCGGCGGTATTCGGCCCCGTTTTCT
>JBAXVK010000054.1:0-4495 GCA_037129175.1 Polynucleobacter sp. | reverse complement strand
TGATCCAAAGATTAACGGGCCTATAGCTCAGTTGGTTAGAGCAGAGGACTCATAATCCTTTGGTCCCAGGTTCAAGTCCTGGTGGGCCCACCAATAAAATCAATGACTTAGCGTGAGAACGCTAGGTCATTTTTATTAATGTATGGTCGGTGTGTAGCAAATATTACCGCTAAGCCCCAATAGATATATGGCTCTAGCCAGGGCATCTTAACTATTAGTGCATTTAACTGAACCTGAAATTAGCAATCTTCTTCATCGGTATCCTCATCTTCAGTAATTCCCTCATAGCTTTTCTCTTCCTTGGCCCAGTAGTACTTGTATGGTTCTTCTGGTTCAATTGCAAGCTTCTTGAATAAATTTACCCTTTTCTTCAGGGGATGCTTTTCTTCTGCAAAGTGTCGAACAATATTGAGCCAATGTTCTGCGTATCTCTTTTCTTGATCTGATAAATCATTGGTGGCAGCTTCAATGCTAATTAGATAGTTTTCTAAATCGCGTAGTTCTTGAATAAGTTTTGATTCTTGAAGGGCTTTATCAAGTTGAGCATGTTGACTTGTAACTATATTTTCATTATGGATTCTTATGGCTTTTTTGCGCTCGTATTCAACTTGCTCTCTATGTCGACGTTCCCGTTCAGCTTTTATGTCGCCTGGCGCTTCTAAAAGATAGTTCAGAACCAAATCCATTTGCTGTTCTAGTTTGATGCGTTTTTGGTCCTTGAATATCTCAGGGTAATATTTAAACTCATGCTTAATCTCAAAGTAAATAATGCCATTGGGATAATTTCTGTAGTCGCCGCTATAAACGTCAAGCTTCTCAAGCAACTTTTGACTCTTGAGTGGTAAGCTGGTTTTCGAATAACCCTCTCTAATATTGATGTATATCTTTTCGCCATCCTTTTCTATAGCGAATTCTTTCTGTCTATAACGATCTTTTTCCTCAAATAAGAATTTGTATCCTTCGTCAGACAAGGCTTTAAGAATTGGATCTAGGATTTTTAGACTTCGAAACATTGTGGAAAAGGATGCGCAAATGGGAATGCACCCATCTGAGGGCCGATAATGAAATCGTCCTTTATCCTCGTATGGCGTATCGTCATCTAAAGATCTGTAACGTGAGTTGCCATTTTTACGATGCTTTTCAATAGCCTGTTGATAGCGTATTGCTAAGTCATAGATGGTCTTGGTGAGTGGATGCAGCTTATTTAGATCTTCAAGAGGTCTTAGTTTTTGTTCTAGCGATTTTTCTAAGACCTCCTCTATGGCCTTATCACGTTGATGTGCTTCTTTCGCGACTTTGACAGCTACGGGGTTAATTTCAATTTCAGGGTTGTATTTGGGTCTTGGAATTTCAGGTTTTGCAAAGCCTTTGCCGTAAAGTAGTTTTTGCCAGTGTCCCTGTGGCGGCAGTGGAATCTCAAACTTAATGCAAGCTTTACGAAGCCCAACATCGCTGCAACCAAAATTTCTAGCGAGCTTAGTCATGGGTGTAACCCAAACTTGTTCAAAGAGCTCTAAACGGGTGGTTTTCATGGAATCCTCCTTGTTTGGGGTTCCAGTAAAGATTACGTCAGGATATGCCTTAAAAATACCTAATCCACAAGGGTGCTATGGGTAGCGGTTCCTATACCCTTGTATAACCCACTATTTCCGGTATGAAGCGTTGTAAAGATGTTTCACTTATTGCACTTATTGCGTATAGTAGTATCATTATCAAACAGTTTTGGGACGCATTTAATTTTTAGGTCTCTAAGATTAAAAGGGGAATTGCGATGACTACGCTAGATAAAGCAAGACAAGTGGTGCCTCCACCAATGTCACAAAAGGATATTGAAATGGCCAGGGTTGCACAGAGATGCATTATGGAATCTCTAGATCACTCCAGAGCTGCAGCAATAACTTTAACTACTGATTCAGGAGAGCACCCTTCAGTAGATTTACCTCCAGCAGCTTTAAGATTTATTGGGCAGCTTTTAGGCGCGATGAGTGAAGGGCGGCCAATCACATTGATTCCTTCAAAACGCGAGTTCTCAACGGTTGAGGCAGCTAACTTTATTAATGTTTCACGCCCATTCGTTATCAAAGAAATAGAAGCTGGAAGATTGAAGCATCGTATGGTCGGCACGCATCGTAGAGTTGCATTTGAAGATTTAGTTGAGTACATGAATCTTATGCAACAAAAGCAACAGTCTGCATTAGATAGAATGGCAGACAACGCACGTGAATTAGGCTTAGATTACTAAGATGGCAGGTAATGCAAGATATACCGCAGTACTAGATGCATGCGTTCTATATCAACTAGCAATTGCAGACTCTTTAATGAGTATTGCAGTAACGGGATTATTTGCGGCTAAATGGACTACAAAAATTGAAGAAGAGTGGGTGCGGTCACTCGAGAAAGACCGCCCTGAGCTAAAGGGCAGACTTGGCAGTAGAAGGGATGATATGCGAGAGGCTGTGCCAGATTGGGAGATTTCTGAAACCGCTTGGAAATCAATTGCTATCTCTTTAACTCTGCCAGATCCAAACGATGTTCACGTTTTAGCTGCTGCTATTGCGGAGCATGCTGATTGCATTGTTACAAGAAACCATCAAGATTTTCCTGCGAGCATTATGGCTGTGCATGGAATAGATATTTTGGATCCAGATGAGTTTATTATTAATCAGTGGGATTTGGAAAACGTATCTGTAATGGCAGCTTTTAAAGGTATGAGGGCAAGAAGAAAAAAACCAGCTGAAAGTGTCGAGGATTTTGCTCGGACTCTCGAAAAGAATGGCTTGCCAGCTACGGCACAAAAAATTCGAGAAGCAGCAGCACTCATTTAATACCTAAGTGTTACTTAAAGTAACGCTGGCTCACTGCACATAACACTACACACCGACACTGACCACTCGCAGACCCCCTGTTTATATGGCTCTATCATGGGCTTCTGCTCTCATAATCCTTTGGTCCCAGGTTCTAGTCCTGGTGGGCCCACCAGCAATCTCAATACCAACTCTAGGGTTGGTATTTTTTTGAGTGTTACTTAAAGTAACACTTGGGAGGCTACTTAATTTAACGAATTTATATAAATTTAGAGATCAATTGTTCTAATTGTGCTGAATAATAAAAGTTACTGAACACATCACTTAGCAGCAAGATTAATCTTAAATATCCAAAACCAATTTATCTGATATTGCCCTTGATACGCAAATCATGATTGTTTTGTTCGCCTCTTTTTCTTCATCTGATAGTAGGCTATCACGATGATCTGCCATGCCCTCAAGCAACACTGTTTCGCAGGAGCCGCAAAGGCCTAGCTCGCAATTGCTAAGAGGAGAATGACCATGCTCCCTTAAAACACTCAAGATACTTTTGTTGTCAGGAACAGATAAAACGACATTACTCTTTTTAAGTTCAATTTCAAAAGCATTGTTTTTATAATCTTTACTTGTTGGCGCAGCAAACCACTCAAAATATACTTTTTTCTTCGGGTGATTGCTTGCAAGCCTCTCTACTGATTGCATGAGACCCCCAGGACCACAGCAATAGATATTTATGTCATCTTCATATGAATCCAATAGTCTCGCAATATCGAGAATCGGTTCTTCGCTGAAGTATCCACTTACTTTACTAGCATCGAGCTGGATTAAATCTTCATAAAAAGCTGCATGATCCTGCGAGCGGGCACAATAATGTAGAGCCCAATCTTGATTTTGCATCACAAGCGATTGAATCATTGAAAAAATTGGAGTAATACCAATACCGCCGGCTATGAACACAACCTTCTTTTTCGAATCAATAAGCGGGAAATGATTGCGTGGAGTTGAGATAGCTAAAAAGTCATCTATTTTTACCTGGGTATGTAGGTTAACTGAGCCTCCACGTCCCCCCTCCTCGTATTTCACGGCAATTGTATAAAACGGATCAGTAGTTTTTCCGCATAAGGAGTATTGCCTTGCCATACCATTTGGCAAATATACGTCGATGTGTGCACCAGGCTCGAAAGCTGGAAGTGCTCTTCCATCAGATGGGGTAAAGGTATATTTTAGAGTCTGCTTAGCAATTTCATCTATTGAATGTACTTGAACGCGACGAATTTCTTGTGCCATGTATAAATTACTATTAATAACTTCTAGCTAAATCAACGACGTTCGTTAAGGGTTTATTGGCGAAATGATTTCTTAGGTTATTAAAAAATATCTCCAAGGTGCGAGGAATATATTCTTCAATGTCATCGGATAATACATGAGGGGTGATTATTAGATTTGGAGTGTTCCAGTATGGCCAATCTTCTGGGGGAGGCTCTGGATAGGTAACATCAATAATGGCGCCACTCAAGTGTTCACCTCTCAATGCTTTGTCTAGGGCAGCTGGATCAACTAATCCACCGCGAGACATATTGAGGAGTGCGGAGCCTTTTTTCATGAGACTAAATTCTTTATCAGCCATTAAAAAGCGGGTTTCCTCAGTTAGAGCAGTATTGAGTACTACAAAATCTGCCCTTGGAAGTAGG
>JBAXVK010000053.1:0-5033 GCA_037129175.1 Polynucleobacter sp. | reverse complement strand
TAGCTGATAAAGCTGCAACTGCGAATAGCGATTTTTTCATTCTTTAAATCTCCATCCGCGGAACCGTGATATTTTTTCGCAAATAAATTTTCCGTATCGCCTCCAAAGCCAAGCCAGTAAAAGCTTCGCAGCTGTCGCACACATACAGGTGTACAACTTTTTGCTACTGGATTTTGTGTGCAAAAAAATTTTTATTCATCGCAATCACACGTGCTACTAGAGTTTCTTTAGAAATTTATTATGATGAAAATATTTTTGGTCGCGCAACTTGGTGTGCGATAGTATTCTTATTGCATGAATACCTATGTAGCAGCAAACGATGAAATTTTTTCTGTAGCTCGCAATCGCGCTCTACCCATCGTTGGCACAATCACTTCTGTACCAAATTACCCAACTAAACTATCTATCTTTCAAACCAATGCATCACGCTTCTGGCAAGTGCGCTGTTACTTTGATGGCAGAGTACTTAAACGCACACTACGCACAACACACAAACGTGATGCGCTACGTTACGCAAAAGAGTTTTATGATGCACAGCTGATAGCACGCGGTGCCAGTGCAGTAAATGAACATAGGATTACAAGCAGAACACACAGCTTGGAATTGGCAGCATCGCTTATGCTACAAACAGAACAAGCACGTGTAGACAGAGGCGAAGTTGCAAAGCACTCGCTTGTTATGCTGAAATCCCGTATCCGCAAACAAGTGCTACCGTTTTTTAAAAGCACTTGCGTTGAAGATATTGGTTATGCAAAGGTAGAACGATTTTTCAATCACCTGTCTACACTTAACTACAAGCCCATGACGTTGTCACAGTACATGATGGCACTACGCAAGATACTCAATACAGCGCAAGCACACAAATGGATTGAGCAAGTACCACAGTTTCCTAAAATTCGCATTACTAGTACTGCACGTGGCAACTTTACGGTGAATGAGTATTTGCAGTTACTTCGCTGTGCAAAACGAATGCGTCACGCAAAACAAAAACGGCGTAAGACAACCCATCGCAATACGCAAGGTGGCGTGTTTGCTAGCTATGCGAATATTGTGTATGAGATGGCGTGGGTAATAGGATTTATGGTCAACAGCTTTGTGCGTCCTGTTGATATTAAATTGATACAGCATAAGCACGTGACTATTGTCAAAGGTGAGCATTGCTACTTACGTTTAACACTACCAGAAACAAAGTGTCACAAAGCACAGATTGTGACCCTACCAGCTGCGGTACATATCTACGAACACCTATGTGATTACTTTACTAAACAGGGATTGGCAAAAGAAGATGACTACTTGTTTTTACCTCAACTTAAAGATAGGCAGTCTGCAATATTTTTATTAGAAAAAATGTTTAAACGTATATTGGAAGAAACCAATTTGCGTTTTGGCACTCAGGGACAAAGACGCACGCTCTACTCACTACGGCACTCTGCAATTACCTTTAGATTACTTTACGGGCAAGGCATTGATTTACTCACACTGGCACGCAATGCACGCACTAGCTTGGAGATGGTAGACAAGTTTTATGCAAGTGAGCTGCGTGCTGAGATGAATGTGGGGATGCTGCATAGCAGAAGATAGCCACTCCACCCCTGTCGTGTCACACACGACAGCCAAAGCCCCACAGATATACTATTTGACAGTGTAGCAATTTGTAGCTACAATAGCGGCATATAGATAAAGGAGCACAAAATGCTTACTACAGATATCCGTTGCCGTATTGACGCTAAAGTCAAGGCTGATGCTGCGGAGGTAATTGAAGCCATGGGACTCAATGTCTCTGACGCTATTCGCCTATTTTTAAAGCGTGTAGCTACTGACGGCACTATTCCTTTTGACTTGCGTATACCCAATGCTAAAACCATTGCAGCTATAAAAGAGCTTGAATTGCCTAAAAGCAAATCTAAGCTAAAAAAATATAAGACTGTAGAAGCGATGCATAAGGACTTGCTAAGCTAATGCTGCTAAATCCAGTCCCTAGTAAGCAGTACGGTAAAGATTTTAAGAAAATCGTCCAAAGTCCTAAATTCAATCAAATTGAATATCTTGTAGTTTTAACTAAACTTTTAATTGGCGAGCCTTTGCCAATAAAATATGGCAGCCATCCACTCAAGGGTGAGTACGATGGGTATAGTGATTGCCACATTACTAATGATTGCGTTTTAATCTTTAAGATAGCTGGTAATGAACTGAGATTGGCTAGAATTGGAACCCACTCTGAAGTATTCAAAAAGTAATTGGATGCTTTCGTAACTTACTGTCGTGTTTAACACGACACTACAACCCCCTCAAAAACCGTCTATACGCAAACTAAACGGGGCGCCAAATAGCTGTGTATCAGAGAGCCCCTGTTTTAAGCTTGTAGCTTGGATTTGAGGCATTTGCTTAATTCTGTCGTCTTTATCCCACGATTTGAATAAATATATTTAGCTCTGCCAAAGATTATTGCTATTTTCTTTGGTGGCGCTAAATGCTAAGTCATTGATTCTTGGAAAGATTATTTTTGACGCAAACTGGTCGTCCTTTTGAGCAAAAGAATACAAACTGCATACACAGTTTTATTTATCTAAAGGACAAAAATGGCTCAGGCAAAAACACTCACCACAAATGAATTAGAACAAGTCTTACGCTATATCAGTAGCACAACTTATGCAGAACGTAATCGCGCAATGTTGCTCATGGGATATTGGGCAGGACTTCGCGTTAAAGAAATTGCTCAATTAAAAATGGGAGATGTATTAAATGACGATGGCACGATTAAAAGCGAAATTCGTTTAAGTGCACAGCAAACCAAAGGCAATGACGGTAGAACTGTTTTTTTGCCAGCAAAACTAAAAGAAGAATTGGCTGTGTATCTCAAGACGCGACATATCACCATGCCTGATATTCCCCTATTCCACACATCTAAGCGTTTGGGCTGGACACCCAATACCCTATGCCAGCACTTCTTTTGGCTTTATAAGCGAGCGGGTATTGCGGGGGCTAGTAGCCACAGTGGCCGCAGGCAATTTATTACCACCTTGGCCAACAAGGGCATCTCTGTGCGTATTTTGGCTAGCTTAGCGGGACATAAGAGTATTGCTGTAACGCAAAAATACATTGATGTGAATGACGATATGAAAAGGGCAGCTATTGAACTAATATGAGCGTTCAATCCCCATAGCGGGATTTGCGCGGCGCTCTGGTTTGTCGCTCAATCCAGTAGTGATTGTCTGTGCAAGGAAAGCGCCCTTCAGTAGCGTGCGCCGCTAAGTTCTTGGCTTTTTCTAAATACTCACTCACTGCGGAAGACATTTTGATGCGTTTTTCATTAACTTCAATAGCTCTATCTGAATGCACTACATTGAGCTTGGGGTTAATTCTGAGTTCTTCCCCTATCTCATACAGTAGCGCCTCACCTTGCTTGGATTTTTCAAGAAACAAGCGATAAACATCTAGGCAAATATTGAGTGAGACTGAGGTGAGCTTGCGGGACTCCATGCGCACAGGCGCTGTGCTCGCATGCCAACGATCAAAGTCTTTGTAATGTGGATGGTGTAGCTCTAATAAGTTATCAAACTGCACTCGCAATGTTTTGGGCGAGACATTAAGTGGAATTTCTAAATGCAGCACTTTGACATCTTCACCAAAGCTATCTGTTTCGTTGTTTACATACACCTTATTGAATGGCTTTTGTTCAGCAAAGATGCCATAGCCCACTTCAATCCACCAAGCATCAAATCTGAGATTGCGTAAGTCACCAAATAATTCAAATGTGCGCTTTGCTTCATCGCTGGGAAATTCATAAGTTTCACAAATTAATTGGTAGTGCGGTGATAGCTGCAGGGCATTAAACCAAGTTTCATATAGCGTTCCTTTGGCTCGCTCTAAAGACTCAGGAATGCTATAGCTCTTAAAACGCACATCCTCAGGCAATCCTTTGAAGAACAACTGCGCCTGACCAGCCTTGGGTTTAGTGGTCCTTTTGCGCGCTGGCTTTGCAGGTGATTTAGGTAGTTGCATATTCTTCAAAACCCTAAAAAGAAGCCTTAGATTGGCTCGAGTATCTATCTAACGCGACCAAAAGCATATTGCAAATACGGAAGCGCTAATAAGAAAGGTAACAAGTCATGACAAATTTGATCATTGATTCTACTGTAGCAAATCCTTCAATTAACTTGGCAGCTCTGAATGTGCCTACAACGGTTGTCGTGTCAAACACGACAGTAGCGGCACACATTCCGTCAATGGACGAGCTCAAGTCCTTGGAAATAGCTCGTATCAGCTGGGAAACCACTGAGCTCGCACAATCCAATAATCGCTTGTATTCCATCTTGCATCAGGCTTACCAGTATTACTTGTTAATGAAGCGTGATCCTGGCGAAGGTGCTCGTAAAGACAAGCTGGCGGCAATGGAGGCTTTCATTGCAGAGCGTGGCTACACCTTCACACCTAGCACCCATGATATGACTCGCGTGGTCAAGTGTGTATTTGGTGTTGATCGTCGTCGTGTTTCAGCTTACTCCATTGCTTTGCGCGAAGCCTTGCGTCAGGATGTAGCTGCTGACGACTTAGTTGAGTTTTTGGAGCAGAACGGCGGCGTTGAGCAAATCCGTTTGGGCGGTACCAAGCCTTTGTCTGTAACTAAACGGGCTGAACTTGGAAAGGCAGTTGTAGGTGATGCTTCCCTTGGCACCATTGAGTTTGACTCTGCGGTATTTAAAGCAGAGGAAGATTGGGTTGATAAGCAAGTTGTACTTGTGGCTACTTGTCTCTCTAATGGTCAGCTTGAGGTCAAGGCTGTTATTCGTCACGATGGTGCGGTGAATATGGCTTTGGCTGCACACTTTTCATTAGCTCAAGCAAAAGGGAGACAGGCTGAAAGCACAATGAAAAAAGCTATTGTTGAAGCAGAAGCTGAAGCTAAGCGTAAGGTACGAGAAGAAAGTGCTCAAGCTAAGGCTTTTATTAAGGCATTCAAAGTACCTAAAAAGAAGTTGACCAAAGAAGAGCGTGAAGCCCTAGCTTTGCAGATGAAGAAGGATATTGCAGAG
>JBAXVK010000052.1:0-5081 GCA_037129175.1 Polynucleobacter sp. | reverse complement strand
AAAGCCATCCTGCGGGGTGGCTTTTCTTTTGGCGCCGATGGTCTGCTAACGGCCAAGAGCAGCCATTAGGTAATTTGGGGGGTTAACAATAGATCTAAGGGAGTAAAACACTTTTGTGTTTTAAAATCTCAAAATAATGAATTTCCGAAATCGCAAACTCGTTCATTGGATTGCTGCCGCAGCTATCGCACTGAGTGCGCTTGCACCAGCAATTTCTCAGGCCGTATCGCTTGTAAAGGGCGGTCATGGCTTCTCGATGGAAATTTGTTCCGTTGATGGAAGCAAAATGCGGGTTACTGTTCAGGCTAATGATCAGACCCATCAAGTTGATACCACTCAACCTTGCCCATATTGCTTAGCACATAGCAGCATTACCCCAGTATTCGACTCTAATCTTACTTTCAAAGCACCGCAAACCTTTGCGATGCTCCCAAGACTTTTCTATCAATCACCCAAACCACTCAGCGTTTGGATAACTCCACCTTCAGCAGCGCCTCCAGCACAAGCCTAAAAATTCTTAGGGCATAGCCTAGCTATGTAATTGGCAACTACGTTGCTGCATTGTTATTTGGAGAAGTAATTGTCTTTAACTAAAAAAATATTTCCAATAGCTTTGAGCGTATCTCTAATGGTATCTCAAGCCTATGCTCAGATAGCACCTCCGCCAGACTATGATCAGCGGTTAGCTAATGTAATTGTGAATGCCACTCGTTCTGGAACGCCTCTAGATGAGATTCCATTAAATACTACCGTCTTAACTAAAGAGGCCATAGAGTCATCACCAGATCAGACTATTGATCAGGTATTAAAAAATACTCCTGGTGTTTTGCTAAATGATGTTCCTTATTACCAGAAGGATCCCACAGGACAAAGTATTAACGTTCGCGGCCTTGGTAATTCAAGAACTTTAGTAATGGTAGATGGCGTTCCATTGAATGATGCTTTCTATGGAACGATACAGTGGAATCTTGTGCCACTATCTTCAATTGATACCGTGGAATTTATACGAGGAGGCGTTTCTAGTTTGTGGGGAAACTATGGAATGGGCGGTGTCATTAACGTCAACACAAAAAACCCTAAGAATAGTCAGCAGGACATTTCTGCCAGCTATGGTGCATTTGGCACCGGCAATGTTTCGGCCTCAAAAGACATCATCGCATCAGACTCGCTTCAGTTACGATTTTCAGCCGATTATTTTGGGACTGAGGGCTATCAAAATATAGCCACAATTTATCCCGCCTCTCCTGCAAATATTAGTTCTGGACAAAATTCCTCTTGGTCTAAAAATTCCAATATTCGACTACAAGGTAACTTTAAGGCTTCTCAGGGCACTGATGGTTTTTTTAGAATGGGATATCACACAATGCAAGATATCTCCAGCAACTATGGATTCGCTACTAATCTTAAGCAAGATTCAAATTTTGCAGGCGGAACCACCACTCGCATAGACGATAGCTCTAAAGTTCAAGCAAATCTATATTATGAAAACACTATTTTTAATAAACAAAATGGTTCAGCCGCCGCAGTTAGCACTTCGCTTAATCCTGCACGGATTGCTACGGGAACTGGATACATCAGTGCTAATTATCAAAATCCGTATTCGACCTTAGGTGGATCAGTGCAATACACCAAAGAAGCAAAAGGTTTAATTGATCAGTATGTGGCGGCAGTTGATGTTAGAACTGTTTCTGGTTCCAACATGGGGAACAATTTGACCACCACTGGCGGTTTGAGCACTACTAATTATGCAAAAGGGCAACAAAACTTTAGCGGCTTAATGGGGCAGGTTAAATCAAAAAGTGAAGCAATTCCGCTGGAAACCACTCTTGCTGCTCGTGTGGATTACTGGACTAGTCAAACGCCTAGTTACTACAACACTGGTGCAAATGGTTCAAATCCGTCTTACCAAAATATTCCAAATCAAAGCAAGACTCAATTAAGCCCAACCTTAGGACTTCTCTATAAGCTTTCTAAGGACTGGGACTTGAGGTCTGCCGCATATCAAGCTTTCCATGCGCCAGGAATGAACAATACGCTTAGGTCATATGCCTCATCGAGCGGAGGAAATTTTTTTGCAAATCCCTACTTAACACCAGAGACAATGACTGGTTATGAATTTGGTTCTGACTATCGCTGGAAACAAGGTTTTTTTCAGGCTACTGCATTTAATAATTTTGTGAGAAATGCTGTTGCAACATATAGTCTTAGCTCTACAAGTGCATCAGATGTAGCTTTGGCACAAAGTCTCTGCGGCGTTACTAATGGCGCAAATCCTCTTTCTGCTGCTGCGGGCAACTGCGTGTCAAAGTCTATTAGTTATTACACAAATAACCAGAATTTACAGAGTCAAGGCGTGGAATTACAGTTTCATCATGATTTAAATTCGAAGTGGGCGTTTGACGCAGGTTATGCGTACACAAGAACTTGGTTAACCTATACGACTACGAGTGATGCCCCCTATGTTGGAAATCAAGTGGGCGGGGTACCAGCAAATATTGGTAATGCTGGAATAACATACTATCCCATTCCAAAAGCAAGTCTTACGGCTAATGTTCGCTATGTTGGAAATTCTTGGATGAATACGAGCCATAGCTTGCCAGTGCCTGCTTATGCCGTGGTTGGCATGAGGGCAAATTATGAGTTAACTCAACAAGCTTCTATTTTTGCATCAGTTGTTAACTTGTTTAATCGTAATTACATTACTTTCAATTCGGCTACACAATCTACAAGTTATCAGGCTGGTATGCCGCAAGCTATTACTATTGGTGCGCGTATCATCTTCTAATGATGAATAAATATCATCACCTCAATCTCAAGACACTCTTATTGGGCGTTTTGGGATTGCTCGCGCTTAATTCTGCATTTTCTCAAATGGATCACCCTGCCCATATGTCAAAGATGAGCATGGGTAAACCTCCTGCTTGCGAGGGAAGCGGCCTAGATTGTGCAAATGCTGCAACCCCATTTCTAAGGGCTGATGGCAAGCTATTGTTGGCTTGGACTTCAGGTGGAAAAGTATCTGTTGCTCAATCAGTGGATATGGGCAAAACATTTTCTTTGCCAACAGTTGTGGCAGAGCATGGCAAGTCTTTAGATGCTGGTGGAGACGCTCGCCCACAAATCGTTTCTGATGCCAAAGGAAATGTATTTCTCGCATATGCTTTTTTCAAAGACTCTAGGTGGAACGCACAAATTAATACGGCTCGATCTACCGATAGCGGCACCACTTTTTCTGTTCCTGAATCACTGGTTGTGAATGGCTCCAGCGAGAGATTTCCTTCGGTCTTAATGCGTCCAGACGGAAACATTTTTATTGCATGGATTGATAAACGCCTAGTAGCTGCCTCAAACAAGAGTGGACAAAAGAAATTAGGTGGTTCAATTGCCTATTCAAACTCTCTTGATAGTGGCAGAACTTTTCAAACTGAGCGCATTGCCAATGAAGATAGTTGCGAGTGCTGTCGAATTGGGGTTAGTTTGAATCAAAAGAATCAACCAGTCATCATCTATAGGGCGATATTTCCGGGCGGCGTTCGAGACCATGCTTCCCAAATTATTTCAAGCAATGGTCCTGACAAGATTAGGCGTATTGCTAATGATGGATGGAAAACAGATGCTTGCCCACATCATGGCCCTGCCATAGCAGTTTCTAGCCAAGGAACTATTCACACGGCATGGTTCACACAGGGTGCTAATAGAGCCGGCGTGTTTTATGCAAACTCCCATAATGAAGGCGCATCCTATTCTGAGCCTATGCGCTTGGGAAAGGTAGATGCAAGCACATCCAGACCATATCTTCTGGCATTGGGAAAGAATGTATGGCTTGTGTGGAAAGAGTTTGATGGTCACGATACAGTAGTGGTGATGAAACAATCAGGTGATGATGGAAAAACTTGGTCAAAAGAAGCGATACTTTCTAAAACTGCTGATTATTCTGATCATCCTCTTTTGATTTCACAAGGTAACCAAGTATTTTTATCTTGGCTTACTAGGGCTGACGGTTATCAGCTAACTAAGATTGGACAGATTGAGTGAAAAAGATTCTGACTGTATTTGCTACTTTATTATGCATATCTACTTATGTGAATGCAGATGAGATTTCGCTCAAGCCTTATCAAAAAGGTGACTGGAGCTCTATATTGAATTTAGCTAATGGAAAACCAATGGCTGTTCATTTCTGGGGCGTTACTTGTGCCCCTTGTGTCAAAGAGATGCCGCAATGGAGTAAATTTTTGTTGTCTGATAAAGATGCTAAGGTTGTTTTTATTCAGGTAGATGATGTTTCGCCTGAGATGATTCGCAAGATGTTGAGGCAATCTAATTTAGGTAATGCAAATAATTACTACATAACCAGTAGCTTTGATGAGCGTTTGCGCTATGAGATCGACCCCAAATGGAGAGGGGAGACGCCAATTACTATTTTCATAGATAAAGCTGGCAAGAAAGAGATCACAGTTGGATCTGTAAATTTTCAGTCGGTTAAATCGTGGTTTAAGAAGAATAGCTAACCCTATAAAAGTTTCTAAATTTAAGTCAACTCTGTTAGTTTTACTGCCTACGATCGACCGTTTTGGGTCGGTAGCTGCCATTACAAGGACGGTTCTGCATCAAGAGGGCTCTGCACTTAATAAGTCACAGCCCTAATTTTAATTATTTAGTCAGCAGTGCCTCTAGCTTTTCGGTATCAATACAGAAATTACGAATTCCTTCCGCCAGCTTCTCAGTGGCCATCGCATCATTATTCAATTGCAGGCGGAAACTCGACTCATCTAGCTTTAATGGGACGATAGTTTCGCTATGCGTATTGCTTACATCGAGTTTTTTACTCACTGTGCCCGTGCCGCTTTGTAACTCAGCTAATAGCTCTGGACTAATGGTTAATAAATCACAGCCTGCCAGCTCCAGAATCTGACTGGTATTGCGAAAGCTAGCACCCATGATCTCTGTAGAGATGCCGAAGTGCTTGTAATAAGTAAATATTTTCTTTACTGAAGTGACGCCAGGATCGTTTGCACCACCATGGCTCGCATCATTCCAATTGGCACCCAACTTTGCTTTATTCCAATCAGTAATGCGACCCA
>JBAXVK010000051.1:0-5103 GCA_037129175.1 Polynucleobacter sp. | reverse complement strand
CCCTGGTGAGACGCCCCCTACGGGGGTTCCCTGCGTTACTCAACGAATCTGGCGGCCGCGGAACTCGCCCTTGCCGCTCTGCGGCAAGGGCTCAGACAGTCCTCGCCGACACCCCCAGATTCGTTTGCGTTACTCGGCGTCTCACAAGGGACTCCGCCCACGCAATGAAACGGGCCTGAAGGTTTCGCCTACGCCTGGTTTTCGCTTCCCCTTGAGAGCCGCCGAGCAGCGCAGCCCTGTCGGGGGCAGTCGGCGAGCACTGTCTGAGCCCTCGCTTGCGAGGGCGAGTTGCGCAGCCGCCCGACAGGGCGAGCAGCACAGGGCAGTCCGCAGGACCGGCGAACCAGGGGCCGGCTTCTTTTGGTTACTTTTCTTGACGGTTCAAGAAAAGTAACTGGCCGCCGGGCCACCCTCGGCGACTTTGCTCTTTAAGCACCGCGTCACCTGAACCAGAAACCCCTCCGGCGCAATGAGCTACGCTTATTTCGCCCTACGTAATATCTCTCCGACCTTACATTTAGCCGAGATTTTCCATTAGCCCCGATTTCTAATGGAAGCCATTAGCGCAAGTAATTGATTTTCAGGACGGTTAGGGTGTTTTCAGCTAAATTGAGTGATCGCGATTTCCGTGCAGGGCAATGATGGAATTTGACCTCCGTTTCACCGACAAGGAAATCACCGCATGGGGCGGCATGGGATTGATGAAACGCATGCTCGACCATCTTGGTGTCGAGTCCGCCCTTGCTGCTGCCCAGTTGCCCCAACCGGGTAGCAATCGCGGCTATCGCCCAGAACAACTCATCACCCAATTTATGCTCTCAGTCTGGTGTGGTGCCAATCGCTTTGAGCATGCTGAAGTCACCCGCCATGACCCGGTTTTGAAACGACTTTTTGGCTTTAAGCGCATGGCCAACTTCAAGGCCGTCATGCGGCTGTTCAACAAATTTACGCAAGGCACGAATGAGTCGGTAATGGACAGCCTGTACCGCTGGATGTTCGGTCAATTGTCCATCAATGGCATCACGCTCGATCTGGACTCCACCGTGATGACCCGCTACGGTGCGCAAGAAGGCGCTGCACGTGGCTACAACCCGGCCAAACGCGGACGTGCCAGCCACCATCCCTTGATGGCCTTTGTCGCCGACACGCGCATGATTGCCAATTGCTGGCTACGTCCGGGCAACAGCAGTTCGGCCAACAATGTGCAGGCATTCCTGGCCAATACCCGGCACCGTTTGGGCGACAAACGCGTGTCGCTGCTGCGCGCCGATAGCGGATTTTGCGACAGTGCTTTTCTGGATCATCTCGATCAACAACAGCTCCATCACATCATCGCACTGCGTCAGAATCAGCCCTTGCAACGCGCGCTGGTGAACGCCAAAGGTTGGTGGGGGCTGCAAGATGAGCGTGGCAAACCTGTCGAGGGCATCGAACTGACACGCTTTGCCTATCAGGCTAATACATGGAGCAAGCCGCGTTGGGTGGTCGGGATCCGCCAGCACATCGACCAACGCGCAGCACCGAAGGGCAAGACGTTGAACCTGTTTGCTGATGATCCGGTAATCGGCAAGTGGCGCTTTTCTGCGCTGGTGACGGATCTGGATTTACCAGCCGAGGCGATCTGGCGCCTCTATCGCGGGCGCGCCGACTGCGAGAACCGGATTAAAGAGCTCAAATATGATTTTGCGGCGGACAGCTTTAACATGAAATATTTCTGGGCGACCGAGGCCGCGCTCAATACGGTCATGTTGGCGTACAACCTGATGAGTCTATTGCGACAGGTTCTGCTCAAAACAAGTGCGGTCAAACACTCTTCCACCTCCGTCCAGCACACTTTGCAAACGCTGCGCTACAAACTATTCGCGAAGGCCGCTTACATCACCACCGAAGGCCGAAAGCCTATCTTGAATCTAGCCTTGGCGATGCAACAGCGCGCGTGGATGCAGGGATTGTGGGATGCTTCAACAACCTTTGATTTGCCCGCCACATTTGCACCAATTTATCCGCCTCCGTAAAGTTCTAATGGAAAATCTCGGTTTATCGTCTTTCAGTGCAGCACGGATTTTGCTTTTTTCCGGTCATCCCCTGCTCAGCATTTCCGTGGCATGCTGCCTTGTCGTAGCAGTAATTTCCACCCCACCAAGCATTCGCGCAAGCCTTTGTGAAATTGCCAGCCCCAGTCCTGTTCCTCCGAATCGACGAGCAGTACTGGAATCACCCTGCTCGAAACTTTGAAAAAGAACTTGAATTTGCTCGGCAGAAATGCCAATTCCTGTATCTCGTACTTCAATCTCAGCGACAAGCGAGTTTTCTTCCACATGGGCACGCAGCAAAACAGTGACGCTGCCGCGCATTGTGAACTTGATTGCGTTCCCAATCAGATTGACCAAGATTTGTCGCACGCGTAGCGGATCCATTCGCACGAGACGATTCGTTTCATCGTTTTCGTAATTCACCGTCAGTTCGAGCGAGTTGTCCCTCGCCCGAAGCCGCATCAATTGAATGACTTCATCGACGATTTCTGGAAGTCGAACTTCGAGCATTTCAATTCGAAGGCGCCCAGCTTCGATCTTAGAAATATCCAGAATGTCGTTCAGCACTGCCAATAGATGCTCGCCATTCTTTCGAATAATTTGAGCAAACTCAATTCGCTCTACTTAGTTGGATTTGCTTTCGACCAAGAGATCCGAAAATCCAAGAATCGCAGTCATGGGAGTTCGAATTTCGTGGCTGACATTGGCCAAAAATGAACTCTTCATATTATTCGCACGATCAGCAATTTTTCGAGCGTGGTCGAGTGCGCGCATCGCCGATTCGCGTTCAGTCACATCGACTGCGACGAAAAGATATCCCACCAAGTCTCCATTGGAATCGCGCCATGGATTTGCAGCGAGATTGATGCGGCGTTGCCCGCCATCGGGTCTTTTCCATGTCCAATCCCGTTCGTGCGCACGTTGATCATTCGCCAATGTTGCAAGCGTTGCAAACGTAGTCGGACCTGATGCGGACGGAACGATTTCGTTCAATTCATCGCTATCAAACAGGCAAGTTGCGTCACGTTTTTGCCGCAAGTCTGTTGCGTTCCATCCAGAGAGTCGCTCTGCCGCCTGATTAAAGATTGTGATGAGACCGAATCGATCAGTCGCAACAATTGCAACTTGTTTCGCCCCCTCTATAAGTTGTTCCAGCTGACTTCGTGAGCGCGCAGAAAGATTGGCGCGGTGCGCAGAAGATTGGGCGAAGAATAATGTGAGACCAAGCAGAACGGATGCGGACAAACTGAGACCCAGAAGTAATGATGGATAAATATTTGAAAGTCCAGAATATGCACCAAGATTTTGTTGCAGTCTCAGTTCAAGGGAGTCGCCACCCAGTGAAAATTCTTGACCGTTACCGCCAATACTTGGACCAGTATCGCCACCCCGTTCGCAGAGAAATTTGCCGTGTAGATAAATCTCTGACTCAAATCCTTTCGCAAAGGTGCTCTCGATGAGGTTCATCATCTTTCCGATGTTCAAGAGCATGACATACTCTCCATCTTTCTCTGGAGGAGCAGTCAGCAAGAGCGTCTCGTTGTTCCCATCGAGTTCAACAGATCTATCTACAATAACTGCGTTCTTTTTATCTGCGTTTTCGACGGCGAGTTGGCTGACAACTAATTTCTGTATATCAAGCTTGCTTTGGTCTGAGAGTTGGCTTGAAATTTCTATCCAATTTATGCGATCGTCCCTTCTTTCCCACCCAATGGCAATGACGGCGGGAGTGGTTTTGATAATGTCTTTGGCATTTTCTAAAACACCAGATTGATTGGATGTTGTATAGGCGGCAAATTTTTCTTTGAGATTTTCAAGATCCTTTGTGATCCGGTCAAATCCAAAGTTGGCTGCAAAGCTGACGACTTCGTTGACATAGCGAATATTTTGCTCATTTCTCTGCGCATTGGCTTTCTCGAAATTGAATAAATAATGCCATGCACAGAATGAAAGAGCAATACAAATTACGCTCACGGAGAGACCGATCCAGTTTGGCATCCGTAGGCTTCGGATAGGAGCATCGATCCAAGCACGAATCAGAAGAGCCAAGCCAGCGGTCGCAAAAACAATTTTGGCATATGTGTCAATCTCTGCAAGTTTGTCAGCAATGCGGATACCGAATTGTGGCGCATCGGGGGCAAGACTTGCATACAGCAATAATCCAAGCAACGCGCTTGACGGAAGTGCGACAAGCCAACGTCCAGCGGTTGTTCGCATTGTTGTTGTGACACAGGCAATTGCAAGCAACTCCAACGCGGCTTTCAGCCCAGGACTTGCAAGCGTGTTTGGAATGACGACTCCAACACATGCTGCAACCAAAAGCACGATAGAAAGCATCCGAGCCACAATTGTCCACCACTTCCAATTTGGGAGAACAACAATCAGTGCGCTCAGAATCAGAAGACTTGCAGCGAAGACCAAAACAAGATCCGACTCTATTCCTTTGTATGCACTAGCGAAAAAGTTAAAAACCAAGAATCCGATACTGCTCAAAGCTGCTGCGCTCGCACAAAATCGAGAAAGTGTTCCCGATGTTCGATTCATGCTTTGGTGGTCTTCGTTGCGGTCGACCCGAATTGCGTTATGAGATGCGCAACCATCGCCGTCCAACCAGTTTGATGCGAAGCGCCACATCCGCGGCCGGTGTTCCCTTCGTAATACTCGTTGAAGAGAATATGTTCACTGAAGTTTGGATCCTCTTGCATCTTGTGATGGTCTCCCAGCGATGGACGTCGCCCTTTTTCGTCTTTACGGAAAAGTTTGATCAGTCGATTCGCGACTTCTTTCGCGGCATCTTCAAGCGTGATCATATTTTTCGATCCGGTTGGACATTCAATTTTAAAGTCATCGCCGTAATACTCGTGAAATCGAAGAAGACTTTCGATGATCAGGAAATTGACTGGGAACCAAATCGGACCGCGCCAATTACTGTTACCCCCAAACGCGCCTGTCGCACTTTCGCCCGGACAATAGCGCACGGACATACTTGTTCCATCATGCCAAAACACATAAGGATCATTTTCAAGCGCTCGCGACATGGATCGGATTCCGAACTCGGAAAGAAATTGAC
>JBAXVK010000050.1:0-5545 GCA_037129175.1 Polynucleobacter sp. | reverse complement strand
GTGAAAGCAGTTATTTTTGATTGGGCCGGCACGACGGTCGATTATGGCAGCAGAGCTCCTATGGGTGCTTTCGTCAAATTATTCGAGTCTGAGGGCATTGAGATGACTATTGCTCAAGCCCGCATTCCAATGGGAATAAGCAAATGGGAGCATATCAATTTCTTGTTGAATCTTCCTGAAATTCAAAGTCAATGGCTTGAGATTCATGAAATATCTCATACTGATGCTGATGTTGATCGGCTGTTAGATGTTTTTGTACCGATGAATAAGGTAAACATTCTGGAGTGTGGTCAATTAATTCCAGGAGTAGCCACACTAGCCAAAGTATTGCGTAGGCGTGGCATTAAAATTGGTTCAACAACTGGATATACCAGAGAGCTCTTAGATTTATTGTTGCCAATAGCTAAAGAACAAGGGTATGAAGTTGATGTCTTCTCTTATTCAGGAGATACTCCGTTGGGTCGACCATCAGCTCAAATGATGATTAAATGCGCCAGACAACTAGGTTTGGATAACCCGCTTTCATTCATTAAGGTAGATGATACGCAGCCAGGGATTGAAGAGGGTAAGTCATTCGGCTGCTGGACTGTTGGCGTCGCAGTTAGTGGAAATACCCTTGGGCTTTCTCTTGATGAGTTAGAGGTATTGCCAGTTGGTGAAGCTGATCGCCTGAAAAATGTTGTGAGAGCGAATATGCAAGAAATGCAGCCTGATTTTGTGATTGATTCCGTTGCAGATTTATTGCCCGTGATCGATGAAATTAATAAACGCTTAGATTTAGGTGAAAAGCCTAACTCTTACAGCAGCTAGATCGATAGAAAAGATAATCCTCTGAATTTTGATTCGGAGGATTATTTGGTAGATAGTAAGGCAAGGGATGTTTGCTTTCTAATTTGTCGGTTAACCCGATAAATTCCATCTCTGTCCTTTCAACGGCCTTCCAATGCCAAGTCGTATCTAACCCATTCCACGTTAAACCACAGATCTCAGCGCCTATGCCACACCAAACGTAAACACCTTAAAACCATTGTTTCTGTTGTTGTTCGGGCTCATTTTTCCAGCTTCTAAGGCCCAGGTAGCACGTTCGAATCGTGCTAACGGAGACAGTGTCCGCTAAAGTCTAGATTCAATCCTTAATTAAAATCAGTAATTCAAGCGTTACTTAAAGTGACGCCTGTCAATTCCATGCAAAAACGATTTAGAGCAACGAGGTGTTAGATGGTTGCTCCAAAATTCCTGTGGTTTCGAAAACCAAAGACCGAGAGACCACTTCCTTTAAATCCATGAATTTGCTTACACATTTGCTTACACACCGACGCTGACCACCCACAGATCCCCTGTTTATAGGGGTCTACCTTGGGTGTCTGCTCTCATAATCCTTTAGTCCCAGGTTTAATTTTTAATGAGTTGACCAAGAAACATTTAAACCATCTTCAGCTGATTTTGTTATCTGCAACTGTCTCTTAGGGCGTAAGCAGTCACACGATTGAGGATTAGAGTCTTTTTTGATGACGGCATATTGAATGAATATAGCTGCAAGATAATTCTGTAAAAATTGCAAAAAATAAAATAGGAATTTAAGTTTTTAGGGTATTAATATTAAGCTTCTACCCCAGCAAAAGACCCAAACTCCCACAGGAAATTGATTAACTTGCTTTCTTGGTTGGGGCCACCGTCATGGGGGTGTGGTACCTGAATTTTGGGGTTGATCATTGTGAAGACGCCCCCATGTCACTTATGTATTTTTATGTAGAAACGGTTGGATTTCGATACAATAAGTACGTAGTAACTGGCGTAGAGCGCCGTTAAACCTTGTTTGGTGCCCAGGAAGGGACTCGAACCCCCACAACCTTACGATCGCCAGCACCTGAAGCTGGTGCGTCTACCAATTTCGCCACCTGGGCATGCCTCTATTATAGAGGGATGGCTGTTTCAGAGGCATTTCTGAGCTAATTTGGCTTTTTCCCTACAGACTCAATGGTTTGATACAGTAGGCTTATTCATAACAAAAATAGATATCAATAGATATAGCAAGGGCATGTATTGCCGAAGGAATTAAATGCGTAAAGCAAAAGACTTGGTGCCGCGTGAGGCTGACCGTTTAGGGACAGTCCAAGGCCACCGAGATGGATTTGGATTTGTAATTCCCGATGATGGTGGTGAAGACGTTTTTCTCTCTGAGCGAGAGATGTCTCGCGTCATGCACGGTGATAGAGTTAATGTCAAAGTATTAGGAACAGACCGACGTGGTCGCCCAGAAGGACAGATTGTCGAAGTAATACTGCATGCAAACAAAGTCGTGATTGGTCGACTTCTCAATGAAAACGGCGTACTCATTGTCGCGCCTGAAGATAACCGGATTGGCCATGACATCTTGATTCCTCCTAAAGGGCAAGGTCAGGCCAAACTAGGTCAAGTAGTGAGTGTGGAGATCATTGACTACCCGGATAGCTATCGCCAAGCCCTTGGTCGTGTAGTTGAAGTCTTGGGTGAGATTGACGATCCTGGTATGGAGATCGAAATCGCTGTCCGCAAGTATGGCGTGCCACATGAGTTCTCAGCTGCTGCCATGAAAGAGGCTGCTGCACTGCCAGATTCTGTGCAGCAAGAAGACTTAGAGGGCCGTGTTGATTTACGAGATATCCCTTTAGTCACCATTGATGGTGCTGATGCCAGAGACTTCGATGATGCGGTGTATTGCGAGCCGATCATGCATGGTAAAACCAAAGCCTGGCGCTTGATTGTCGGTATTGCCGACGTCTCCCACTATGTAAAGCCTGGACACCCCTTGGATGATGAGGGTTTGTTGCGCGCTACTTCGGTCTATTTTCCAAGGCGTGTTATTCCGATGCTTCCCGAGAAAATCTCCAACGGTCTTTGCTCGCTAAATCCCAATGTAGATCGTCTGTGTATGGTCTGTGATGCTGTAGTGGATAACAACGGCATTGTGTTGGCCTATCAGTTTTATCCTGCAGTAATGCATTCTGCCCAGCGCTTCACTTATGACACTGTTTGGGAGATTCTATCTAATAGCAAGGGGCCTGAGGCTGCGCGTTTTTCTGAGTTCAGTCCACTACTAGGAAATCTTTACTCCTTATATAAGATTTTGTTATCTGCTCGCGAAAAGCGCGGCGCTATCGAATTTGAAACTACTGAGACTCAGATCATCAGTAATGAGCTAGGCAAGATTTTGCGGATTGAACCACGCCTACGTAATGAAGCGCACCGCTTAATTGAAGAGTGCATGTTGACAGCAAACGTTTGTGCTGCTGACTTCATTGATAAAAATAAACACTTAAGTCTGTATCGCGTTCATGGAGAGCCTTCTGAAGAGAAGTTAATGACTCTGCGCCAAGTATTACGAACCTCAAGCCTTTCTCTGGGTGGTGGTGAAAAACCAAAACCACGTGATTTTGCAAAATTGATGCGCGAGATCAAAGACCGTCCTGATGTCAATATGTTGCAGTCAGTAGTCTTGCGCTCTATGCAGCAAGCGATGTACCAGCCGGACAACGAAGGTCACTTTGGCTTGGCTTACCCCGCGTACTCTCATTTCACAAGCCCAATTCGCCGCTATCCTGACTTGCTTACGCACCGTGTGATTAAGTCTATCTTGCAGAAGAAAGCATATGTTCCGGCATTGTCACCAACTGTTCCACTCAATTTGACTCTACCTCGCAAAGGTAAGGGTCGTGAGAACGCAGTTAATGCCAAGAAGTCTCATAGTGACGCTAAGGCGAATACGGCCAAAGGAGCTAGACCACCAAAAGGCGCTAATGCTGCCTTGCCTATTTGGGGTCAGCTGGGCGTGCATTGCTCATCCAATGAGCGCCGTGCTGATGAAGCCTCACGTGATGTCGAGGCTTGGCTTAAGTGTTATTACATGCGTGACCATTTAGGTCAGGAATATGCTGGCACAGTAACGAGTGTCGCTAACTTTGGATTATTTATTCAGCTCGAGAACCTCTTTGTAGAAGGGATGGTTCACGTCACTGAACTCGGTGGTGATTACTTCCAGTTTGACGAGGCTCGTCAAGAGTTGCGCGGAGAGAGAACTGGTATTCGTTATCGTTTAGGTGATCGTTTACATGTTTTAGTGAGTCGCGTTGATTTGGATGCCCGCAAGATTGAATTTAGTCTAGTGAAGTCGATCGGTGCAGAAGTGGGCGGCTCGTCTAGCCGTCGTCAGTTAATACTAGCCACTGATACTGGAAGACCTAATAAGAAAGCCGCATCTAAGAAGAGTAGGCCAGAAAGCAAGGTTCCACAAAAACCTGGTGGTGTTAATGTAAATGCCGCTAAGTCTGCAGGTAATTTAAGTGCCAATCAATCCAAGAGCAAAGCTAGCCGCAAGAATGGTAAATCAAAGCCTGGCAGGTCTGTTGGTAAGCCTGCTGGCACTAAGCCGCCAGTACGCAGCACCAACGCCCGCCGTAAATAAAGAATAAATAAAACACATGAAACAAATATTAGTTGGCTTTCATGCGGTTCAAGCGCGCTTACGTGTTGACCCAGAGAGTCTAAAGGCTGTGTATTTTGACCCAGGTCGTCGTGATAGGCGGATGGGTGATTTTTTAAAGCAGGCCGAAGAGGTTTTGGGTGAGCGCTTGCATGCTGCTGATTCTGAACGCTTACATAAACTCACTGGTCATGATCGTCACCAAGGGGTTGTAGCCTTAGCTGAAAAAATGACGATTGCTCGCACTATCACTGAAGTGGTTGAGGATGCTGAGAGTGAGCAGAAGAAACCTTTATTTCTCGTTTTAGATGGAGTTACTGATCCCCATAACTTTGGTGCCTGCTTACGTGTAGCAGATGGCGCAGGAGTTGATGCCGTAGTGATTCCAAAAGATCGCTCTGCATCTATTAATGCAACGGTGAGCAAGGTATCTAGTGGCGCATCTGAAGTGATGCCAGTAATTACTGTGACTAACCTCGTGCGCAGCATGAAGGAGATGCAAGAGGCAGGCGTCTGGTTAATCGGTACAGATGATGAAGCTGAAAAATCCATCTATGACCTTGATCTCACTGGCCCCATTGCTATAGTGATGGGAGCAGAGGGTGAGGGTATGCGACGCCTCACAAAAGAAACCTGTGATGAGCTCGTACGCATCCCAATGCAGGGTGTAGTCGAAAGCTTGAATGTTTCTGTTGCAAGTGGCGTATGCCTATATGAGGCATTAAGACAGCGCCTAGCGAAAGCAACTAACAAGGCTGCCAAGTAAGTTTACTGAAAGGCCTTATATGAAATGCAATATTGGTCACACTGATCGTATTCTTCGCATGACTATTGGAGTTACTCTCATCGGTTTAGCAGTCTTTGGGATTACTGGACCGTGGGCATGGATTGGGATTATTCCTCTAGCAACTGGAGTGTTTGGCAATTGTGGAGTCTATAGCTTGCTAGGTATTAATACTGCCAAATAGTAAGGCAAGAGTTCTTAAATGGGTCTGTGGCAAGATGACTGCCTTATTGCTAGAATCGTTACCAAAGCCATCCTGCGGGGTGGCTTTTCTTTTGGCGCCGATGGTCTGCTAACGGCCA